>JAQSDJ010000219.1 GCA_029945855.1 Lacunisphaera sp.
TGTCGGCATATTGCCGGGCCTCGGCAGCGCGGCCGGAACGCAGCAGCAGCTCGAGCTGCAGGCCGGTGAGCGCCGCCCGATCCGCGGGCGCGGCCGGGGGGCTGATGGCGGCGAGGGCCGCCTCCGCCTCGGGATAGCGGGCGAGCTGCAGCAGCAGCACCGCCCGGGCGCGCTGCAGGGCAAACCGGGCCTCGGGGGGCAGGCCGTCGCCCTTTTCCCGCCAGAGCCGGTCGGCCACCTCGAGGGCATGTGCCTGGATCTGGAGGCTGCCATAGAGGGCAAAAAGACCGTTGAGGAATTTGGGGTCGTGGGCGGAGCGTGGGATGCCCTCCTCCAGGAGGGCCACGGCGCGCGCGGGGTCGTAGCCGGCCTGCAGGCGGGCCAGGGTAAGGCGGCCCTCGACGTTCCCCGGAGACCGGGAGAGGCCGACGCGGAGGTTGTAGAAGGCGCTGGGGTAGTCGCGGGCCTTCAATTCATCGAGCGCGGTGAGCACCGCGGTGTCCCCGCGTTTCCCCCGCAGCTCGGTCCAGCGCCAAGGGGCGGCGAGATCCAGCCAGCCGACCTGGTTGCGCGGGGTCTGGTTCAGCCAGAAAAACAGCGCGGTGGCGGCCAGCAGCCAGCCCGCGGTGGCGAGGAGGCCGAGGGTGATGAGCAGCCGCCGGTAATAGACCTGGAGCACCCAGACCGTTTGGCCCTGCGCATCCATGCCCGCCCCGAACCGCACCGGCCAGAAGCCGAAGGCCCGGTTGGCGGGAGGACGATAACTGGCCATGACCCGCAGATGCATGGGGCGAAATTGCGCCACTCACCGCGGCCTGCCAAGCTTACTCGTAGCGCAGGGCCTCGATCGGGTCGAGGGCGGCGGCCTTCCACGCCGGGTAGAAGCCGAAGCCGACGCCGATGCCGGAGCAGACGAGGATGCCGATGGCGGCCCAGTCCCACGGGAAGACGATATTGGCCTTCAGCATCAGGGCCAGGCCGTTGCCCCCCGCGACGCCGAGCAAAATGCCCATGACGCCCCCGGCCAGCGAAATCACGACGGCCTCGATCAGGAACTGGGTGAGGATGTTCTTTTTCCGCGCGCCGATGGACTTGCGGACGCCGATCTCCTTGGTGCGCTCGGTGACGCTGACGAGCATGATGTTCATGATGCCGACGCCGGCCGCCAGCAGGGCGATGCCGCTGATGACGAACGAGCCGGCAGCGATCACGTCGGCGACCTTGCCGAAGGCCGCGATGAGCGAGTCGTTGGAATAGACCTCGAAGTCGTTGTCGTCCTCGGGCTTCAGCCCGCGCGCGATGCGCATGGCGGTGATGGCCTTTTCCATCGTGTCGTTGTAGACCAGCTGGCTGGCGGCCTGCGTGGCGATGTTGACGGACACCCGCTCGCTGCCGAAATCATTCAGGAACCGGGTGAGCGGGATCACGGCGATGTCGTCCTGGTTCTGGCCGAAAAGGCTGCCCTTGGAGGCGAACACGCCGATGACGGTGTAGGTGCAGTCGCGGATCTTGATGAGCTTGCCCAGGGGGTTCTCCGAGGGGAAGAGGCGGGTGAGGATGCTCTGGCCGATGATGATGACGGGGCGGGCCAGTTCCAGGTCGTCCGCGGTGAGGTTGCGCCCGACCTCGATGGAGAACTGGTTGGCCGCGAGGAAATGCTCGTTGCTGCCGGCAAAGGTCAGGCCGGGGGTGGTCTTGCGGCCGTTGTAGAAGGCCTGCGCGCGGCCGGTGCGGTCGAAGGTCTTGAGGCAGTTCACGTCGGCGATCCCCTCCATCAGCCGCTGGTAGCGCAGGGCCTGCGCGAGGGTGACATCGCGCCGCAGCTCGATCCGCCGGCGCTGGGAGCCATCGCCGCCCCCCGTGGCCGGATACTTGGAGAACTGGAACATGTTCGTCCCGAGAAAGCTGATGCCCGTCTCGATCGAGCTGCGCAGGGCGGTGACGGCGGTCATCACACCGATGACGGAGAACACCCCGATGGTGATGCCGGACATCGTGAGGAAGGACCGGAGCTTGTTCACCCCCAGCGAACTGAGGGCCATGCGGATGATTTCAGTGAAAGACATGAGAGTTGCCCGCGAATGACGCGAATTAACGCGAATGGCTGATTCGATCGATAAGCCAGCGGCTCCCGGCCGGCATGCCTCGGTTTTCTGGTTGGAAATGCATCTAAATTCGAGTGATTGGCATGATTAGCGGGCGACCCTCACTCGTATCTGAGCGCGACCACCGGGTCGAGGCGCGAGGCGCCCCAGGCGGGGATGAAGCCGGACAGGATGCCGACCACGACCGAGACGGCCATGCTGACAAGCACGAGGTCGGGGGAAAATTCCACGGGGAAGTTGGGCGCGTTGGCCTTCACGCCGAGGAACAGGCCGAAGGACAACACCATGCCGGCCACGCCGCCGATGAGGCAGATGGAGACGGCCTCGATGAGGAACTGCAGGAGGATGCTGCGGCGGCGGGCGCCGAGGGCCTTGCGCGTGCCGATCTCCTTGGTGCGCTCCTTCACGCTGACGAAGGTGATGTTCATGATGCCGATGGCGCCGACGAAGAGCGAGAGGCCGGTGATGAACAGGCCGGCCATCGCGATGCCGCTCTTGATCGGGTCGAGCTGGGCCTTGAACGCCTGCTGCTCGTTGAGGGTGAAATTGTCGCGTTCGCCCGGCAACTGGCCCCGCACCCGGCGCATGGCCCCGACGAGCTCCTCCTTCGCCGCCACCAGCTTGGTCTTGTCGGTGATCTTGACGCGCAGCTCCGCGCCCCGGCGGGCGCCGAAAAACTTCTGGAAGGCGGCCAGCGGCATGATCGCCTGGTTGTCGAAGCTGAAGAGCCCGAGGAACTCGCCCTGCTTGGCGAACACGCCGATCACGGTGAAGGGATGTCCGCCCACCAGGACGGTCTGGTCCAGCGGGGAGACGTTCGGGAAGAGCGCCTCGGCGACGTCAAAGCCCAGCACGATCACCTCGCGCCCCGCCAGGGCCTCGGTGTCGTTGAAGAGGCGCCCCTCGTGGTAATCGACGTTGTTGATGCGCGAATAATCGGACGTGGTGCCCAAAATGAAGACCGAGCTGACCTTGGCATCGTCCTTCTTCACCGCCAGGCCGCGGCCCACCACCGGCACGGCGATGTCCAGGAGGCTGTCGGGCGTCTCGGCGATGACGCGGTTGAGCGCCTCGGCATCCCGCGGTCGGATGTTCGGCCGGTTCGCGTAGTTCCACCAGTCCTCCACCCCGCCCCACGGCCATTTCTGGACGTAGACGACGTCGTCGCCGAGCATGTTGAGGCTGTTCTGGAAGCCGGTGTCGATGCCCCGGATGGCGGTGCCCATGAGGGTGACGGCCACGATGCCGATGATGACGCCGAGGGCCGTGAGCACCGAACGCATCTTGTTCGCGCGGATCTGCGTGAAGGCGATGCGAAAGGACTCGATGAACTCGTTCCAGAGGCGGAGCATGGCTAGGGGGATTTTCGGTTCTCGATTCTCGATTTTGGATTCGCCCGTATCCCGCCTGGCCTTCTGAGCGCAGCGAAGAATCCATGATGAGGTGCGCCAGCGGGCGTGCCGCTGGATTCTTCGCTGCGCTCAGAATGCCAGGTTGAGAACGTCATGGCCGCTCAGTGTTGTCTCACATCCGACTCGATCAGGCCGTCGCGCAGGCGGACGATGCGGCGGGCGTGGCGGGCGATGTCCTCCTCGTGGGTGACCACGATGATGGTGTTGCCCTGCGCGTAGAGATCCTCAAACAGCTGCATGATCTCCTCGCCGGTGCGGGAGTCGAGGTTGCCGGTCGGTTCGTCGGCGAGGATGATGGAGGGATGGTTGACGAGGGCGCGGGCGATGGCGACGCGCTGGCGCTGGCCGCCGGAGAGCTCGTTGGGTTTGTGCCCCATGCGGTCGCCCAGGCCGACGCTTTCCAGGGCGTGGACGTCCTTGGCGCGGCGGTCATGGTGGGAGAGGCCGGCGTAGATGAGCGGCAGCTCGACATTGGCCAGCGAGGTGGACCGCGGCAGCAGGTTGAAGGTCTGGAAGACGAACCCGATCTCGCGGTTGCGGATGTCGGCCAGCTCGTCGTCCGACATGTCGGAGACGTCCTTCCCGGTGAAGTGGTATTTGCCCTTCGTGGGGGTGTCGAGGCAGCCGAGCATGTTCATCAGGGTCGACTTGCCGCTGCCGGAGGGGCCCATGATGGCGAGGTATTCGTTGCGGTGGACCTTGATGGAGACGCCCATGAGGGCGTGGACGGTCTCCTCGCCCATCTTGTAGAGCTTGGTGACCCCCTCGATGTCGATGACCAGGGGGCCGGGGTCGCGGTAGGTGCGCGAGAAGGGAACGGAGGCGGGGGAGGAAATCATGGCGGCGGGGGCCGGGCGGTTACTTCTTTTCCTCGGCCACCTTGACCTTCTCGATCATCACCTTCGAGCCGTCCTTGAGGCGGCGGCTGATGGCGGCATAGCTGCCGGAAACGACCTCCTCGCCGGCCTTCACGCCGCTCTTGATCTCGATGGAGGTGTTGTCGGCGATGCCGGTCTCGACCTTGCGCTGTTTCACGGTGTCGCCGGACTTGACGAAGATGACGCGCTCCAGCTCATCCCGGGACCGCCGGGCCTCGGCGCGCTCGCTGGTGACCTCGAGGTCGTTGCCCGAGCGTTCCTTCTGTTCTTTGGCCTTCTGCTGCTGGAGTTCCTCGGCGGTCTTGCCGCCGGCGGCGCGGACCGTGACGCTCTGGATCGGCACGGAGACGACGTTCTCGACGGTCTGGGTCTCGATGTCGACGGTGGCGCTCATACCGGGACGCAGCCGGGCGGCGCGGTCCTTGATGCTGATCTTGACGAGGAAGTTGGTCACGTCGTCCGAGGCGGACGCGGCGGCGGTCTGCGCGCCGGAGGTGATGGCCGAGCTGCTGATCTCGGCGACGGCGCCGGTGAACTTGCGGCCCGGGAAGGCGTCGACCGTGACGATGGTGTTGTCCCCCACCTTGACGTTGATGATGTCGTTCTCGTTCACGCGGACGCGCACCTCCATGTTGTCGAGGTTGGCGATGCGCATGATCTCGGTGCCGGCAAACTGGTTGGTGCCGACGACGCGCTCGCCGACCTCGCTGGTCAGGGAGCTGATGGTGCCCTCGACCGGGGAGTAGATGGTGGTCTTGGCCAGGGAGTCCCGGGCCTGGGTGAGGGAGCCCTCGCTGCGGCGGATCTGGGCCTTGGAGGAGTCGAAGTCGGCCCGGGCGACGTCGAGATTGGTCTTGGCCGCGGTGAAGTCGGCGTCGGAGACGAGCTGCTTGCCGTAAAGTTCGTTGGCCTGCTTGAAATCCTGCTCGGCCTTGGAGAGGCGGGCTTGGCTGAGCACGCTGGCGGCCTTGGCGGAGGCGAGCGCGGCCTCCTGCTGCTCCAGCTGCGCCTCATAGAAGTCCGGCTTGATGCGGACGAGCAGGTCGCCCTTCTTGACGGTCTGGCCCTCGATGACAGGGATCTCGATGAGTTCGCCGGCGACCTCGGGGGAGATCTTGACCTCGACCTCGGGCTGGACCTTGCCGGTGGCGGTGACGAGGTGCGTGATGGTCTTCACGACCGCCTTCTCGATGGTCACCGGGATGCCAATATCCTTCTTGCGAGAGGCGGCAAAGACCGCGGCGGCGATCACCACGACTCCCAGGGAAGCGAGCACGATGATGAGCGTGCGCCGGGATTTCTTTTTCGAGGGGACGGCGGCGGGCGCCGGGGTGGTGAATTGGTTCGTAGGGGCGGACATGGTTGATCAGTAGGTGGGAGAGGATTGGGCGAAAGAAGACGACTTGGCCAGCGCTTTACTCGCCGGCCGGGCCACCCCGAAAAACACAGAGGGGCCCCGCGAAGGACCCCTCTGCAACACAACTGATAACTACGAACGGGCGCAGTGAAGCCGGGGCGGGATGGGAGGAAAAGATCGGAGCGATGAAGCTGGGAATTTGCGCGACCAACCGCCCGCCGGCTGGGCCGAAACGGGCAGAACGGGGGGGCGGGTTGGGCATGGGCTTACAACACCGGCTTTTAGGCCGAAGTTGCAGCCAGTTTTGATGAACGGACGCCGGGCCCGGATGAATGGCGACAAGGGAGCCGCCGGCCTACTTGCCCGCCTGCTCCCAAGCCAGCGCCGCGCCCACGATCCCGGCGTCATTGCCCATCCGCGCCGGGACGACCTTGGCGTTGGCCTTGATGTATTTGAGCCACTTATCGGCCTTTTTGCTCACCCCGCCGCCGATGATGATCAATTCGGGCGAACAGATCCGCTCGGCGACCGCGAGAAAGGTGTTCACCCGCTTCGCCCACTCGGGCCAGGTGAGCTTGCGCCGCTTCCGCACCGCGGCCGCGGCGAAGCGTTCGATCGGCCGACCGCGCCAGGGAATGTGGCCGAACTCGAGGTTCGGCATCAGCCGGCCGCGAAAAAATAACGCCGAGCCGATGCCGGTGCCCATGGTCAGCATCAGCACCGAGCCCATCTGCCCCTTCCCCGCCCCGAATCTCATCTCCGCCAGCCCGGCGGCGTCGGCGTCGTTGAACAGTTTCGCCCGGCCGCCCGTCGCCCGGCTGAACAGCACCGCGCCGTTCTTCTTCTCCCAGTTTTTCCCGAGGTTGCCCACCACGCCGATGTGATCGTCCAAAATGACCGAGGGGAAGCCGACCCCGACGGGGCCGCTCCACTTGAAATGCCGCGCGATGGCCCGCGCCGCGGCGAGGCCTTGCACCGTCGGGCAGGGGGAATCGATCTCGATCCGGTGGCGCTCGCCGAGCAGCCGGCCGGTCTTGGTGTTCACGGGCGCGCCCTTCAAGGCGGAGCCACCGACATCGATGCCGAGGACAATCATGGTGCAAAACGAATAAGGAGGAGTTTCCCGCGAATCACGCGAATAAATGCGGCTGCCCGGAAAACCAGCGCATTCTATCCCGGATTGTCATACTGAGCGCAGCGAAGTCCAGGGCGGTGTCCCGCAGATAACTTTGGGAAACCGTGAACTGTAGGTCAGTGTTTACCCCCGACAGGATGCGCGATGTCGGGCGTAAAGCCCGACCTACCCATGAAGGATATTGGCGGGACTGGGCTTAGTATTCGCGTCGATTCGCGTTACTCACGGACGACCTGGCTTTCCTCCGGCGTGGCGGCCCGCACGGCGACCACCTCGACCTCGAAATGCAATTCCTGGCCGGCCAGCGGATGGTTGGCATCGAGCAACACCTCGTCGCCCTCGATCGCCTTCACGGTCACGATCGGGGCCGAGCGGTCCGGCCCCGTCTGGAACTGGTCGCCCACCTTCAGGTCGTCCACCGGCAGCCGGGCGCGCTTCACTTTCTGGACGAGGTTGGCGTCATGGACGCCGTAGGCCCGCTCCGGGGGCACCACGACCGTGCGCTTCTCGCCTGCGGCCATCCGGAGCAACGGCTCTTCCAAGCCTTCGATGATCTGTCCGGTCCCCTCGGTGAAGGGCATCGGCGCGCCGCCGCGCGACGTGTCGAGCAGGCGGCCGGTGCCGTCCTTCAAGATATAGTGGAAGGTGATGGTGCGGGGAGCAGCAGACATGGGCCGCAAATGACAAGGGGCGGCGGGCAAGTGACAAGGGCAAAGCTGTGGTCACCCGAAACAGTGTGTTGTAGGGTCGCCGTTTGTCGGCGGACCGTGGTGCGCACCCAGAGCGGCCCGCCGACGAGCGACGGCCCTACAATTATCCCTGTGCGTCTCGACAGTCTACGTTTCCTGCCGCAGCACCTCGAGCGGCGGGTGGTCGCAGATCCCGCGGTTCGACAGCAGGCCGGTCAGCACCGTCATCAGGCTCACCGCCGCCCAGCCGGTGACCAACACCAGCAGCGAGGGCGTCACCCAGTTCAACTGGAAGACAAAGCGGGCCAGCGCCCAGTTGGCGCCGATGGCCAGCACGGCGCCGACCGCGGCGCCCAGGGTGCCGAGCGCGAGGTATTCGGCGAACATGATGCGGTTCACCTGCGCCTTGGTCGCGCCGAGCGTCCGCAGCAGCACGCTCTCCCGCATCCGCTGCGACCGGCCGATGAGCACCGCGCCGGCCAGCACCACCACCCCCGTCACCACCGTGAAGAGCGCGAGGAACTCGACCACGAACGAGGCCTTGGCGTAGACGCCGTCGATGGTCTGCATGATCAGCGCCAGGTCGATGGCCGACACGTTCGGGTGGTCGCGCACGACCGCCTGCTGGACCCTGGCCGACTGCGCGGTGTCGGCCACCCGCAGCGCCATGACGTGGAATTTTGGCGCGCTCTCCAGCACGCCCTCGGGGAATACGATGAAGAAGTTCGGCTGCATCCGGCGCCACTCCACGGCGCGCAGGCTGCCGACCACGGCCTTGAGGGCCACGCCCTGGACGTCGAACACGATCTCGTCGCCCACCTTCACCTGCAGGTCCCGCGCGAGGCCGTCCTCGACCGAGATCGGCACGGGCGCATCCCCGTCGCCCGGCACGCGCCCGGTGAAGGTGCCGGCGGTGACCTTCTCGGTGTTGCTCAGCTCGCCGCGGTAGGTCGAACGGTATTCGCGCCGCAGCGTCCATCCCGGCACGCCGGCCTGCTTGTCCTTCAAGATGTCGGCCACCGCCCGGCCCTTGAGCGAGGTGATGCGCATCGTCACGATCGCCGCGTGCTGGTGCAGCGGCGCGCCGTTGTCGGCCAAAAGTTTTTTCAACGGCTCGACCTGGTCGTCCTGGATATCGAAGAGCATCAGGTTGGGCCGGTCGCTGCCGCCGACCACCCGCAGCTGGCTGAGCACGGTGTCGCGTGTCAGGTAGAGCGTCATCATCAGGAACGTGCCCATGCCAAGCGACACCAGCAGGAGCTGCGTGCGGTTGTTCGGCCGGTGCAGGTTGGCCACGCCCTGCCGCCAGGCGAAGGGGAGCCCGCGCGGCGTGAACTTCTTGGCCAGCCACGCGATCACCTTGGCCAGCCCCGCCAGCACCCCGAACCCGAGGAGCAGCGCGCCACCGAAGCCCAGACCCCACGACAGCCGGCCGGTTTGCCAGATGGCGAAGCCGAAGATGCTGGCGACGATCAGACCCAGCACGAGGAACTGCAGCCAGTCGCGCCCCCGGCCGTTCTCGGCCGCGAAGCCGGAGCGCAGCGTCAGCAGCGGCGAGACGCGGCGCACCTCCAGCAGCGGCAGGAGGGAGAAGAGCACGCTCACGACCAGCCCCGAACCCATGCCGCGGGCCAGCGCCGGCCAGGACACGGCGAGTTCGAGCGTGAACGGGAGAAAATCCTTCAGCAGACCCGGCAGCGCCAGCTGCGCCCCGAGCCCCAGCAGGGCCCCGAGGGTCGTGCCGAGCAGGCCCAGCCCGAGTCCCTGCAGGAGGTAGATGGAAAAACTTGTGCGCGCCGACGCCCCGAGGCAGCGGAGCACCGCGACCGTCGGCACCTTCTGGCGGATGTGGGCGTGGATCGCGCTCGCCACGCCGATGGCGCCGAGGAAGAGCGAGGCGAAGCCGACGATGCTCAGGAAGGAGTTCACGTTGCGGATGGACGCGCCGAGCTCGCGCTTGCGCTCCTCGATGGTGTCGAAGCCCAGCCGCAGCTCGCGGAAGCGGTTGCGCAGGTCGCGCACCAGCGCCTCGACGTCGAACCCCGGGGCGAACTTGAAATAGACCCGGTGGCGGGCGAGGCTGCCGGCTTGGAGGAGGCCGGTGTCCGACACGGCCGAAAGCGGGATGAACACGCGCGGGGCCAGCGTGGCCACGGCCGCCGACTCCCCGGGCACGGCGAGCAATCCGCCCACCACGGTGAACTCCGCGGAACCGAGCTTCACCTTGTCGCCGGGTTGCAGGTTGAACTGCACCATCACGCTCTGCTCGACCACGGCATTTTGCCCGCCGTCCAGGAGCCGGGCGCGGGCCCCGGCGGGCGCCGTGTCGAAATTGCCGTAGAACGGGAACCCGCCCTCGAGGGCGCGCACCTGCACGAGCCGCGTCTGGTTCACCGCCCCGGGCAGGACGATCATGGAATTGAAGGCGATCTCGCGGGACTGCTCGCCCCCGAGGCCGCGAAGGAAGGCGGCGGCCTCGTCGGTGAGCTTCGCGCGCGAGGTGACGGACAGGTCGGCCCCGAGCAGGGTTTTGGTCTGGTCCTCGATGGCGGCGCGGAGGTTGTCGCGCAGCGACCCCACGGCGACGAGCGCCGCCACGCCGAGGACGATCGCCAGCGAGAACAGCAACAGCCGCCGCCGCGAAGCCCGCGTATCCCGCCAGGCCATTTTGAGGATGAAGTTCATGGTTTTGCCCGCGAATTACGCGAATTTACGCGAATCATGATTTCGATCTTACGATCCGCTTCCATTCGAGACCGGGATGATGCCCGAAGTTGATGAGCACACCGAGTTCATAGCCAGTGGCGTTAAGGTAGTTCAAAACCTGAGCGACGTGCTCGTCGGTCAGCTTCTCCACCGCCTTCAGTTCAACCACGACCTTATCCCAACAGGTGAAATCGGGAGAATAGGTGTGCTTGATTGGGTGCCCCTTGTAGGTGAGCTGAAGTGCCGGCTCATGGATGTAGGGGAGGCTTTGAAGACCAAACTCCAGCTCCAGGCAGTCATGATAGACAGGCTCTAAAAACCCGGAACCTTTGTCGTTATACACTTCGAAACATGCGCCGACGATTTGGTAACATTCCTTGGCATGGATCAGTTCACTCATGGGTTCCCCCTCATTCGTGTGTATTCGCGTCATTCGCGGGCCCTGGGTTGGTGGTTGGGTGACACTAAGTCTTTTCGTCGGCGACCACGGCGCCGCTGCGGAGGCGGAGGATGCGTTGGGTGCGGCGGGCCAGCTCAAGGTCGTGCGTCACCAGCACCAGCGTCGTGCCGCGCTCGCGGTTCAGGCCGAAGATCAGGTCCGCCATCGAGTGCGCCGTGTCGCCGTCGAGGTTGCCGGTGGGCTCGTCGCAGAAAAGGATTCGCGGGCGGTTGATGAAGGCGCGGGCCAGCGACACGCGCTGCTGCTCGCCGCCGGAGAGCTGCGTCGGGTAATGGTCCAGCCGGTCGCCCAGCCCCACGCGGGCGAGCAGCTCGGCGGCATCCTCCTCCCGCACCACCCCGCCCCGCAGTTCCAGCGGGACCAGGACGTTTTCGCGGGCCGTCAGCGTGGGAATGAGCTGGAAGTTCTGGAAAACGAAGCCGACACACTCGTTGCGAACGAGGGCGCGCTGGTCCTCGGAGAGCCCGCCGATCTCGCGGCCGTCGAGCTGGACGGTGCCGGTCGAGGGCTGGTCGAGGCCGGCGCAGAGGCCCAGCAGCGTGGTCTTGCCGCTGCCGGAGGGGCCGACGATGGCGCAGGTGCCGCCGGCGGCGAGGTCGAAGGAGACCTCGTGCAGGACGGTCAGGGCCCCCGCGGCGGTGGGGTAGGTCTTGGTCAGCCGCTGGACTTTTAGGATAGTTTGGGCACTCATTGTTTTCCGATGGCCCTGAAGAAGAGTGAACTTACCCCAAAGCGCAAAAACCAAACATGGCGAACGGTCGCCTTGGGCCTGTCACTGGTCGCCGGACTGGTGGCGGCGGAGCCCGCCCGGACCATCATTTTCTTCGGTGACAGCATCACGGCCGGCAGCGGGCTCGACCCCGACGAGGCCTTCCCCGCGCTCATCCAGAAGAAACTAGATGCGGCCGGCCGGCCCTGGCGGGTCGTCAACGCCGGCCTGAGCGGCGAGACCACGGCCGGCGGCCTGCGCCGGCTCGACTGGATCCTGCGGCAGCCGGTGGACATCTTCGTGATCGAACTGGGCGGCAACGACGGCCTGCGCGGCATCCCGCCCGAGACCTCACAGGCGAACCTCCAGACCATGATCGAACGCATCCGGGCGAAGCATCCGCGCGCAACCCTCGTGCTGGCGGGAATGCAGATGCCCACGAACATGGGCCCCGACTATACCCGCCGGTTCGCCGCCATGTATCCCGAACTCGCCGAGAAAAACCGCACCGCCCTCATCCCCTTCCTGCTTGAAGGCGTCGGCGGCGTGGCCAGTCTGAACCAGGCCGACGGTATCCACCCGACCGCGGCCGGCCACCAAATCCTCGCGGACACCGTCTGGCGCACCCTGCAACCCCTGCTATGAACCCCCGTTGTCTGTTGCTGCTCTCCACCCTGCTGGCCCTGTCGGCCCGGGCCCAGGAGGGAGATCGGACCGCCGGGTGGATCGAGAATCTCCACCTGAGCGCCACCGGCACCGCCGCGTGGGTCAACAACCACAGCCGCACCTCCGCCGTGGCCAACCGGGCGGATGCCGCCACCTACGAACTCAGCCTCGGCAGCACCCTGCCCCGGCAGCTCTCTTCCAGCGTGCTGTTCGTCGCCAGCGGGGAGATCAGCGCGTTGAGCGTCCCGGATTACGAACTGGCGGACAACTTCAAGACCAGCGGCCGGCTCGCGCTGCAGCGGAAGTTCGGCCTGGGCCCGCTGGCGCCCGTGCTGTCGGCCAGCCTCGGCGGCACCTACAAGTCCGCCCGGCTCGCGGCCGACCGCGGCTGGACCACCGAAGCCGGCGTGCAACTGGCAAAGCGCGTGCTCCCCAACCTGCGGCTGGCCGCCGGCGCCGCCTGGCTCGAGCACAACGCCCGCAGCGCCACCTTCGACCTGAACCAGCGCACCTATACCCTCGAGGCCAGCTGGGACATCGACGACCGCTGGACCCTGGCCGGCAGCGCCAGCCGGCTGCAAGGTGACATCGTGGCCAACGCCAGCTGGCCGGTCTGGGGGATGGCCCTCGGCGGCGTCTTCGGTCCCACGGTGAAGGAATACTACTCCGCCCGCCCCTGGTCCGTGACGGACACCTACGGTTCCGGCTGGGTCGCCTACAACGTCGAGGCGGACGTCGACCTCTGGTCGGTGGCCCTCACCTACGCCTTCACGGACCACGCCGCGGTGGAGCTGCGCAAGAGCGCCGCCTTCGTCGTCAACCGCATCGGCGTCACCTACCCGACGGATTCCTGGAGCCTCGGGCTGAATTATAGGTTTTGATCAATGTCTGCGGAACCACACGAACGAATGAATGAAAGCCATGGCCTGTCTGGTGTCGGTCGGGGTTTATCCCCGACATTGTGTTGGCCCCGGGTTGGGTCGGGCATAAAGCCCGACCTACCTCGGACTAACATTTGGGTCCGATCCTCGGCCATCCTGGCTGCGTTCCTGTTGTCCGCCGCGCTCGCCGGCGCCGCCGAGCTGACCGTCACCACCAAGGGCGGCAAGGGCGAGGCCGTGGCCGACGCCGTCGTCACCCTGATCCCGCTCGATGCCCCGGTGCCGCCGCCCCTCCCGGAGCAGCGCACCGAGATCGCCCAGGACAACCAGGAATACACCGCCTACGTCACCGTCGTGCAGGCCGGCTCGAAAGTATTCTTTCCCAACAAGGACTCGGTGCAGCACCACGTCTACTCGCTCTCCAAGGCCAAGAAATTCGAGCTGCCGCTCTACAATCCCGGCCAGGCGGAGTCGTTCGTGTTCGACGTGTCGGGCGTCGTCACCCTCGGCTGCAACATCCACGACTGGATGCTCGCCTACCTCGTGGTCGTGCCGACGCCGTGGTTCGGCAAGACCGACGGGCTGGGTGCGACCCTCATCACCGCGCCCGCCGGCCGCTACCGGCTCCAGCT
>JAQSDJ010000220.1 GCA_029945855.1 Lacunisphaera sp.
GCCGGCAGGTGGTCCGGCAGCTCCAGGCCATGCTCGTCCAGGAGGGCCGGCCCCCCGTGGATGAAGGCACCAGCGCCTATTGCCAGGCCCGCGCCCGGCTGCCGGAACCGCTGCTCCAGGCGGCGCTAACCCTCAGCGCGCAGGCCGCCGCCAGGCGCGTCGCCCCCGGCAAGGGATTGCAGGGCCGCCCCGTCAAGGTGCTCGACGGAACCACCCTCTCGCTGCCCGACACCCCGGAGAATCAGGCGGCCTATCCCCAGCCCTCGTCGCAAAAACCCGGCTGCGGCTTTCCGCTCCTGCATCTGCTGGTGGTGTGGACCGTCCGGGGCGGCGCCGTGCTCGACTACGCCAAGGGGGATCACCACCACAGCGAGATGCGCCTGCTGCACCAGCTTGGTCCCGCGCTTGCTCCGCAGGATATCGTGATCTACGACCGCGCCGCCGGCAACTACGTCGCCTGCGCCCGGTTGGCCGCGCGGGGGGTCGATCTCATCAGCCGGGTGGCCTGCCGCCGGATCGACTGGCGCCGGGGCCGGCGGCTCGGACCCCAGGAGCGGCTGGTCCGGTGGAAAAAGTCCCGCCAGCCGGCCCCGTATCTCTCGGTGGCGGAGTGGGCCACGCTGCCGGAGGAGAGCACCGTCCGGGTCATCCGGGTCCGGGTGAAACAAAAGGGCTTCCGCACCCGTGAGCTGGCGCTGGTGACGACGCTGCTCGACGCGACCGCCTATCCCGCCGGGGAGATCGCCGCTGCGTATCTGCGCCGTTGGCGCCTCGAGATGTGCCTGGACGATCTGAAAACCACCCTGGGCCTGGACGCACTGCGCTGTCAGAAGCCGGCCCTGGTGCACCGCGAACTCCTGACGCTGCTCATTGCGCACAATCTGGTCCGCGCGGTGATGGCCGAGGCGGCCACTACGCATGCCGGGCCGCTGGACCGGGTGAGCTTTACCGGCACGCACCACGCGCTGCGCTGCTGCTGCGCAGCCTGTGCGCAAGCCCCCCATCCCGCGCAACACCAGCTCCTCTGGGCGGAGATGCTGCGCATCATCGCCACCGATCTGGTGCCCCTGCGGCCCGACCGCTGGGAACCCCGGGTCGTGAAACGACGGCCCAAAGCCTATCCCTGGCTCACCCGGCCACGGCACAACTACCGCGAACTCCGTCACGGCACCCGCTACCGCCGACCGGCGGGAACTTAAGCGCCATTCGGCTTTACGCCCGACTTGCAGGGAAACCAGTCGGGGATAAACCCCGACCTACAGCCGAATCGTGTCAACCAATCATGCGAGAGGCAAAAGTGCCCGAAGGGGAAACGGATATTTGTAACGTAATACGTTACAAACATCCGGGTGACGGCGGACGCTGACGAACGGCGTCCTTGCCGCGCAACAACGCGCCACGCGGCCGAGACTTGGGCCCAACCAAACCCGGTTTGAAGCAATTCGCGTTTATCCATATCATTTGCGGGCGATCTTCCGCTTGTTTCTGACCGCAAACCGCTCTTTCCCGCGTGACGCCGGGGCGTTGTTCGCGACAATGGCGCGGCAATGAGGGGAATCTTCGCCCGCGCCCAACATTACCTGGAGGAGCAGCGCCTCCAGCCCGACATCAACCGCGGGCTGCGCGCGACCGTCGGGTTCATGGGGGCGTTCCTCGTCGCCGCCTGGCTGAAGCTCCCCATCGAGGCGTCCTTCGCCGCCATCGCCGCGCAGAACATCGCGATGGTGGACATCCGCGGCTCCTACCCTCTCCGCCTGAGCCTCCTGCTGGCGATGACGGCCATCGTGGCGGGATCCTGCTGGCTTGGCGGCATGGCCGGCGGCCACCTGCCCTCCGCCCTCGGCGCCATCGCCCTGGTCACCGTGCTGGGCGGCGTCTGGCGCCACCTGAGCCCCGACTACGGCATGGCGCTGGCAATCAATTCCGCCTTCCTCCTCATGTTCGCGCTGGCCCTGCCCGACGGCGCGGCGCACGCGAACGGCTATTTCCTCGCCGGGCTCTGCGGCGGCCTGTGGGGCCTGTTCGTGCAGGTGGCGCTCTGGCCCTTTCGCGCCCAGCATCCGCTGCGCCGGGCCGTGGCCGACAGCTGGCTCGCCCTCTCCGACCTGCTCGAGGCCATGGCGCCCGACGAAAACGTGGACGCCGCTGCGCGCCAACGCCGAATCGTCGCGAAGGAAGCCGCGCTCCGCACCGCCCTCGACCAGACCAGCGCCACCCTCGCCGCGGCCCACGCCGGCCAGAAGCGCCCGCACCTGCGCGAACTCGAGGATCTCAACCTCATCGCCGCGCGCTTCGCGACGCGCCTGGTGGCGTTCAACACCGCGCTGGACACCCTGATGGCCCGCCCGGACTTCGCGGCCCTCGCCCCGAGCTTCGCCCCGGTGCTGGCCTCGCTCACCAACCTTGCGCGCACCACGGCCGTGACCGTCGTCTCGCGCCAGCCCTCGCACCTCATCGCCGCCGAAGTCCGGCTCCGCCGGGTCGGCAACCTCATCCAAGCGCTGCAGGACCGCGTGCTGGCCCAGACCGGCCGGGCGCCCGACGCCACGCAGCTGAGCTTCCTCATCCACCAGATCGCCAGCCTCGGCACCGCGCTCGGCGGCACCCTGCGCGCCACCGTGGACCGCGCCAACGAGCACGCGGCGTTCTCCGTCGAGCTGTTCGACCTGCACACATGGACGATGCGCCCGCTGGCCTCGGCGCTGAATTTCAGCCGGCGGCCCGACCCGGCGCTGCTCCGCTTCATCGCCCGCCTGACCGTGCTCGAAGTGGCCGGCGTCGCGGCGTTCAAGCTTCTCAACCTGGCCCACGGCTACTGGCTCCCGCTCACCGTGCTCGTCGTGCTCCAACCCGACTACGGTTCCACCCGCCTGCGCGCCGGCCAGCGCGTGGTCGGCACGCTCGCCGGCAGCGTGGCCGCCAGCCTGCTGCTGTGGCTGGCCCTGCCGCCGGCCGTGCTCTTCGCCGCGATGGCCGCGACAATGTTCGGTTTTGCCCTCTTCCTGAAGCGCAACTACGGCCACGCGGTCTTCTTCATCACGCTGTTCGTGGTGCTGATCACCGAGACCGAGGCCAAGGTCACCCTCGCCTTCACCTTGGAGCGTCTCGCGGTCACCGGGGCCGGCGGGCTGCTGGCCCTGCTGGCGGCCCAGCTCTTCTGGCCCGCGTGGGAGCGGAAATTCTTCCCCGGCAACCTCGCCCGCGCCCTGCGGGCCAACCGCGATTATATCCGCCTGCTCGGCGACCGCCTGATCTCGGGCGGCGGCTACGACGCCGGCGCCATCGCCCACAAGCGCGACGCCGAGAAGACCAACAGCCTGGTCTTTTCCTCACTGCAGCGGATGTCCGGCGACCCGGCCAGCCAGCAGGAGGGCATCGAGGCCGCCGCCACCCTCGCCAACGGCAACCAGCGCCTGACGCGCGCGCTCACCGTCGTCGCCCTGCATCTAACCCCCGGCAGCGCGCTGCAGCGTCCGGATCTCAACCGGTTCGTGACCGCGGCGGTCGAAACACTGGAGACTTTGGCGGAGACCGCCGAGACCGGCCGGGCCGACCACGCGCGCCTCGCCGCGTTGCGCGAAGGCCTCGACCGACTCACCCTGCGCGCCCCGCCCGAAGCCACGCCGCTGGAGCACAGCGCCTTTGGACAATTCGCCCGGGGCGCCACCGAGCTCAGCGCCATGCTGCTCGCGGCGGAAGCGCCTGAAGCGGCCAAGGCGAATTAGTCTCGTAGGAGCGCGTTGTGCTGCCGGTTCCGAGGTAGGAGCGCTTGCCCTCAAGCGCCCGGGCCGTTGGGGGCAACGGCCCCTACCCGCGGGCGAGGTCGCCCGCGCTCCACCTGAAGCCACGGCGACCCCCCGTGGAATTCCCTCTTGCCCTTGCCAGAAGCCGGCGCAGCCGTTTGATTGCCCCACCAGCTTTCCACCATGCGCCCACGCCTTCTGCTCGCCGTCAGTTTTCTCGCGTTCGCCTTTTCCGGCTGCACCACCACGCAGACCTCGCCGCGCTCGACACCGCCCACTGTCCCGACCACCGGTCCGGTCGCGCCAGCCGTGGTGGTGCCCATCGGCACCGCCACGATCAAAGGCTCCGAAGAGTCCAGCGTGATGCTGGACAATTTCACGGCGTTCATCTCCGCCGTGGACCACCACCCCGTGGCCGCCGGCCGGGACGGTTGGAACGCGCCGCTCGAGCTCAAGGCCGGCCGTCACGAACTAACCGTCGAGTTCAAGCGCGGTGTTTTCAGCGCCCGGACCCAGCTCGTGGTGGAGGTGGTGGCCCACGCCAACTATCAGCTGAGGTTCACCTCGGACGCGGAGCTTTTCGGGAAAAACAGTTTTTGTGACTTCTGGATTGTCGACCTCGCCACCGACCAGCCGGTCACCGGCGTGATGAAGGCCTCGGTCGTGAAGGGCGGATGATGCAGGGCGGGATCGCCGCATCCCGCCTTCGACCGCATACTGGCGGGATCAGCGATCCCGCCCTACACCTTCACCCCAGCGTCGCGAACGCCAGGCTGGCGGCGAAACCGAGGAAGACGAGGCCCAGCGCCCGGTCGATCCAGTGGCCGTGGCGAAGGAACCTGCGGCGCACTTCTTCCCGGGTGAAAACCACGGACACAAAGCAGAACCAAGCAGCCGTCGCGAGCGTCATCCAAAGACCATACCCCGCCTGAATGAGCTTCGGGGTGTGCACATCCACCGCCAGGGGAAAGAGCGCGATGAAGAACAGCGCCGCCTTCGGATTGAGCACGTTGACCAGAAAGCCGGTCGTCCAAGCGGCGCGGTTGGTCGGACCGGTAGGTCGGGCTTTAGGCCCGACAGTTTCCGCCGAGGTCGGGGATAAACCCCGGCCTACCTCGATATCAGACTCACGCGCCTTCGCGCGCAGGGCCTGCACCCCGACCCACGCGAGGTAGGCCGCGCCGAGGTATTTGAAGACCGCGAGCGTCTCCGGCGAATTCTTGAGGACATAGCCGAGCCCGAGCAGGCAATAGACGATGTGGACGCAGATGCCGCAGCCGATGCCGATGCTGCTCCAGACGGCGGTGCGCCGCCCGTGGGCAAGGCTCTGCCGGAGGACGAGGGCGAAGTCCGGCCCGGGGCTCGCCACCGCCAGGGCGTGGGCGACCACGATGGTCAGGAACTCGGGCCAGTAATTCATTTGAGGGATTCTGTTGTAGGGCGGGATCGCCGCATCCCGCCAACAAAAAGGCGGGATCAGCAATCCCGCCCTGCCGGCTTAAAATCCCCGACGTTCACTTCTTCCGCGAGGAATCGCGCAGTTCCATGTCCTGCGGGACGGTGGCCACGGCCTCGGCGAGGGTGCTGAGGCCGTCCTTCACCTTGATGATGCTGTCCTGGTGGAGGGTCTTCATGCCGGTCTTCATGGCGATGCGCTTCAGCTCCGCGGTCTCGGCCTCCTTGTTGATGGCCTCGATGAGCTCCTCGCTGTTGATGAGCAGCTCGTGGATGCCGACGCGGCCCTTGTAGCCGGTGTTGTTGCACTTCGAGCAGCCGGACGAGCTGGCCTTGTAGATCTGGCCGCTCCAGCCGATGGCGCGCTGCATGAGGTCCTTCTCGCGGCCGTCGGGCTCGTAGGCGACGCGGCAGACCTTGCACACGCGGCGCATGAGGCGCTGGGCGCAGACGCACACCAGTGACGATGAGATCATGAACGGCTCGATGCCCATGTCGGTCAGGCGGGCCACGGTGCTCGGGGCATCGTTGGTGTGGAGCGTGGAGATGAGGAGATGGCCCGTGAGCGCGGCCTCGACAGCGATGTTCGCCGTCTCCTTGTCGCGGATTTCGCCAACGAGGATGATGTCGGGGTCCTGCCGGAGGAAGGCGCGGAGCGCGGTGGCGAAGGTGAGCCCGATCTGCCGGTGCATCTGCATCTGGTTGATGCCGGGCAGCGTGTATTCGATCGGATCCTCGGCGGTGCGGATGACGACGTCCGAGGTGTTGATCTCGTTGATCGCCGAGTAGAGCGTCATGGACTTGCCGGAGCCCGTCGGGCCGCAGTGCAGGATCATGCCATAGGGCTGGCGGATGGCCTCGCGGTATTTGGCGAGGTTCTCGTCGGTGAAGCCCAGCGCGGTCAGCGGGAGGGTGGACTTCTGCTTGTCGAGGATACGCATGACCACGCCCTCGCCGTGGTTGAGCGGCGCGGTCGAGACGCGCAAATCGATATCGATGTTTTTCTTGTTAAACTGCTTGAAGATGATGCGGCCGTCCTGCGGCAGGCGGCGTTCCGCGATGTCGAGGTTGCACATGATCTTGATGCGGGCGACGAGCGCGCCGGCGACCTTGGCGGGCAGGCGAAGCTTCTCCTGGGTGAGGCCGTCGATGCGGTAGCGGACGACGATCTCCTTTTCCCACGGCTCGATGTGGATGTCGGAGGTGCCGGCGAAATACGCATCCTCGATGATGCGGTTGGCGAGCTGGATGATCGGCGCCGACTCCTCGTTCTCCAGATCCTCGTCCTTGATCTCGGTCTCCTCCTCGTCGAACTGGGCGCCGAGCTGGTCGACGACGTCGCCGAACTGGACCTCCTCGCGGACCTGGTCCTTCTTGAGTTTCTCGCGGATGTCGGACTCGCGACCCAGCAGGCGGACGACGCGCTGGCCGGTCTTGTCCTGGATCTTGGCCGCGACGGCCGTCTCGAAGGGGTTGGCGAACGCGACCAGGAGGAAGTCGCCGACCTGCCCGACCGGCAAAATCAGGTTCTTCTGGCAGAACTCGAGGTCGATCTTCTCAAAGGTATTGTTGTGGACCTTGTAGCGGGCGACGTTGAACGGCGCCAGACCGAGCGCGCGGCACTTGGCCAGCAGCAGCTGGAACGACGTGATACGGTTCTCCGTCTGGAGGATCTGGTCGAGCTGGTCGCCCGTCGGCTCGTCGGGGCGCGCCACCAGCACGGCCTTCTGCTCGGCGGTGAGTTTCCCCATCTCCTCCAGCTTGTCGATGATCTGGGTCTGTGTGCGTCCGAGAGGCATGGCTCAGGCGGGTGGGACCGGCGGGTTGGAATCGCCGGACGTGAGATGGGGCGGATTGCTCGCGGGCCGCGCGGGGAAGGGGGCGACGCTGCCGCCGGCCGGCGGCGGGGCGAACGGGGGCGTGCTGCCGGTCGCGGGCTTGAAGGGCGCGCTCGTGAACGGGGCGCGCGTGCCGGTCTTGTTGGCGGCGGCGACGCCGGCCTCGGCGCGCTTCGCGGCCTCGGTGCGCTCGGCCTGCACGCGGTCGAGGAAATCCGCGATGATGTCCATCGTGGTCGCTTGCCAGATGATCTGGCCGCCGAGCGTCTTTTCCCAGTGGGCGCGGACGGCCGGGCTCAGGTAGTAGGCGGTCGCGACAAAATGAAAGTCCTCCTCCCGGTCGAAGGGCACCGTCCAGGTCGCCCAGCAGGCGCCGATGTCGAGGGCGTTCTTCACATCCTCCGGCACCTCGTAGCCGCGCAGGTCGACGACGCCCACGCCGTGGTCGTCGACCACATGGTGCAGCACATCCTCCTCGCGCAGCACCTTCTTCTCGTAGACCAGCACGCTCAGCACGGAGCTGCGGCGCATGTCGCCGGAGGCGGCGATCTCGAGCAGGCGCTCGTTAGCCGCCTCAAGGTCCTCGAACTTCACCAGGCTGTGCTCGATCAACGCCGAACCCAGCAGGCGGTTGGAACGCATCAGCAATGGCCGGTGTTCTGACATGGGGATGATCAGATGCTACTCAGGCCTTCGTCCTTGGCGATTTCTTTTCTTTGGCCCGCATCTTCTTGACGCGTTTTAGCAACTCTTTCCGGAGTTTCGGAATCCCCTCCTCCGACAGGCAGGAGATCGGGACGATTTCCACCTTGCTGTAGCGCTTCTTGAATTTCTTCAGGTTCACGACGGCGGAGTCCTCGTCCATCTTGTTCGCCACGACCAGCCGCGGCTTGTCGAGCAGCGCCTCGTCGTAGAGTTCGAGCTCCTTGAGCAGCGACTTGTAGTCGTCGCGCGGGTCGCGCGTGTCGGTGCCGGCCAGGTCGATGATGAGGACGAGGAGCTTGCAGCGTTCGATGTGGCGCAGGAACTGGTGGCCGAGGCCCTTGCCGTCGCTGGCGCCGGCGATGAGGCCCGGCACGTCGGCCAGAACGAGCCGCTCGTGGGTGTCGGGATAGTCGATCACGCCGATCTGCGGGTGCAGCGTGGTGAACGGATACGGCGCCGTCTTCGGCCGCGCGTTGGTGATGAGGTTGGTCAGCGAGGACTTGCCGGCGTTGGGGTAGCCCACGAGGCCGATGTCCGCGATGCTCTTGAGCTCCAGCCGGAACTCGCCGATCTCGCCCGGCTCGCCCGGGCCGGTCTTGCGCGGCGCGCGCGTGACGGAGGACTTGAACTTGGTGTTGCCGAAGCCGCCCTTGCCGCCCTTGAGCAGCACGAACTCCTGGTGGTCCTCGAGGATCTCCACGATCTTCTCGCCGGTGTCGAGGCGGTAGGCGATGGTGCCGAGCGGCACGCGGAGGAGGGCGGCCCGGCCCTCGCGGCCGTTGCAGTCCTTGCCCTGGCCGTGCTCGCCACGCTCGCCGTTCCAGTGCGGCTTGAACTTGAAGTCGATGAGGTTGTTCTGGTCGTCGTCGCCGCGGAGGACGACGTCGCCGCCCTTGCCGCCGTCGCCGCCGTTGGGGCCGCCCCACGGTTCGTATTTCTCGCGCCGGAAGCTGGCACAGCCGCGCCCGCCGTCGCCGGCCCGGGCCTTGATCTTGGTTTCGTCGATGAACATCGCCTTATGACTCTAGGCTTGGGCGCCGACGTAAAGCGCAATCGGCAGGGGGTTGGCGCTGTGTTCGGTTCGATAGTTGAATCCAAACCAGAAGGAAATTGTGCCAAAGAGCCTGATCACTTCAGCCTGCTGTGACCAGCGGGCGTCCCGCCCCAGCAAGTGATCGCCCTTGGGCGGCAAATGATTGGGGCTCATGGTTCTTCTGGTCATTCTGCTACGATGTATCCGCCTGCCAGCCCGTCAAGCAGGCCGGCTCTCATTCCAGTCGTTCACTCCAGGCCGGGGCGGCGCGACGGTGATGCATGGCCGCGAAGACGCCGGGGGCCCGTCCTCATCACTTTATCCAACGGCTCTCTCTCAGTTTCCATCGACCATCTTTGCTGTTTTCCGGCGGGTCTACGTATAATATTTCCGCCCGAGTCTTGCCGTTGTCTGTCCCAAAGAATCGGACCCAGTATATTCCTTTATCAGAACCTTCATGCTGAAGCCGATAGGTCTCGCCGCGAAAGTATTTACAGTATTCGGCGAAGCTGCTGTTTCTGTTGGCCTCGATGTTGCCTATATCGCCCTCCCTAAAGCATGACGCGGCGCCAACAACGTTTCCCGTCCGGGCAAACTCGACAAAGCGCCGAGCCACATCCACCGGGCCATTTCCATCGGCATCCTTACGAGGCGTGAACTCACACCCGCCGAAGAATGTGATCATGAGCATCGTCAATGCCGCCCGTTGAAATATTTTCACGTTAAGACCTCCTCGCTAGAATCGATGGGGTGCTTGATCCCGACTTCAATATCCGCAACCTGGGCTTCCTACTCGTGACGGTTCATGGCTTGCGTTTCCTCTGCTTCGACGGGGGCCGTTTCTTCAATTCCTTGGCCACTTTCTCGAAATCCGCGTCCACCAGGCGCGGTTGCGTGTCCAGAAATGCCCGGTAACGGACATATTCCTGTTCCGCCTTCACCCGGGCCTGTTCGGCGGTAATTTTGCCTGGGTGGTCCAGCAGTTTGCGACCGGAGATCTTCAGAAATTCATCCAGCTTCGTGATCCAGTCCCGCATCGTCATCGGCCTGCGCTCCAGCGCCTGCAACTCCGCGTATTCGATGTAGAGATTCACGATCCGGTTAAGCACCTGCAGTTCGCCCTCCGAAAGATAGTTCTTGGCGACGGCCACATCGTCCTTCCGCACGATTCCACCTGGACGCGCCGACTGCAGACCCATGAAGGGCTTTCCCGCATCAGCCCGGTCATGGACAATCTCCGCGGCGGTATGACCGTGCGTCGCCCAATGCATCTTGTTCTGGACGGTGGCGAAGAACTGCTGCGACTGCTCGACAGCCGGCGTGTAGTCCACGCTGGTGGCATAGATATCCAGCACCTTCTGGTAGAACCGGCGTTCCGACGCACGGATGTCCCGGATGCGCTCCAGCAACTCGTCAAAATAATCCTTCTGCCCCTTGCCCGGCGGATTTTTGAGCCGCTCGTCGTCCATGGTGAAACCCTTCACCAGATACTCGCTCAAGCGCGCCGTCGCCCACTGGCGGAACTGGGCGCCCCGGTGGCTGCGGACGCGGTAGCCGACAGCGAGGATGGCCTCCAAACGATAGTGACGGAGTTTCCGGGAAACCTCGCGCCCGCCCTCAGATCGAACTTGTAAGTAATCCTTACAAGTTGCCGTCTCGAGCAATTCCCCCTCAGCGAACACCGCCTTCAAATGAATCGTCACGTTTTGCGGGGTCGTCTGGAATAACTCGGCGATCTGCGCCTGGGTCAGCCACAGCGTCTCGTTCTCAAACCGGCACTGGATCCGCGTGCGGCCGTCCTCCGTCTGGTAGAGCAGCAGTTCGCCTCCAGGAGGCTTTTCAGGCGCTTCGTGGGCGTTCATGCGTCCGGTCGTGTTCCGGTCAAACCGACACCTTGATCCCCTTCCGGAGGTAGGTGGGGATGTCGAGGTCCTGGCCCTCGAAGAGGTTGCGGTCGGACTTGTCGAAGGTGCCGCGGTTGTCGGTGGTCGGACCGCCTTGGAAGCCGAATTCCTCCTGCTGGGGCTTGGCGCCGGGGGCCGCGGCGGCCGGCGGGCGGGCGGCGCGGCCGGACTCGGACGTGACGCTGGTGGTGACGTTCGTGGTGCTCCCCGGCTCGGCCGTGGTCGTGGTGGCGCCGGCGGGCCGGTCGGCCTTGCGCAGCGGGGCCACGGGCTTGTGCTCGCGGCGCGTGAAATTGCGGCTGCCGAGGTCGGTCGTGCCGATGACGCAGATCTCCACCCGGCCCTGCAGGGCCTCGTCGATCGCGGCGCCCATGACGACATGCGCCTCGCGGCCGAATTCCTCGGTGATGGCCGTCATCAGCTCGTTGACCTTGGTCAGGCTGAGGTCGGCGCCGCCGGTGATGTTGACCAGCAGCCGGTCGGCCTTGCGGGCGTATTCCGGGGTGTGCAGCAGCGGGCAGTTCTTGAGATCGTCGAGGGCGGCCTGCGCGGGGTTCTCGCCGTCGCCGACCCCGAGGCCGAAAAGGGTCTTGCCGCCACGGTGCTGGAACACCTGGCGCAGGGCGGTGAAGTCGACGTTGATGAGCCCGGTGCGTGAGAGCATGGCCCAGATGGACTTCACGCCGCGGCCGATCCACTGATCGGCCTGGGCGAAGGAATCGAGCACGCTGGTCGACTCGGTGCCCTCCTGCAGGAGCATGTCGTTGGAGAGCGGGATGACGGCGTCGCACACGCGGCGGAGCTCGGCGAGGGCCTCCTCGGCCTGCTTGCGGCGGCGGCCGCCCTCGAAGCTGAAGGGCAGCGTGACGAAGGCGATGACGACCGCGCCGGCCTGCGCGGCGATTTCCGCGACGATCGGTGCCGCGCCGGAGCCGGTGCCGCCGCCCAGCCCGGCGACGATGAACACCAGGTCGGTGTCCTTGACGATCTCGGCGATCTTGTCGGCGTCGGCCTCGGCGGCCTTGAGGCCGAGTTCGGGGTCGCCGCCGGCGCTGAGGCCGCGGGTGAGCGTGGTGCCGATGAGGATCTTGTCCTGCACGGGCGAGGTGTGGAGCGCCTTGAGGTCGGTGTTGATGACCGCGAGCTGCAGGCGGTCGAGGTTCTCCATCTTGAGGCGGTCGACGGCGTTGGAGCCGCCGCCGCCCACGCCGATCAGCTTGATGCCGACGTCCCGGTCGGTGAGTGCCTCGAGGGGCAGTTCGTTGGGCGGGAGGCTCATGGTCAGGAGGAGGCGAAGATTTTGGTGAGGCTGCTCAGCAGGCCGGTCCGGCGCCGCGCCGGCAGGGCGTGCTCGTGGGCGGTGCGGAGGCCGAACTGGAAGACGCCCAGCACGGTGCTGAACATCGGGTCCTTCAGCTCCTCCTTGACCCACGACGGCGGTTCGCCGCGGCGGGCCGGCAGGCCGAAGACGCGCGCGGCGGCCTCCTCGATGCCCGGCATCCGCGAGGTGCCGCCGGTGAGCACGATGCCCGCGCCGCAATGCTCCGGCTCGAAAGCCGGGCCGAGCTTGTGCTTGATGACCTCGAGCAGCTCGAGCACGCGGGCCGAGGCGATGGTCTCGATCGCCAGCTTGGACAGCTGGCGGTCGCCGAAGGCGCCGTCGCCGTTCAGCCAGACCTTCTCGGACTTGTCGCGGGTCAGCGGGGTGGCGCGCGCCCAGCGGAGCTTGAGCAGCTCCGCCTGCGCGGCGGTGACCCGGAGGCCGAGGCTGAGGTCGTTGGTCAGGTGTTCGCCGGCGACCGGCAGGGTGCCGGTGACGAGCACGTGGCCGTTGCGGTAAAGCACGTAGTCGGAGACGCCCTTGCCGAGGTCGATCACGAGCGCACCCTGGGTGCGCTCCTCGGCCGTGGTCAGCAGCGAGCCGCTGGCCAGGCTGGCGAGGACGAGCTCGCGCACCTCAAGGTGGTAGCCGCCCACGACGTGGATGTTGTCGCTCACCTTGCTCTCGGGCCCGTGGACGATCCAGTAGCCGACCTCGAGCCGGCGGCCCGACAGGTGCTCGGGGTCCGGCACGGCGCGGCCGTCGAGCCGGAAGGGCTGGCGGATCTCATGAATGCGCGAGCGGCCGGCGGGCAGCTCCTTTTCCTTGGCCAGGGCGCAGACGGAGGCGATGTCGAGCTGGGTCACGGTGTTGTCGGCGGACTTCACGTTGACCGAGGCCTCGTTGTAGAAGCCGTCGAGCTGGCCGCCGGTCTGGGCGAGCCACACCTCCTCGATGCGGGCGCCGGCGCGCTTCTCGGCCATCTCGAGGGCCTGGTGCGTCGCTTCGCAGGCCGCCTTGTAGTCGACGACCTCGCCCTTCATGACGCCGCGGGCGGGCGCGACGCCGACGCCGATGATGTTCAGGCTGCGGCCGCGGGCGATTTCGCCCACAAGCACCGCGATTTTGCCGGTGCCGATTTCGACGGCGCCGACGATTCTGCTGCTGTTAGAGATCACGATTTCCCCTGCGTGGTGGATGGTTGAGTTGGAAAGAGGGCGCCGCCGCCTTGCGCAGCTCGTCGGGCGAGCTCTGCAGCCGGACCGGCACCTGGCCGTCGAGCGAGAGGTTGACGGACTGCAGGTTCGATTCGGACAGCGTGGCGCGGGTGGCGTCGACCACGTAGTCGAGCTGGGCGATCTGCTTGTAGTAGTCGCGCTTCCGGGTGAAGATGATCTCGGGGATGTCCTGCGCCTTGACGACGATCTCGTCGCGGTCGGCCAGCCGGGCCAGCGAGACGATGATCCACTCGCGATAGAGGTCGGGCGCCTGCAACTGGGCCATGGAGAGCAGCGCGGACACATCGGCCATGCCGGCGATGGGCTCGAAGCCGGAGCCGGACCGCACCAGCCGGATGCCGTCGAGCCAGGGCAGGCTGGCGATCATC
>JAQSDJ010000221.1 GCA_029945855.1 Lacunisphaera sp.
GACCACCCTCCAGCGCGAGGCGAACGGCCGCTTCGGTTTTCCGGCCAAGCGCACGCTGCAGATCGCCCAGGCGCTCTACGAGCGGCACAAGATGATCACCTATCCCCGCACGGACTCGCGCGCCCTGCCGGAGGATTACATGCCCCTCGTCCGCGAGACGCTCGCCAACCTGCACGGCGACCTCCAGCCGCATGCCCGGCGCGTGCTCGACTCCGGCTGGGTGCAGCCGAACAAGCGCATCTTCAACAACGCCCAGGTGTCGGACCATTTCGCCATCATCCCGACCCAGCACGAGGCCAAGCACCTCGACGAGGCCGAGGCCAAGCTGTTCGACATGATCGCACGCCGCTTCGTCGCGACGTTCCATCCGGTCGCAGAGTTCGACATCACGACCCGCCTCAGCGTGGTCGCTGGCCACACCTTCCGCACCGAGGGCAAGGTCCTCACCGCCCCCGGCTGGCTGTCCGTCTACGGCAAGACCACGGTGGAGGACGACTCACCCGACTCGAAGGCCCTGCCCGCCCTCTCCCCCGAGGACAAGGCGAAGGCCAAGACCCTCGACGCCACGCTGCACGAGGAGGCCACCCGCCCGCCCCCGCGCTACACCGAGGCAACGCTGCTGTCCGCCATGGAAGGCGCCGGCAAGCTGATCGACGACGAGGAATACGCCGAGGCGATGAAGGAACGCGGCCTGGGCACGCCCGCCACGCGCGCCGACACCATCGAGGGCCTCGTCAACCAGAAGTATCTCGACCGCCACCAGCGCGAACTCGTCCCCAGCACCAAGGCCGAGCAATTGCTGCAATTCCTCACGGCCGTGAAGGTCGAGGATCTCACCAGCCCGACGATGACCGGCGAATGGGAATGGCACCTCCGCGAGATGGAGCATGGCAAATATTCCCGCGAAAAGTTCATGGCCGAGATCGTCAAGGAGACGAAGGGCATCGTGGAGCGCGTGAAGGGCTTTGAGGAGGACGATTCCGTCGCCCGCATGACCGAGATCATCTCCCCCACCGACGGCAAGCCCATGCGCGAGACGCTGCGCGGCTACAAATCGCAGGACGGCGCGTTGATGGTCTACAAGATCGTCGGCGGTCGCCGCATGGAGGAGCCGGAGGTCAAGCAGCTGGTCGAGACCCGCTCGGTCGGCCCGCTCGACGGCTTCATCTCCAACAAGACCCGCAACCGATTCTCCGCCGTGCTCAAGCTCGAGGAGGTTGAGGAGACGAAGAAGGACAAGGCAACCAAGCAGGACGTGACCACCAAGAAGTGGAAGACGGCGTTCGATTTCGGCGACAAGGTCGACATTGGCACGCTCGCCCCTGTCTGGGCCGACCCGAAGACCGGCGCCGAGCTCTGCGAAAACGGCAGCAGCTACATTCTCCGCGAAAAAAAACCCGACGGCACCTGGGAGCAGACCTTCCGGGTCGGCCGCATCATGTGCCAGAAGGCCATCCCGCTCGAGCAGGCCGCCAAGATGGTCAGCGAGGGCAAGACCGACCTCATCGTGGGTTTCATCTCGAAGAAAGGCCGGCCCTTCGACGCCTTCCTCAAGCGCGAGGGCGCCAAGATGTCCTGGGAGTTCCCGCCGCGAAAAGCGAAGCTCGACAAGGACGGCAAGCCCATCGAGCGCAAGGCACGGGCGAAGGCCGACCTCTCCAAGGCGAAAGTCCTCGGCGAAAGCAAGGAACCCGCGGGCGAATTGGTTGAACTCGGCGACGCTTTTTACGTCCGCAAGCCCGATCAGGACAACCGCCAGATGTTCAAGCTTTCGAAGAAACTCTGCGAGGTGGAAATTCCGGTGGAGCAGGTGCTGAAACTGCTCGACGGCGGTCGGTCGGACCTCATCGAAGGTTTTGTCTCCAAGCGCGGCAACAAGTTCAGCGCCTACCTGGTCATCTCCCAGAAACAGGACAAGGCGGAGTTTGAATTCCCACCGCGGTAAGCGCGTGGTGGCGGGGCTATTAGTCCTGCGGCGGGGCAGAATAAGTCCACCGCAAGCGGAGCCAAATGCAGCCTGCCGCGTCCGTTACACATTTCCCGCAAGATCTGCGCACGTTTTTGACACAAATGCGCCGGGAATAGGCTTGTGACGCCTTTCCGGCCGGAGGTAAATGCCGTCCGCCATGATCGTTACCACCGCCCAACTCTTCAAACACGCCTACGGCAAGTATGCCATCGGCGCCTACAACATCAACAACGCCGAACAGGCCATGGGTCTCTTCAGGGGAGCCATCGCGTCCAAGGCGCCCTTCATCATCCAGATTTCCAAGGGGGCGCGCAAATACACGGACAAAAAGATGCTCGAGGCCATCATCCGCGCCGCCGCCGAGATCTTCCCCGAGGCCATTTTCGCGGTCCATCTGGACCACGGCGACGAGGAGACCTGCTACGACTGCATCAACTCGGGCTTCTACAGCTCCGTGATGATCGACGCCTCCCACGATCCGTTCGAGAAGAATGTCGCCATCACTAAGCGCGTCGTCGACGCGGCGCACGCCAAGGGCATCTCCGTCGAGGCCGAACTCGGCATGCTTGGCGGCGTCGAGGAAGACATCAAGGTCGAGGAAGGCAACGCGTGCCTCACCGACCCGGCCGAGGCCGAGGACTTCGTCAAGAAGACCGGCTGCGACTGCCTCGCGGCGGCCATCGGCACCTCGCACGGCGCCTTCAAGTTCAAGGGCAAGCAGTCCCTCCACTTCGATGTTCTCACGAAGATCAAGGCCCGCCTGCCCGGCTTCCCGCTCGTCATGCACGGCTCCTCCAGCGTGCCCCAGGATGAGGTCGCCCGCATCAACGCCGCCGGTGGCAAGATCGCCGGCTCGATGGGCGTCGACGTCAACGAATACCTGCCCGCCGCCAAGCTCGGCGTCACCAAGATCAACATCGACACCGACGGCCGCCTCGTCTGGACGCGCGTGCACCGCGAGTTCTTCCGCGACAAGCCGTCCGATTTCGACTTCCGCCCGCCGGGCAAGATCTACATGGAAGAATACGCGAAGTTCATCGCCAGCCGCAACGTGCTGCTCGGTTCCGCCAACCAGCTCGACGACCTCCGCCAGAGCCTCGGCAAGTAAGCCGCGATCAGCTCAAGCCTTCTGCAACGCCGCCCCGCCACGGGCGGCGTTTTTATTGGCGCCGACGTTCTGGTGGATTCCCCCGTGTCGCCCGGCAAGCACAAGTCGGACGAAGATTTCTCCCCAATTGACGCCTTCATCCAGTCAGATACCAAAGTGCAACCATTGCCCGATGCCGCCCGATTTCGATCTTCGTCTGCGCACCTTCGCCGAGGTCATCCTGCGGGCGGGCCTCAATCTGCAGCCCGGCCAACGCCTGCTCATCGCCGAGCCTTACGAACTGCAGGGCGTTGACCGGAGCGCCGAAATCATCGTCGAATCGCTGATCAAGGTGGCGGCCTGCGACGTCGAGGTCATCTGGGGCGACGCCGGGCAGTTGCGGCAATTTGCCCTGAATAAGGACTGGCGCGGATTCGTCCAACAGGCGGGCGCCAACGCCAGCCGCATGCAGGAATACATCAACAAAGGGGACGCGTTGCTCTTTTTGCAGAGCAGCCAGCCCCGACTTCTGGAAGGCGTGCCGGCCGCGAATGTGACCGAACTGCGGCGGATCGCCTGGGAATATTACGGGCCCATCGCCCAGCAGCTCGTGCAGGGCGCCACCAATTGGACGATCGCTCCGGCTCCGATCCCGGCCTGGGCCGACGCCGCCTACCACGACCAGCCGGATGCCGCGCGCTTCGCGGCCCTGTGGGAGGATGTCTTCGCCGCCATGCGCGTCAACGAACCCGTCCCCCTGGCCGCCTGGAGGGTTCATCTCGCGCTCCTGCAGCACCGGCGCATCGAACTGAATGCGCGGAAACTGCCCACCCTCCGCTACAAGGGCGAAGGCACCGACCTGACCGTCGCCCTGCCACCGGAGCATACCTGGTGCACCGCGCAGCTCACCACCCGCACCGGCCTGCCCTTTGTCGCCAACCTCCCGACCGAGGAAATCTTCACCGCCCCGCACCGCGACTCGGCCGAGGGCACCGTGCGGGTCTCGCGCCCCGTCAGCTACGGCGGGTCGGTGATCGACGGAATCGAACTCGAATTCAAACGCGGCCGGGTCGTCGCCGCCAGCGCCCGGACCGGCGCCGACCTGCTGCAAGGCATCCTGCAGACCGACGAGGGCGCCGGGTGCCTGGGCGAGGTGGCGGTCGTGCGCGAGCACTCTTCCCTCGCGCGGACCGGCCGGTTGTTTTTTCACCCGCTGCTCGATGAAAACGCGCAGAGTCATGTCGCACTGGGCGAAGCTTATGGGTTTTGCCTCCGCCGCCCCAATCCGGCAGCCCTCAATCGGAGCTTGGTGCATGTGGATCTGCCCCTGGACGCGAGCATCATTTTGCCTGGGATGGAACCGACCTAAGCCGCAACCTGTCTGTCTGCCCCCGTGATCGCCCAGTCCTCTACCACCACCGAGCCCGATCTTGAACTGATCCGTCGGGCGCAGACCGGTGATGAAGCGGCGTTCGGCGCCGTGATGCGGGGACAGTATGAGAAAACCTTCCGTCTCGTGTATGCCATCGTCCGCCACGAGGCGGATGCGCGCGACATCTGCCAGGAGGTCTGGCTCAAGGTCTGGCAGCAACTCCCCGGCTTCCGGGGCGAGGCCAAGTTCAGCACCTGGCTGCATCCCATCGCCACCCGTCGCGCCCTTGACCATCTGCGCAAACGGCGGCGCTGGTTTGACCGTTTTCTGCCCTTCTCGACCGGTGATGATCCCGTCGTGTCGGCCCCCGAACCTGTCACGACCGAGGATGCGCGCCAGCAGTCCGAGGAGCACGAGCGCACCGCCCAGCTGAAGGCCGCCCTCGATGCCCTGCCCCCCAAGCACCGCGCCGTGCTTGCCTTGCGGGAGGTTCAGGGACTTTCTTATGAAGAGATCGCCCAAGCCACCGGCATTCCGGCCGGAACTGTCATGTCCCGACTTTACCACGCGCGCCGCCTGCTCGCCAAAAAACTGAAGGAGAAACCATGATATGAAAACCATCCGCCTCATCCTCCTGTTCGCCACGCTGGCCGGTCTGCTCACGCTCACGCGCGCCGCGGAGCGCAGCAGCGTCCAGGGCATTTTGATTTCCGCATCCAATGAAAGCGGCGAGACCGACCGCCGCCTCGCGCCTTACGAGCCCACCCTGCGGCGCATCCTGCGCTTTGAGAGTTTCCGCTTTCTCGGGGACGATACGGCCAATCTCGCCGTGGCCGAGCCGGGCCATCTCACCCTGGGCAACGGGCACGAGCTTGCGGTGACCACCGAAAGCATTGAAGGCAACGCCATCCATGTCCGCGTGCGCTGGTCCAGCGGCGGCCGCACGTTGATGAACACAGGCCTCGTGTTGCGGGCCGGTGTGCCCGCCGTGCTAGGCGGCCCGTCGACCGGCACCAAGGGCGAAGTCTATGCCGTGATTTTGATCGGCCGTTGATATTGGCCTCCATCGACTTACCCGTTTCCTCGCGAAGGCTCAGGTCACATTGAATAAAATTCCCGCGAGCATCGTCCCAAGCAGTGAACCCAAACCCGGAGGACATATGACAACCAAAATCACTGCTCTCGCACTCATCGCCGCCACCGCTGTCTCACTCACCCCCACACCGGCCAAGGCCGGTGACAAGGAGTGGGCCCTGGTGGGCGGACTCGTCGGCGGACTCATCATCGGCTCCGCCATCAATGAAAGCCGGCACTCCGCCGATTATCCGACCCGCACCACGCTCATCGTCAATGGCCGCGATGACGGATGCGACGACGGCTACTGGAAGGATGTCTCGGTGCGTGTCTGGGTGCCTGGCTGCTGGGTGGTCGAGCGCAGCCGCCACGGGCACAGCTACCGCCGCTATCTCGACGGGCACTATGAATTCCGCACCAACCGTGTGTGGGTGTCCTACGACCGCCACAGCCGGCACGACCGCGAAGTCGGCTACGGCTACGGCCGCCGGCGCTGATTCCCTCCCCGGCCGACCCACTCACCGGAAACATGAACTGCCGCGACACCGAACCCCTGCTTCTGGCCGAGCGTGATGGCGTGCTGACCTCCGAGCAGCACGCCGCCCTCGCCGGGCATGTCGCGGCCTGCCCCGCCTGCCGGCAATTCCGCGCCGCCCTGACCGAGGCCACGCTGTTCCTGAAGACCGACGCCGCCAATGTCGCAGTGCCCGATGCCGACCTGGCGTGGCGCGAATTACGCGCGCAGCTGCAGCTGCCCGGCGAGAAGGACCGCCCCGCGAAAAAACGTCGGCTCGCACCGGTGATCTGGTTTGGCTCGACCCTCGCCGCGGCCGCCGCGCTCACCTTTGTCTTCCTCAGCCGGCAACCGCGGCCCATGCCGACGGTCATCCTCGACAATGATGTCGTGGCCGAGGCCGAGTTCGTTGAGGCGGGCGACATCAACGCTTCGATGATGGTCTACGTCGACAAGGAGAGCGGCTGGCTGGTCGTCTGGGCGACCGATCCCGACTCCGCCGGCAAGGGGTGACCGCTGCCGGTTAAGACCTGCTGCTGTCTGCAACCATTGGGGTGGCACCAGGCCAGCCATCACCCTCAAACCCCCGACCCGTCCGACTCCGAACCGGTGTTTGCACTGCCCGCGCAGCAGTCGGAGGCAGCCGACGATTTCGCCGAACCCGATGCTCTCGAGAACTTCGGGGCGTGAGGGCTTGTCCTCCGGCTGTCCGCCGGGAGTTGATTCCGGAGATGAGTGTGCTCGAAATCAGGGCGACAAGCACCCGAGGATCCGGCGCGGCCTTAAAATCCCTACCCTCTGGAGGCCGCAGTCTGACACTCCGCACCAGACACCCCTTCCCTTAAACCCCTACCCCAGGGTCCCGAGTAATTCGATCATCCAGTTTCCTATCAGTAGCTCGGTGGTAGAGCGGAGGACTAACACGCCTTTGGTCGCGAGTTCAATCCTCGCCCCTGGCACCAATTTTCTTCGTGTATCCCGTTTGCCTGCTTCGCGGGCAAGCTCCCCGACTATCAGTCCGGGTGGATCGAAAACTTGAGGCCGGTCAAGGTGCTGGCTTGGCGACTTTTGGTAGTGGTTCGGCTTCAATGTATATATCCAATTGTTGCCCTGCGTAAATCGGCTTACCCGCCGGGTCGAAGCGGTAGATGATTTGCAGCACACGGGTATCGACGCGCTCGGTGCTTTCGCCGGTTAGCGATTTCTTTGGCCGCACGAACGGCTCCAATCGCACAAATTCCAGCTTCACGCTGATTGCCGGATTACCACGCAAAAAAGCAATGCCCTTACGATCTGGCAGGAAGCGCCACGCATCGTTTTCGTCAATATCGACACGCACATGCAGAGGGTTTAAGTTTCCGAGCTGCAGAAGCGCCGTGCTGGTTTGGCCCGCCGGTGCGAATTCGCCCACGCGCAGATTCATTGCCATCACCACACCGTCAATCGGCGCACGCACGGTATGCAGGCTCAAGCGGGTGCGGCTGGTCTGAAGTTCGGCTTTGGCGGCATCGAGCAAGGCTTTTGCTACTTCTAGTGCCAGCGCGCGCTGATTGCGTTCATCATTACTGATCGCCCCCGCATCCTTTAGTTTGGCGCTCATGGAGAGCTGCTCTTTGCCATTTTCCCATTCGGCATCCCGTTGCTTGACCAGCGCCTCCGATCGCGAAACTTGCACCACTGCTTCGCGGTCTTCGATGATAAACAGCGGATCCTCCTTCTTCACCTTATCCCCCACTTGGACTGCTATGTATCGAACAATGCCGGGAATATGCGAGCCGATCGCGATGTTTTCGCTGTTGGGCTCGGTCAGGCCCGCACCGCCGATGTAACTCTCAAACGGCACGTTGGAAGGTTCGGCGATGGGCTGTGCCACGGGCTTTTCCGGTGTGCCCTTGGCCAGATAGTAAAGAGCGAGCGCGATTCCGGCCAGTCCAAGCGCCAGCGGTGTCCATTTTTTCCCTTTAAGCATAGTGCCTCCCTTGAGTGGTTTCCGGCGTGTGAATTGCCATGATATGGCCGTCATCCATTTCGCCCATACGGTCGGCATAGGGAAAAATCCGGTTGTCATGGGTGACGATGATGAGCGTCGTGCCATGATCCTTGGAGAGTGTCCGCATCATCTCCAGCACGTTCGCGCCGGTAACATGGTCAATCGCCGATGTCGGCTCGTCGCAAACGATGATTTTCGGCTCGTGGATTAAAGCACGGGCGATGGCGACGCGCTGCTGCTGTCCTCCGGAGAGTTCCGCCGGCAGGGATTTTCCCCGGTCTTTCAGGCCGACTTGGGCGAGTAAATCATAGGCCTTTGTTACTGCGGCTTTTTTGCTTTCGCCTAAAATAAAAAGCGGGAGGGCGACATTTTCCGCGGCGGTGAGCGCAGGCAAAAGATTGAAGGCTTGAAATACAAAGCCGAGGTTTCTTGCCCGAAATTTCGCCTTGTCGCCACTGCTCATGCCGGAAACCGATTCACCCAATACCCGGCACTCACCTTCGGTTTGATTGATGATTCCGGCAATGACAGAAATCAGCGTGGTTTTGCCGCAGCCAGACGGTCCGACCAGCATGAAGAGCTCTCCTTGATTAATTTCGACATCAATGCCGCGCAGCGCCTGCACAGCGCCGCCGCCATTACCGAACTGCTTTTTAACTCCTCGACAGATGACAACCGGCTGGCTCATTTGAATACAACTCCCGGTTCCAGCGTCACTACTTTGCGAATGCTGAGAAGCGCGGCAAAGATAACAATAAGAACTATGCCACTCCCGCTTAGGGCGACCACCTGCCAGGGCATCATGAACGGGAAATCGCCGTTCGGTCCGATGCTTAATCCCAGGAGACTCACCAATCCAATGCCAATTCCCCAGCCGCTGATGCCGACCAGTGCGGCTTGGGCCAGAACCATTTTGACCAACATGCCGTTTGAGGTCCCCATCGCCTTCAGCGCGGCGAATTGTTTGATGTTATCCTGCGTGAAATTATAGAAAACCTGTCCGGAAGTCGCCGCCCCCACAATAAAGCCCAGCATTACGACGATGCCGAAACTCACCACAATGCCGCTGTTGTCTATGGTATACTGCACCGACACTTTCTTGAATTGCTCGGCGGTATAAGCCGTCAGCCCCGTATATTGGTTGATGCTGGCTATCACCGGCGCGGCTTCAACCCCGGGTTTCAAGCCCGCCAGAATAAACGATAGCTTCAACCGCTCCTGCGGGGCAAATGCGAGAGTGCGCTTATAGGTGGTGTATATTAACGGCAGTGATCCAAAAGTCGGTGTGGTTCGGGCGATACCCACTAGAACGGCACGCTTATCGTTTATTTCAAGTGTATCGCCTACTTTTAGAGGGACTCTCGTGCCGTCGGGCAACTTCTGCGCGAGATATTTATTGGCTCCGTCCACATCGATTATCACCGCGTCGGCGCGACGTAAATCTTCCAGTTTTCCCGCCACCATATTTCCCGGACCGCCGATTAGCGTGGCATCGTCCAGCCCAATAACGCTGCAATTCTGGAAGTTACCATCCGGCGTTCGGGCTCGTAGCATTCCTTTGTAAAGTGGGACGGCGTAGCGGATACCCTCGATGCCGCGCACACGCAGCAACTTGGTGTCTTGAAGCGGCTTTACATCATCAACCGCTTGTACCTTGGGATCCATCACCCACAAGTCGGGATAGGAAGCGTCGCTGATAAGGGAATAGGTGCGGCTGAGAAGCCCGATAAGAATGGCCGGCTGCTGCGTCATGATAAGCGCCGCGAAAGTGATGCCCACGATCATGCCAACATATTTTCCGGTATCGCCCATCAGCATTTTGATGGCGACCCCGATCATGGGACTGATGATGAAATTATTACGCTCCAAAGTCTTACTTTATCGGTGGAAGGGAACTGGGTCTTTTGGGGCGGGCAGAGAGGCGTCTATAGGAAAATGGAAATCAGGAAATCAAAAGCAACCTTCTCTCACGCAGGCGACCCAGTTGGGGGCGCGGTTGAGGAGTAAATCGTCCTGGGCCTTGGGCCGGCGCGCGCTCAGTTCGAGGTTTTTCATTTCGGCTCCGCTGGGCAAGGCTGGCGGATGTGGAAAGGACCGGAGAAAATCGTTGCCGGCGTTCGTTACCGGCGGTGGAGTTTACCCCTAAACCTCGGGGCAGACCTCGCGGCATTTCGGTGATGGGCGTCGTTCTCTCCGAGATGTGTCCTGACTGCTCAACGAATTGAGGGTGCGGGTCCTTTGATCGCGACTGCCGCGGCTCAGAATTTCCAATTGAGCGAGGCGCTCACGTAGGCGGCGGCGCGGTCGGCGGCGGCGCGGTAATTGCGCTGGTGATAGTCGGCCCGGAGGAATGGCACGGCGCCGACGGAAGCGCGGGCGGAGAAAGTGGGCGAGGCCTGCCAAGTGAGCGCGGGTCCGACGCGGAGGGCTTGGTATTCGAGGCGAGTGCGGTTGAGTGCGGGCTTGTTGCTGCCGCCGGGGAGCGGGTCGTCTTGCACGTAGAAGGAGCCGAAGTCGGCCTCGGCGGTGAACTCGACTTCGAGGGTCTTGCTGGCGGTATAGATCACACCGGTGCGGGGAAAGCCGAGGGTAACACGCCAGGCGGGGGCAGGCGTCCAGTTCAACGTCGCGACCGGCATGATGCGGCCGCTGCCTTTGGAGAGTGAGTCGTAGACAAAGCCGAAGCCGGCGTCGAACGCGGGGTTGAACTTGCGGCTCGCGATGGCAATCACCCCGACGCCGAAGCCTTTCGAAGAAAACGTGGAGCCGGCGTTGTGGAAGCCGGGGCTCACGCTGGCGAGAAGCGACCAGTCGGCATTAAGTTTGGTGAAGACCGTGAAAGCGGTGCTGAGAGACTGGAGACGATCCGGGAGCGGCGTGCCAGCGTCACGATCGAGCGAGTAGAGGCGGTATTCGAGGCTGACGATGGGGAAGATATCGGACCCGAGGGGAGGGAGCGGCACCGCGATTTCGGCGCCAGCCTGAGCGACGGAGAAGCCGCCGGCGGGTGCGTTGCGGGCAGTGAACGGGGTACGGGCTGTGTAAGCCGTGTCGAATTTGAGCGTGACCAGACTGGTGGCTGGGCGGCCCGACTTGACGTGCTCGGACGACGTGGGATTCTGCGCAGCCAGCGGGAGCGCTGCGGTGATGGCCAAGGCGAGGAAGGGGAGACGAGGATTCATGCTGCAGTGCAGGATACGGGCAAAATGAGCGGCCGGATGCACCCGTCTAAGGAATTTACGTGGGGAGGGGCGCAGTCGTTTCCAGCGAGGCCGGAAAAAACCTACCCCAGCGTCCTGCGTAATTCGATATTCCAGTTTCCTATTAGTTGTTACAGCCGATCAAAGTTCCGGTCAGTCATTTCGAGGATGAGGACAAAGCCTTGTCCGCCTTGCGGGCGGAAGTCAGCCGCTTAAAGGAGCGGAGACAGGCGAAACGCGCCGAAGTCTTGCAGGGGCTGCCCGCCCAGTTCGGACTGGCGAGCAACGATGACTTGATTACCCAACTGTCCGCCTATGCCTCGCCCGGGCTGGGGGCGGCGGTCGCCGCCGGGCAGGCCGGCCAGCAAACCCCACGCCCCTACCGCTCGGGGCGCCTGAACCTGAGGCCAAGGCCAAGATCATCGCCGCGCGCCAAAGCGGCCGCGGAGGCACCGACCTGGCCCGCGAGTTCAACATCTCCCGCCCCATCATCCAATACCTCAAGCAGGGCGCCGGCCTGGTGAAAGCGCGCAAGAAATAGGGGATTCGCCCCTGACCCGAACATTTCACCCCCAGAGGGGTGAAATGTTCGCCCGGTCGGGCCGACTTCGTCGGGGTTAGCCGCGACCAAGTCGCTCCGCCCAGAGGGCGGACGGATATTTCTCTGAAATCTCTCTTCATGAGGGTGAAATATCCGGGCTAACCTGCTGTGATTTCAGCCGATTACCCTGGCACGTCACCCGTTGCTCAAGGCAGCCACGGGAATTTCTTCGCGTCCGGCTTCCGCTTTTCCTTTTGGGCGGTCATGAACTCCTTCGCCTCCTCGGTCATGTAGTAGAGCATGGTGGCGTTGCCGGCGAGTTCCTGGATGCCGCTCTGGCCGTCGAGCTCGGCATTGAAGGCGGACTTGAGGTTGCGGATGGCGAGCGGGCTGCGCTGCAGGATCTCCTGCGCCCATGCCACGCCCTCGGCCTCGAGCTGGGCGACCGGCACGACCTTGTTGACCAGGCCCATGTCGAGTGCTTCCTGCGCGCTGTATTGGCGGCAGAGGAACCAGATTTCCCGAGCCTTCTTCTGCCCGACGAGCCGCGCGAGATAGCTGGAGCCGAAGCCACCGTCGAAGCTGCCCATCTTCGGGCCAACCTGGCCAAAGATCGCATTATCGGCCGCGAGGGTCAGGTCGCAGATGACGTGGAGCACGTGACCACCGCCGATGGCATAACCGGCGACGAGCGCGATGACGACCTTCGGCATCGAGCGGATGAGCTTCTGGACATCGAGGACGTTGAGGCGGGGCACGCCCTTGCCATCGATGTAGCCGCCATGGCCGCGCACCGACTGGTCGCCACCGGCGCAAAAGGCATACTTGCCGTCCTTGGCCGGACCGGCCCCGGTCAGAAATATCACCCCGATCGTCTGGTCCTCGCGTGCGTCGAGCAGCGCATCGTGCATCTCGGCGACGGTCTGCGGCCGGAACGCGTTGCGCTTCTCGGGCCGGTTGATCGTGATCCGGGCCATGCCGGCGGCCTTGTGGTAAAGGATATCGTCGTATTTCTTGGCGGACTTCCACGTGATGGACATGCCGCACGTTCACCCCAAAGCACCTGAGCCGCAACCGTTTTTGCCGGTCCCAGGCATTTTTACCACTACCGAGGTCAAGCTGTTTTCACCCCGATGTTAAAACTGCTTGGAGTAGCCGCCCGGCATGTGATGATGACCTTTTGATGCAGCCCAACCCACCCAAGGTCAACGCCGCGGCCAGTGCCGGTCTCACACTCGGTGCATTGGGGGTGGTGTTTGGCGACATCGGCACGAGCCCGCTTTATACCATTCGCGAATGCCTGCACCAGCTGCCACCGGGTGAACACGCCACCGCGGTGCTGGGGGTGCTCTCTTTGATCTTTTGGTCCCTGATTCTCGTAGTCAGCGTCAAATACACGATCATCGTCCTGCGGGCCGACAACCGGGGCGAAGGCGGTATCTTCGCCCTTCTCTCCCTGAGCCGGCTGGATCGCACCACCAAAACCCCGATCAGCCTGGGCATTCTGATCGTTTTGGCCGGCGCCGCCATGCTCTGTGGCGAAGCGATCATCACCCCCGCCATCACGGTGTTGAGCGCCGCGGAGGGGTTCAAGGAGGTCTGGCCGGGCGTCTCGCACTATGTCGTGCCGATCGCCTGCCTCATTCTGGCCATCTTGTTCTATTTTCAGCATCACGGCACGCACTTCATCGCCCGCCTGTTTGGCCCGGTGATGCTGGTCTGGTTCGGGGTGCTGGGCGGGCTGGGCCTGTGGCACGTCATCCAGACACCGGTCGTTTTTCAGGCCCACAATCCCCTGGTGGGTCTCGGCCTGCTCTTCACCCAACCCGGACA
>JAQSDJ010000222.1:0-7680 GCA_029945855.1 Lacunisphaera sp.
GGGGACATGGTGGCTCGTCCAAAGCCCCATGTCCCCAATCTTTGATGAAGAGCCGACAATCGCGCACCCCGGACCATGCGCCCTGCAAAAGATGATCCCGGTGATGTGGTCCGAATGGTGCGCCTGAAAGCAGCCGGCCCAGAACATCGGTCACGGCCAACTCGATTTTGGGCGACAGAACCCGTTTCCGGTAGTCTCGCTTGAACTGGGAGGTGCGAACAAACTGCCGGGTCATCGCTTGAGGTCCTTCACGAGGCCCTCAACCGAGTTAAACCGTGGTGCCAGTGATACATCTTCGTGCAGGGCGCGCCGGGTGACTTTATTCGGCGTCCAAGTCTCGAAAACGAAGCGATAAACCTTCCGCTGCTCGCGCGCCGGAAGCGCCTTGAGTTGCTTGATCAGGAGTGTCGCCGTCATGACCGGAACTAAGTAGGGGTAGGCGGAATTGTCAATTGGCGGCTGTGCCGGCGGCCATCAACCAAGACGGCTTGTCGTCGTGCCGGCGATGTGCAAGGTTGCCGCCGATGATCACCGCCGTCCAGTTCCGGAACTTCAAGGCCCTGCGGTCGGCGGCGTTGCGGCTGGAGCCGTTCAACCTGTTCATCGGCCCGAGTGGGAGCGGCAAGACCAGCTTCATCCAGGCGCTGCTGAAGCTCCGGAGCCTGGCCGGTCTGTCGGCCACCCCGGCGAAGGAGTTGGAAGGGCAGAAGCCCCAGGGCCCGCAGATTGATTTTCATTTCGCTCCGCCGCTTGAGCAGGTCCGCGTGACGCTCGCCTGCACGTCCGATGACCTCGTGTGCAACGCCCTGGCCGTGGATCACCCGCCGGGTGCGGTGGGGGAGGGGCAGTGGGCGGAGGTGCGCCAGCAGCTGCGCGGCATCCGGGCCTTTCTGTTCGACCACTACGCGATGGCCGTGCCGGCGAAACGCTCCGACAGCGCCGAGCTGGCCTCCAACGCCGCCAACCTCGCCGCGGTGCTCGCGGAACGGCGGGCCCGGGATCCGGAGGCGATGGCGCATCTGGCCGCCGGATTCTGCCGCATTTTGCCGGAATTCAGCGGGCTGGATTTCCGTGACACCGGCGACGGCCGGGTCGAGCTGCTCGCGCAGCTGACCGACGGCGGTGAGGCGCTGGCCGCGGAAGATCTCTCGCAGGGCACGCTCTATCTCCTGGCCATCCTTTGCCTGGCGCATGATCCGCATCCTCCCGGCCTCATCTGCATCGAGGAGGCCGACCGCGGCGTGCATCCCCGGCTGTTGCGCGAGGTGCGCGACGCCTTCTACCGGCTGAGCCATCCGCTGCCGGGCGACCGGGCGCCGGTGCAGGTGATCGCCACGACGCATTCGCCCTACCTGCTTGATCTGTTCCGGGAGCATCCCGAGGAGATCGTCATGGCGAACAAGCAGGGCAACGCGGCGACCTTCGAGCGCCTGTCCGACCGCGCCGACCTGCTGGAGCTGATGAAGGACACAAATCTCGGCGACCTGTGGTATACCGGCATCCTCGGCGGCGTGCCGGGGGAATAAATACCGGTCACCACGAAATACACGAAACACACGAAAATGGTCACCCTGCGCGAAAATCGGAATTTCTTTCGTGTATTGGGTGTGTTTCGTGGTGGCCAATCATGAAGATCGCCCTGCTCAGCGAATCGCCGGCGGATGAGGCGGCGCTCCGCGTGTTGGTGGAATACGTGTTGCGCGAGCCGTTCACCCAGGTGGCGCCGGCCCTGCGGGCGCGGGGCTGGCCGTCGGTCGAGCAGGTGCTGCCATCCGTCCTCCGCCACCTGCATTTCAACACCGACGCCGACGGCCTCGTGGTCGTGGTGGATTCCGACGACTCCGTGGTGCACACGGCGGAGCACGAGGCGCCGGGGTATTTCCATCCCGGCTGCCGGATCTGCCGGTTGCGCGGGGTCTTCCGGCGCACGATCAAGAACCTGCCGCGGGCGCACGGGCGCGACCGGGTGCTCCGGGCGGTGGGCCTCTGCGTGCCGGCCATCGAGGCCTGGCTGTTGTGCGGCCGCGACACCTCGATCACGGAATCGGCCTGGGTGGAGGGCCAGGCTTCCGGCCGGCCGCCGTATTCGCGGCGCGAGCTCAAGTGGCGGGTCTACGGCACGGAGCGGCCGACGCTGTCGCACGAGATGAAGCGGGCGGTGCAGGAGGTCTCGCGCCATCGCGGCGACCTGCGCCGGCTGGAAAATGACTTTCCCCAGGGCTTCGGCTCGCTGGCGCGGGACCTGCGGGGCTGGCGGACGGCGCTTCAGGCCGGCGGCGCCCCGCGCAGCACCTCGTAAAGCTTGCCCAGGCTGGCACGGGACTCGGCCGTGTCGTTGCAATAGATGCCGATGCGATCGACGAGATCGGCGCAGGCCCAAAGGACACCGGCGGCGGCCTTGGTGGCTTCGGCGTTCCCGCCCGTGGCGATGCACACCTCGATCTTGATGGCGGGATTGACCACGCGGGCCTCCTGCGTGAGGCGCTCGACGTATTTCCGGTATTCCGCCGCCCCGCGTTGCAGCCGTTTGTGGTCGTAGATGGTGAGCACGGCCGCGTCGCGGCTGATTTCCGCGATGTTGTGCCGGTTCCGGGTCAGGTCCGGCTCGAGCCCCACGATCATCCGGCAGCCCAGAATCGCCGCCGATTCTGAGACCCGACGGGCCTCGGCTGCGGACAGGGCCTGGCCGCGGCCGGGGGAGGGCACATACAGGATGCCCTTCGCGCCTTGGAGATTCTGGCGGCCGTTCTGCGTGAGGTCCATCTCGCGGGGGATGTAGACCCAGATGTCACCGCGCTCGATGCCCAGCGAGGCCAGGCGGGTCGGCACCTTGAGGGCATCCACGTAGGATACGACGATGGCGTCGTCCGCCCGGGCGTGTGCATTGAAAATACCGGGCAGGCCGGATTGGGCCAGTTCGGCCTCGGGGTAGAGTGTGATCGGTGCGGCTTGCAGGCGCAGGTAACGTTCTTGGTCGGGCAGGGACGGAGCGGCTTGCGACGCGAGGCTGGCCAGGCCGAGGGTGGCAACCGCGAGACGGATGAGGTCGCGGGGTTTCATGCCGGCAAGTTGCCCGCCTTCCGCGGGCTTGTCAGGCAATTTGTGCCCACCCCCGTTGGTCGAAGGGGCTTGCCCGCGCCTGCAAGACGCGCACAGTTTTGCCCGTCACCCCCGCATGAAATCACCCCGAATTTCGCTGGCAGCGCTGATCAGCGCTCAAGCGCAGGTCACCTTCAACGATTGCGCCGCCAAGTTCATGCTCATTGCGCTGGCCCAGCAGCTGGCGCGGGCGGCCGGGGAGGATGCGAAGCCGGTGATCGCGCTGATCGCGATCATGCTCATTTTGCCCTACATCGCCTTCGGGCCGGTCTGTGGCTGGCTGGCTGACCGTTTTTCGAAGCGGAAGGTGATCAACGCCGCCCTGCTGCTCCAGGTGGTGGCCATGGCCGCGCTCGTCGGGGCGGTTTACCTTAAGTCCTTCCCCGGGGCCATGGCCTGTTTCTTCCTGCTGTCGCTCCAGACCGCCCTCATGGCCCCGGCCAAGCGCGGCATTTTGCTCGAATATGCCCCGCCGACCAGCCTGTCGCGCCTGGTGGGCTACATGGAGATGATGAACATCACGGCGATTTTGGTCGGTTCATTTGCCGGCGGCTGGCTGTTCGCCCACTGGCTGGGACAGGGGGTGGAACCCTGGGCGGCGGCGCTCAAGGTCGCCGGAGTGCTCACCGTCCTTGCCGCCGCGGGCTGGGCGGTCTTCCAGCTGGCGGCGCCTACCCCCGCCCAGTCCACGATCAAGTTTTCCGCCGGCCTGTGGGTGCAGCACCTGACCGACGTGGCTGAGGTCTGGCGCGAACGGCCGCTTTGGCGCGCCACGATGGGTATCTGCTTTTTCTACGGAGTGGGCGGTTACATCACGCTGCTCCTGCCGCAGGTCGCGTTTGAGATGGAGCAGGGCGGCGTGCGCACGGCCGCCGTGTCGAGCCTGATGCTGCTGATGCTGGGCGTCGGCACGACGTTCGGCAACCTGGCCGCCGGCCTGTCCTCGCGCCGCGGGGTGGAGATGGGCCTGGCCCCCATCGGCGGGTTCCTGTTGATGCTGGCGCTGCTCGGCCTGGGCCTGGCGACGCCGGGTTCGCGGTCCTACACCACATTGCTGATCGCGGGCGGCTTTGCGTCCGGCCTGTTCCTCGTGCCGCTCTACGCCTTCATCCAGCAGCAGGCCGGCGACCAGCGCCGCGGGCGCATTTTGGCGGGGGTCAGCCTGCTCGACAGCCTCGCCGGGGTGCTGGCCTACGGACTCTATTGGCTGGTGGCTGCGGACGGCCGGCTGGGCTGGTCGCCGGTGGCGCAATGGTTCCTGCTGGCGGTCATCACGCTGGGCATGGTCATCTTCGCCCTGCGGCACCTGCCGCATCAGACCGTGTGCACGGTCATGCGCATCATCGGCCCGCTTTTTTACCGGGTAAAGGCGGTCGACACGGCCAACATCCCGGCAAAGGGCGGCGCGCTGATCATCTGCAACCACCTTTCCTATATGGACGCCGTGGTGATGCAGATCGCGTCACCGCGGCTCCTGCGGTTCATCGTGTTCGGCGGCGCGGTGAAGAACCCGGTGGCCCGGTTTTTCTTCCGCGCGGCCGGGGTCATTCCCGTCGCACCGAACAAGGCCATGAAAGGCATTCGCCTGGCGTGGGATGCGCTCAAGGCGGGCGAGCTGGTCTGCGTCTTCCCCGAGGGCGCCATCTCGCGCACCGGCCAGCTCATGGAGTTGAAGCACGGCTTCGGCCTCATCTCCCAGCGCGCCAAGGTGCCGGTGGTGCCGGCGTTCATCGACGGCATGTGGGGCTCGATCTATTCCTTCGCCGGCAACCGGTATCTGTGGAAGTCGCCCCGGCTCATGCCCACGCCGGTGTGCGTCATCTTCGGCCCGCCGATCCCGCCGGAGAAGGTGGACCGGGCCACCGCCCGCATCGCCCTGCTGGATCTCGGCGCCACGGCCTTCCATGAGCGGCCGGTGCTCCGGCGCCACCTGGCCCGTGAGATCGTGCGGGCGCTCGCCAAGCGGCCGTGGCACGAGGAACTCGTGGACCGCACCGCCGAGCGGCGGGCCCTGACCTCCGCCCAGCTGCTCGCCGCGGCCGCCGCGCTTTCCCGCCGGATCCGCAAAACCATCCCGGAGAAGCGCGTGGGCATCGTGCTGCCGCCCGGTGCGGGCGCCCACATCGTGAACCTGGCCATCGCCTGCGCCGGCAAGGTCCCGGTCAACCTGAACTTCACGGCCGGCAAGGCCGCCATCGAGGCCAGCCTCCGCCTGGGCGAGATCAAAACCATCATCACGGCGGATGCGATGCGGGCCAAGATCCCGAATTTCCCGTTTCCGCCCAACACCCTCGACCTGAAGAAGGAACTCGAGACGATGGGCGGGAAAAAGGCGATTTTACCCTGGTTCCTCGCGGTGTGGCTGCTGCCCAACCAGTGGGTGGCCAACCTGCTCGAACTGCCCAAGCTGGGCGATCTGGAGGAGGCGGGCCTGCTCTTCACCAGCGGCAGCTCGGGCGAGCCGAAGGGCGTGGTCCTGTCCCACCGCAACATCCTCGCCAATTGTGCGCAGATTTCCTCGCTGTCGATCCTCCCCGACAGCGCCATCATGCTCGGCTGCCTGCCGGTATTCCACTCCTTCGGCTACACCGTCACGCTGTGGTATCCCATGCTGCGCGGCTGCAAGGTCGTGACCGTGCCCAGCCCGCTCGACACCCGGAAGATCATCGAGTCCATCCAGCAGGAAAAGGCGACGGTGATGATCGGCGCCCCCACCTTCATCCGGCCGTTCCTGAAGAAGGCGACCAAGGAGGAACTGGCGTCGCTCCACCTCGTGGTCACCGGCGCCGAGAAGCTGCCGATGGACCTTTACGAGGGCTTCCTGGAGAAATTCGACATCGAGGTGCTGCAGGGCTACGGGCTGACCGAGACCACGCCGGCGGCCAACATCAACCAGCACCACCCGGCCATCACCACCAGCACGTCCGGACCCCAGTTGGGCAAGAAGACCGGGGCCGTCGGCCGCCTCATGCCCGGCATGACGGCGCGCATCCTCGATCCGGACACGCACGAGGAGCTGCCGATGCATGCCACCGGCATGGTGTGGCTCCGGGGCGCCAACGTCTTCGGCGGCTACCTCAAGGACCCGGAGAAGACCGCGGCCGCCTTGCGGGGCGACTGGTTCATGACCGGCGATCTCGGTTGGTTCGACGACGACGGCTTTCTCTACATCGAGGGCCGGCTCTCGCGCTTTTCCAAGATCGGCGGTGAGATGGTCCCGCACGGCACGATCGAGGCCAAGATCATCGAGGTGTTTGACTGGGACCAGAACGAGGCCCCGACGCTGGCCATCACGGGCATCCCGGATCCGGTCAAGGGCGAGGCCGTCGTGCTGTTGACCACCATCGAGGTCACCTCCGAGGAACTGCGGGCCAAGCTGCTCGATGCCGGCCTGCCCAACCTCTGGGTCCCGCGCATCGTGCGCCGCGTGGAAAAGATCCCGGTGCTCGGCACCGGCAAGCTCGACCTGAAAAGCTGCCGTGAACTCGCCCTGAAGCTGACCCAGGATGCGGTCAGTGCCTGAGCCGACCGGGCGGCACAGCCGCCGGGACGGCGTTATCTGGTTGAAGCGCCGCCGGGGCATGGCTCATTAGCTGGGTCAATCATGCGCTCCCTCGCCGCCGCCACCCGTCAATTGAAACGCCGTCTCGGTGCGAGCGTCGACACCACCCGGCAGGGCCGCTGGGCGGCCTCGTTCGACAGCAGCAAGATTTCCTTTCTGCCCGTGGCGGTCATCACACCGCGCCGGGAGGAGGAGATCGGCACGGTGCTCGAGTTGGCGAACCGGCACCGCGTGCCGGTGACGGTCCGCGGCCGGGGCACGACACTCATGGGCTCGGCCGCGCCGGTGCAGGGCGGCTGGGTGATCGACATGCTGCGGCTGAACAAGGTCACGATCGACGCCGACGCCGGCATGGCCCACGCGCAGGCGGGGGCCACCACGGCCAACATCCAGCGGGCGGCCGCCGTAGACGGCTGGTTCTATCCCCCCGACCCGTCGTCGAAGGAATACTGCACCATCGGCGGCAACATCGCCTGCAACGCCGGCGGCATGCATGGTGGCAAATACGGCGTGACGCGCGATTTCATCATCGCCCTGCGCGGTTTTCTCCCGACAGGCGAGTTCGTGGAGTGGGGGACGGCCACCAAGAAATTCGCCGCAGGCTTCAACCTGCGCGACCTGTGGATCGGCAGCGAGGGCATGCTTGGCATCGTCACCGGCGCCGTGCTCAAGCTCATGCCGCAACCCGCCGCCCGCTGGACGCTGCTCACCTCTTTCAAGGACGAGGTTGCGGCGCTCACCGCGGCGAAGGTCCTCTTTCGCGCCCGGGTGCAGCCGGCGATCTGCGAGTTCCTCGACCGCGAGAGCGTGCTTTGCGCCGAGCGGGCGACGGGCAAGCTGGTCTTCCCGGGCCAGAGCGGCCGGCCGGTCATCCTGCTCGAACTGGCGGGCTCCGCCGGCGAACTCGCGGAACTTAAGCGCGCGGTGCTGGCCTGGGCCAAGGCGCACACACTGGCCTTCAAGGTGGCCCGTAATCGCGAGCAGGTGGAGGAACTCTGGGCTGTGCGCCGCAAGTGTTC
>JAQSDJ010000222.1:7690-13168 GCA_029945855.1 Lacunisphaera sp.
GCGCGATGTTCGAGCTCGGCGACGCCAAGCTCAACGAGGACATCGTCGTGCCGATGCGCAACTACGAGAAGTTCGCCCGGTTCCTCGCCGGGCTGAAACGCAGCTCGGGGCTTCATATCCCGACTTTTGGCCACCTGGCCGACGGCAATTTGCACGTGAACATCATGTATCACCGCGCCGACCCGGCCGAGACCAAGGCGGCCGAACACGCGGTGCAGCAGCTCATGGAGACGGTGGTCTCGTTCGGCGGCGCGATCTCCGGCGAGCACGGCATCGGCCTGGCCAAGACCCCGTTCCTGCGGATCCAGCACCGCCCGGCGCAGGTGAAGGCGATGCAGGCCGTGAAGCACGCGCTCGACCCGCGTGGCATCTGCAACCCCGGGAAAATGTTCGGCGTCGTTCGCATCTGGAAATTCCCGAAGGTGACGGTCGCATTCCCCTGGGACCACAAGTGATCCGGCGGATTCCGCCGGGTCATCCCGAGGACCAACGGGCCAGGTATCCAGGGGGCGCTCCTTGGGGTTTCCAGCTTACGGACGTCGCCAGAGCGCGTCCGGAGGCCGCGCTCCACCGCCATGCCAGCTGGCACGCGTGGTTGGAACCGGATTGCCCCTTTGGCCAGCAAAAAATCGGGTCCGGCCGGCTATTTTCAGAGGGGAAAACGGTGCTTTTTCCATTGCACCGCGGAAATGCGGGGCCTCTAGTTTGCCGCTTAAGCTAAATGCATCTTAAGGCGCTAAAACTTCACGGCTTCAAAAGCTTCGCCGACAACACCACCCTGAGTTTCGAGCCTGGCGTCACCGCCATCGTCGGGCCCAACGGCTGCGGCAAGAGCAACATCGCGGACGCCATCCGCTGGGTGCTGGGCGAACAAAGCGCCAAGGCCCTCCGTGGCGGCAAGATGCAGGATGTCATCTTCGAGGGCGCCGACACCCGCAAGGCCGCCCAGTTCTCCGAGGTCGCCCTGCTCCTGACCAACTGCGAAAAGCAGCTCGGCAGCGACTTCCACGAGATCGAGATCATGCGCCGCGTCAACCGCGACGGCGGCGGCGAGTATTACTTCAACGGCCAGCCCTGCCGGCTGAAGGACATCCACAAGCTCTTCATGGACACCGGCGTCGGCCGGACCAGCTACTCGATCATGGCGCAGGGCCAGATCGACCAGATCCTTTCGTCCAAGCCCGAGGAGCGCCGCGTGGTGTTCGAGGAGGCCGCCGGCATCACCAAATACAACAGCCAGCGCCGTGAGGCGATGGGCAAGCTGGCGCTGACCGACCAGAACCTGGCGCGTGTGTCCGACGTCATCGCCGAGGTCGCCCGCCAGATCGGCTCCCTGAAGCGGCAGGCCGCCAAGGCCATGCGCTTCAAGCGCCTCAGCTTCCGCCTGCGCCATCTCGCGCTGGCCCGCGACAATTTCCAATACCTCCAGCTCAGCACGACGCTCGCCGATCTCGACGGCCGCGTGGCCGCGCTCCGCGAGGCCGCCGACACCCGCCGCTCCTCGCTCGAGGAGCGCACCCACGCGCTCGACGGGAAGAAGGCCGCCCGCAGCTCCCTCCACCAGCGCGTGCAGGACGCCCAGCAGGCCGTCTTCGACCTCCGTTCGCAGAAGGAGTCGGCCGAAAACGCCGCCAACATGGCGCAGGTCAAGCGCACCGGGCTCACCGAGCGCCTGGAGGCCGGCCGGGATGATCTCGGCGAGCTCGAGATGCAGCTGAAGGAGCTCGCCTCGCAGGTCGACACCGGCGCGCAGGACAAGCAGATGCAGCTTTCGCTCCTCGGCAGCTCCGACGCCGTCTTCCAGGACCGCAACCGGGATCTCGCCGTCACCGACGGCGAGCTGACGAAGGCCGAGCAGCAGCTCAGCCAGGAAAAGTTCGAGCTGCTGCAGGTCGAGAGCGCCGTCGCCCGCCACCGCACCGAGAGCTCCAGCCTCGAGGTCGACGCCCGCACCAGCCAGAACAAGTTCGACCAATTGTCCACCGAGCTCGCCGAGCTGCGGGCCGCCGTCGAGGGCGCCGCGCAGGCGCTCGCAGAGGTCCGCACCCGGGTCGAGGAGGCCCGCGCCGACCAGAGCCGCACGACCAACGAGGCGCAGGCCGCCCAGGCCGCCCTGCAGGACGTGACGCAGAAATTCCGCGAGGCGCAGCGCAAGCTGCAGGACATCGACCGCAATCTCGCCCAGAAGACCGCCCGCCTGAAACTGCTCCAGCAATTGCAGGAGAAGTGGGAAGGCTTCGGCGAGGGCGCCAAGGCCCTCCTGTCCGGCCGGCTGGCCGGCGTCATCGGCGACCAGAAGTTCACCCCGATCACGCAGGGACTCGAGCTGAAGCCCGAATACGCCAAGGCGCTCGAGGCGCTGCTCGGCGCGTCGGTCGAGGCCATCTCGGTGGCGGATGTCACCACCGCGCAGAAGATCCTGGCGCAGCTCGAGACCGACAAACTTGGCAGCGTCTGCCTCCAGGTTCCCGGCCTGCTCGCCGGCAATGGCGCGGGTGAATTGCCCGCCGGTCTGCGGCCCGCCACGGAGGCGGTGGCCAATCTCGATCCCGCCCATCCGGCGGCCAGCGTGCTTTCCGCCTGCTACTTGGCCGACGACCTCGGCCTGTTCCTCGATTTCTGGAAGGCGAACCCGGCGTTCAGTTTCCTGATGGTCGCGACGCCGAAGGGCGACCTCGTCGACCGGCGCGGCCTGATCTTCGGCGGCCACCACAAGAAGCCCGCCAACAGCATCGTCCAGCGCGAGGTCGACCTCCGCGAGACGGGCAAGGCGGTCGTGACCGAGTCGAAGGCCCACGACGAGCAGCGGGCGCTGATCGACCAGCTCAACGCCACGCTGGCCGAGGCCGAGCTGACCCTCGAGCAGAAGCGCAAGGACGTGCTCGCCACCTCGCAGGTCGCCGCGGCGATCCACACCGAGGAAAAGAATGCGCAGAAGGCGCACGACGAGGCCGTGACCCGGCTCGCCCGCATGGAGAACGAGCTGAACAACCTGCGGCGCGACCACGACGAGGCCCTGTCCCGCCTGGCCAAGGCGCAGGCGCAGCTGGCCGTGGCCGAGGAGGGCGTGAACGCCCAGAAGCAGAAAATCATCACCACCGAGGCGGCGATCACGGATAAACGCGCCGACCGCGACCAGAAGCGCGAGATCCTCGCGCAGGCCCGGCTGGAACTCGCCGAGCGCCGCCAGAAGGTCGAGGTGCTCGACCGCGGCCTGAACGAGATGTCCCGCCGCCGCGGCCAGCTCGACGAATTGCTCGTGCAGCGCCAGATCGAGCTCGAGACCTGGAGCGAGCAGGTGGCCCAGCTCGAGCAGGAGGCCGCCGGCCAGCAGGCCCGCGCCGGCGAGATCGTGACGACCCTGGCGGTCGCGCAGGAGAACGTGGAACAGATCCGCGTCGAACTTTCGACCATCGAACAGGAGATCGCCGCCGGCGAGCAGGGCATGACCACCATTCGCGACGAGGCTGAGACCTCGCAGGCCGAGCTGGGCCGGCACGAGGTCAAGCTGGCCGAGACCCGCGCCCGCGCGCAGTTCCTCGCCGAGGAAGTGACCCGCGAGTTCCAGGTGGACATCGCCACCCTCGACTGGAAGCAGCTGCTCTGGCGCTCCGACGACGAGCCCGAGGGGCTCAAGGCGCTGGATCTCGACGAAGAGGAAGACGCGGCCGCCCCGGCCGCGGACGCCGCGCCCAAACGCCGCCGCAAGGACAAGGGACCGAAGGGCGAGGCGACCGAGGCCGACCTCGCCGCGCTGGATGCCACCAATTGGGACGAAATCAAGGCCGAGGTGGACGGTCTGCGCCAGCGCATCGGCGCGATGGGCGCGGTGAACCTCGTCGCCATCGAGGAATACTCCGAGCTGAAGCAGCGCTACGAATTCCTCAAGACCCAGAGCGACGACCTGGCAAACGCGAAGGCGCAGCTATTGAAGGCCATCGACGACATCAACCAGACCTCGCTGCAGCAGTTCCAGATCACCTTTGAGCAGATCCGCAAGAACTTCGCCTACACCTTCAACATCCTATTCGGCGGCGGCCGGGCCGAGATCGAGCTGGTGACGGCCGAGGACCCGCTGGAGAGCGGCATTGAGATCGTCGCGCAGCCCCCCGGCACGAAGCTCAAGGGCATCACGCTGCTCTCGGGCGGCCAGAAGACCCTGACGGCGGTCGCGCTGCTCTTCGCCCTCTACATGGTCAAGCCGTCGCCGTTCTGCTTGCTCGACGAGCTGGACGCCCCGCTCGACGAGTCGAACATCCACCGCTTCACGAACCTCCTCAAGCAGTTCGTGCACGAGTCGCAGTTCATCATCATCACGCACAACAAGAGCACGATCGCCGCGGCGGACGCCATCTACGGGGTGACGATGCAGGAGCGCGGCGTGTCGAAGACGCTGTCGATGCGCTTCGACCAGTCGAAGGGCGAGGCCGAGGTGGTCCAGCCGACCATCGCCGACTCGGTCCGCGCCGCGCGCCCCTCGGAGCCGGTGGAAAATTGAGGTGGGCGTGGGTAAACCGACCGCCGCGGCCTAGAGCTTGGTGGCGGCGATCTGTTCCAACAGCGCGACGAGTTCCTTCGGATGCGACCATTGTGCGTTGTGATCGCTTTCCAGTGTCAGCACCGACCAGCCGCGGGCCTTGGCACGCTGCCAGGCGGGCCGTGAGTCACCCTTTTGGCCGGGCCCGACAAAGGCCACGTAGGTGCCCGGGAGCTTCTGGGCCGCGGGATTCCGGTAGGTCACCGGCTCCGTCCAGGTCTTGAGCGACTGGGGCACGTCGTGCGGCGGAGGGGTGTTTGGCTTGACCCAGGCGGGGATGACGAAACCCGTCGCCAGTTGCTCGGGGGTGGGCGGGTGGTTGAATACGGCGCTCGCGCTTTCCCCATCCTCGGGCACCGCGGCGTCGAGGAAGACGACCTGGCGGAGGCGCTCGGGGATGCGGTCCATCACACCGGTGATGACCATGCCGCCATAACTGTGGCCTACCAGGACAACGTCGTGCAGGTCTTCGTAGAGGATGACATTGACGATGTCGTCGACGTGCGTGGTCAGGCCGATGGCGGGGGAGGCGAGGTGCACTTTCTCGCCCTGACCGGTGAGCGTGGGTCGGTGGACCTGGTGGCCGTCGGCGGTGAGGAGGCGGTCGACCTCGCGGAAGGCCCAGCCGCCACCCCAGGCGCCGTGCACGATGACGAAGGTGGAGGCAGGGGAGGCCGCGGGGCCCGGTTTGGTGTCGGCGGCCGGAAGCGACGCGGACAGCAGGAAGGTAAGCGGGGCGAGGAGCAGGAGCTTTTTCATGGGACGGGGAGAGCAACAATAGAGGTCTCGGGCGGCGGGTGCACGACGGAAAGAACTTGCAAGGTAGGGCGAGTCCTCCGGACGAGCCGTGGGCACTAAAGGTTCGTCCGGAGGACTCGTCCTACCCGTGGTGTAACCGGCGCCGGGCTCAGCGGGCCGCGCTTTTGCCGGCCGTGTCCAGC
>JAQSDJ010000223.1 GCA_029945855.1 Lacunisphaera sp.
AAGCGCTTTCGCTTAGAGTGCGCCCGGGGCGCTCCACTTGCGCCACTGCATCGCCACACATATTGTTCCCACATCACTCCCATGTCGTTCCCGATGCACTCGACGACCACCCCCAAGATTCCGCCCACTCTGGCGGAGGCGGTCGAGCGCGCCAGCTGGCCGAAGAACAGGGCGACCGTTTTGCTGGAACCGCATCGCGAGGAATTGCTCCGCCTGCGCCAGTCGGGTAAGTCGGTGGAGACACTAAGCTGGGGCCTGCGAGCACTCGGCATCGAGATCGCGCAAGAGACCTTGCGGCTGTGGTTGAACCGCGAATTGGGCCGTAAGCCGGCCAAGCGCAGAAAGCCACGAAGACAGGTCCACGCATCCACGTTACCCGCCATGTCCGAATCGGCGGCCATGCTCGCATCCGCAGCGTCGTGCGCGCCGTCCTTGCCATCTTCAGCAAGGCAAGAAAGTGCCACGCCGGCTTCCTTGCTTATCCTGCCCGGCGAAACCCGGATGCAGGCGTTTAGGCGCCGGCTGGCGGCACTGGACGCGGTGAAACAGGCGACCGGGACGCCAGGGGCTTCAACAATGGATTCCGATAGCATGCCGCCATCCTGACCCATGCCGGCAGGTTTGCGGAGCCTCCGCAGCGCACACTATCCCTACCTAGTGTGCGGCCAGAGATCGGAACCACGCCCAATCAGTGCGTCGCTTCAATTGCGACCATGCACGCCAAAGGCCCAACTATCCGAGTCGGCCGGCAGTGGGAAGTGGCACGGGTCGGCCTGTGTCAGACGGGCAGCCAAAGCGGCGTGTAGTTCGCGACGGCGAGACGAACTGGTTCGATACCCGGGTGCCAAAGCGTCTATCCAGTGGGTCAGTTGCCCGGCGTATTTGGCGCTGCGCTGCGTCAGCATCTGGGGATGAACCGGACGATACCAACCCCATTGGTCCGCGTGGGCGCTGCGCCACTCGGCAATCACCCCATCGAGGGTTTTCTTCTTCGCCTCTGCACGCAGACGGGGTAAGGCATCGAGCAGGTAACCCCGGGCCGGGTGGCCCGTCGCCAGCGTCTTTTGCAGACGCCCAAGAAACAAACCCCACCAGGGCGGATGAATGCGCGCCAGCCGGGCGACCGACAGGTGAGGAGCGGCGTCTACAAAAACAACGTCCGGGACACCGGTCGCCGGTTGGGCCTTCCAAAATTCAGCGATTGCTTGATTGCGCGAACGATTGACCGCCGGGGCCAACCGCTCGCAAAATTTCCCATACTCCGCCTGCTGTAGCTCCATGGCCTTGCGCGGGGCGGTAAGACTGGGCGCCCCTAAGTCCCGGCACTGGCAATAGATCGCCAGATAATTTTCCTGTGCGGCTTCCATTGTCTCCCGCAAAGTTTGGTAGTCGGCACCACCGGCTTGTTCGTAGGCCGGCTCGATGACCTTTTCTTGGATTAACGCCACCTGTCGCGCCCGACGCGTGAGCAGCCTTTCCCGGAGTGCGGCGCTGATTTCCACCACGAGCGGAACTGCTAATTCCGGTCGGGACTCCAAACAACGCGGGCCCCGGATCTGGCGAAACGCCCGGCTGACGGCCCAGTCGGTAAGAACTTGGGTCCAGGAATCGAAGCCTTGGGGCAAGGAGGAAGACAAGAAACTGTATTGAAATCACGAATGGCGATTTTTCCAGCCGAGGGCTGGCCGGCACCGGAACACCCTTCCGCCGGCCTCCGCCAGGCTGCGGCCGTCGGAATAGTGTTCCCCGATGGCCGGGCGGTTCCGGAACGACGCGCGGAAGATCGGGGCCGGCCCGCTGACGCTCGCGCCCGCTCCGCCTGCGGCTCCGTCGGGCACGTCCGACCCCGACCACCCGCGCTGGTCCGGAGTGGACGCCGACGGGCGGCGGAGGGCGCAGCCGCGCGAATACGACCCGAACACGATCCCTTTGCTGTGAAGGGGCGTGGTTGGGGGCTTGCACGGTCGTGGCAGGGCGTCGCCGGAGCTCCGCGCATCGGATTCCGATGCGCTGCCACGCCCCGTCCCGCCCCGTTGGCAGGCGAGGCTAACTGGGGGCTCCGGCCGCCCCCAGCCCCGAGCCCTTTGCCTGTGCGGCAAGAGGTGATTCGGTCTCGTGCTGAAATCCGGGAGACTCCAAATCACATCACCATCGACACGACGACCGGCACGGTGACTTGGGTCACGGAGCGCGCCGGCAGCTGGCCGCAGCAAATCCTTTGAACGGTCATGCCGCGAGCGCACACGACCGGGGGTAGGTGTGCGCTGCCGGCGCTGTATTTCTCGGGCAAAGCGAGGACAGTGGAATGCATGCAACTATTGCCTGCATTCCAGCCGCGGAGTGAACCCGCGCAACCCGGCCGATCCTCTGCGGTCTCACCACTGCAGTCTGCCCCGTCACCCGCACCTACTTACGCCTTGGATTCAGACCCGCGCCGGGCTACCTTACCTGCGATGAATCGTTCAACGGCCAACTCCAAGTTGCACCCGGGCGCCAGCCGCGCTCCGGACTTGGTCTTGCCCCCGCCGTTGCCCTCGCAACCGCGGGGGACGGCGCTGCCGCCCTCCTTGGCTGAAATCACCCGCCGGCTGGCTCCCTTCTGCCGCCAGCATGGCATCACCCGGCTGGAAATCTTCGGCTCTGTCGCCCGGGGCGATACCACGCCGGGCAGCGACGTGGATCTGATCGCCACTTTCCCCGAACATCCCGGCCTCGCAATAGTCACCATCGAGGAGGAATGCGGGAAGCTGCTCGGGGTTCCGGTGCACCTGCTAACGGTCGAATCGGTCGATGAGATGGACAACCCGTATCGCAAGGAAAACATCCAACGCGACCGGCGCACCATCTATGCAGGCTAAGCCGAGCCAGGACCAGAGCCACCTGCAAGACATGCTGAAATCCGCCCAACAGGCGGTCAGCTATGTGCGGGGACAAACCTTCGAGCAGTTTTGGGACGACGCCAAGACCCGCGATGCGGTGGCTATGCGCATCACTGTGATCGGCGAAGCCGCCAGGAAGGTGTCTCAGGAAACGGCCGCGAAGGCCCCGGAGATTCCTTTTCACCAGATCAGCGGCCTGCGCAACCGCATCGCGCACAATTACGAAAGCGTGGATTTCCGGGAGGTCTGGAAGATCACCCAGCAGGACCTGAAGCCCCTGATCTCCGAGTTGGAGAAATATATCCAGCAGTTAAAGCAGACACAGACCTTGGCCCAGAAAATCTCCCAGGCTCTGCACTTGAAAATTGACCCGCCGAATCCCGGGCAGGGTCCCCGCATAGGCATGTGATGGTTGGATATGCCGTGGCCCGACCCGCATCGCTTTGGCCGTTTGAGTGCGGAGGGAACACCACCGCACGCCGCACCAGCCTCATGCTTGCATGGGGCCGATACGGTGGCTGACTTGATCAAGGACTGCGCCCAAATGGGGCTGCTCGAGGAATTGCGGGAGAAACTCGGCGGTGGCGGCCAGACTGGCAGCACCAATACGATGCAGGTGGTTCGCGACCTCGTCTATGAATTAGCCGGAGCCAGGAACCGCGATCTCGCCGTTGACGTGTTGATCCATGCGACCGGCATCGCGGAATTCGACGAGCTGACCCTGCGCGACTACGCGGGCAAACACGGACTGTCCCATGAGGGCTTTCGCAAACAGGTTCTGGCCATGCAACGGCGCCTGAATCTGCCGCGCCGGCCGATGCCTCACAGCGATGCGAACTGACCTGCAGCAACTTGTGGCCGAATTGCCCGCCACGGGCATCGCCCGCGCCAGCCGGCTGGGACTGGCGCTGGGGCCGCAGCTCGATCAGGACAGCTGGCGGCAGCTGGTCGCTCACCTAGCCCGCCTGACCAGGACGACTACCGGCGCACGGCAAACACTGACCGCCTGGCTCGGGGATGCGCTAGCCTATGGCGAACTCAGCTGCCGTGGTCGGATCACCACCTGCGCCAGCGAAGCAGGCCTTGAACCGGGCACGCTGCGCAATGCCAAGATGGTTTGCGGCCGTATCCCGGTGTCATGTCGCCATGACGCCCTGACCTGGACCCATCACTGCGAGGTGGGGCTTGCCTTTGCCGACCCCGGCGAAATCGAGCAATGGTTGAGGCTCGCCGAAGAGGAGAAGCTAACGACGGGGGATCTGCGTCGGCGCATCCGGGCTCATCAGGCCCGGGCCCGCAATATCGCCGTGAAAGCACCGTCGCTGCGCTCGGTGGTTATTTTTCAACTGATGCGGGATTTGCGGGCGACCTGCCGAATGCTCGGGCAGAATCGCGATCTTTGGCGGCATTGGTCGCCCGCCGCAGCCCAATCCGCTTTGCAGGAGCTGCGGGATTTGCCGGATTTCGTGGATGAACTGCGGGCGCGGGCCCTTGGCCGCGTCTTCGTGCCACGCGACCCACAAGCGAACTAGCCTCGGTCAATTGCGCGCCGGCACCTTCAGCTTGGTGCGGATGTGGACTTCGACCTCCAAAGGATCGTAATAGACAAAATGCCCGACCCGGTGATGCGGGATGCGCCGCAGCTTCGTCCATTCGCGGAGAGTGCGAATGGACGGCTCCCGGTTTTTTGGGAAAACCCCGCTGAGGCGCAGGCCGGTAATGTCGGTGAGGTGGGTTTGGATGTGAGGAGGGACAGGTAAATCCATACCTTAGCGGCCCCGTCAACTCAGGCCGCCGGCTTCACTTCCATGGCATCCGGTTGCGCCGAAGCTGCGGGCGCGGCGAGGGGCACGATCCCAAAGAACTGCTCGGCCTCTTCCTTGCTCTTCAAATCGAGGTAGTGCTTTTTGATGATGCTCTCAGAATTACCGGCCTGAAGTGCCGCTTCGCCGATGGAACGGAATTTGGCGACGTGCATCGAAATGAACGTGTGCCGCATCACATCATGGGTGAGCCCAAAACGCTTGGCGATCCGCGCGCGGATCTTTTGGAGGTTCGGAATGATGATCGGGAATTTATCCAGCGGATAGGCCCGGAGCCACGCAGCAAGATTGGGCTGGATGCAGACCCGGCGCAGCTCCTTCACCTTGGACACGTCCGGTTCGACACGTATGACGCCGGTCTCCAAATCGATGTGCCCCGGCTTGAGCCGGAGCATTTCCCCCGTGCGAAGGCAGGGGCGGATGCCGGCAAAAAGGCAGAGCGCGAAATACGGCACCAGCCGGCCACCCTTGAAGCCTTCGAGGTAGGTCATCAATTCCTGCGCCTGAACGGCGGAAATCGTCTTGGCTGAACCCCGGCGGCGGGCGATCCGGTAATACGGGACTTTCTTGATCGGGTTCGTCGCCATCCAGTCCTGCTGTTCGCAGAACTTCAGGAACGTCGAAACCAGCCCGCGCCGGTTGTTGTAAGTCTTCAGGCAGGGCTTCCCGCGCTGCAAAAAGGGCGTCAGCTTGGCCGCCGTCAGGTCGGCCACGGTGATACCCGGGAAGGTCTTTTTTAGCGCCGTCATGTGGCGTTTGATCGTCGTCAGCATGGCCGACGAAATCAGGTTCTGCACCTGCTCGGCTTCCTTTACTGCCAGATAAGCCGTGACCGCTTCGTCCACCGGCTTCTCATGCGCCGGCGGGCGGTAATTGGTCAGCGCAAAATCGAGATGGAACATCAGCGGCTTCGGCTGGCCTTCGAGCCGGCGGAACGCGTCCTCGGCTTCGCGCAATTGCGCGTCGCTCAGGAATGTCATCACGGAGCGCATGCCCGCGTTCTGCTGCACGGACTTCAATTCCAGCACGGACTTCTCGGCGGCGGCCTCGTCTCGGGTTTTGAAATTCCGGCGGATGCGGACTCCGTGCAACCATCCGGTCACCCGCCAGGAGATCGCTCCGTTGCGGTTTTCGTAGCGGCTGACGGCAAACGTATTTTCGATTTTCATGCTTAGGTTGCCACGTCAACTGGCAACCTAGCTTCGCTGAAAACTTAACTCGCGCTATTCGCGCGGGTTAAGTGGCGGAGAGGGAGGGATTCGAACCTCTCAGGCCCAACAGCACGATTCACTCTGCTGCGTGTGTTATTGAGTTGTTACGAGTGAGATAGAACAAGAAATACGCTGCACCGAGCTGCAACGAAGTGAAGTCAAAAACACGATCGCTGACAAATCTGTGGCAAATAGATGCCGTATTCCGACTCCAACCTATATGAGCGGGCGCTCGAGCTGATACCCGACCTCAGCTTCGAATCTAAAGCCGCAGCATGCCTCGAAATGGAGCGTCCGGAGTGGATCGAGCAGGAGGACTACGAGCGCTTGAAGTCTGCCGCGATGCGAATCGTCCAGGGCGAACAGTCACGCTATGAGACGCATGCCCTTCGCCGGGCACTGACCCAAATCGCAGCCGATGGTCCACTCCAAGACTCCAATTTCTAATTGCTGCCCTGCGATCTGGCGGAATCAATCCTAGATGAACGTCTTCGCGCACAACGCATGGCAGGGGCAAAGATGGGAGAGGAACGAGCCGAACATGCCGAGAAACTGGACCGGCTGCGCCGGCAAATCCGGGTGATTGCTGATCTTTTCGCGGACCCGCGTTCGCTCGAACGGGTGGAACCGTACGACAATCCGTTCGTGCCAGCGAATTTTGCCATGCTGAAAAAGATGGCGCAGCTCATGGAAGGGAAAGCGGGGTAAGATGCCTCAAAACTCGAAGTGGCAGCCGGCTCCTATCACTTCGTGTTAAGCAACATTTCTACGGCTTCGCTGCGGTCTCACGCCACAGTGCGGCCATGGCGAACAACGGATTATGGCCGACGTAATCACGGCAGGGCACGTCTCGACCGGAGGTTTTCCGCTTTAACGCCGACGGTTCCTCTCGCATCGGGTGGTAAAATTCCCAGATCGTTCCGCTGCGAGCAAACTCCGCCGCCGTGGCGTCGAGTGCGCTTTCCAGAAGCTTCCGCGCTGCTTCGCGATGTCCGTAACGCACGCAGCCGCGCGCGGCCCAATAAGTCATGCTATTCCACACGGGGCCGCGCCACATGCGGAGCTCGAATTTCGCATCGGAGAGCGCGACCGTCGTGAGCGGATGCGGCGTGAAGAATTCCCGCGAATTTAGCAGATGTTCCTCAATCACACGCCGCGCCTGCTCCGGACTCGCGGCACCCACGACGACAGGCCACATGCCCTCGAAGGAGAGGTGGCGCGTCGCCGGATCGCGCACGGACCAACGATCGTAGAAAAACCCGCTCTGCTCGTCCCACAATTCCTCGGAAATGAAACGCTGCAATGCTGCCGCCCGTGTTTTCCATACGTCCGCAGGCTGGCGCAGTTTTTCACTCCAGCGGGCGGCGTGGTCATACATGAGATAAACATGCGCCGTGGCATCGACACAGGCGGCCGGCGCTGGGGGGCGATTTATAAAACGAATGCCCTCGTCGACGCCGCTTTCCCAGACGTCGCTCACCACATCGAGGTAGTAAAAGCCCCCGTTCGGCGCACTGCGTTTCGCTTCGAACCACCCGATTTGTTTTTTCAACGCGCCCAGCGCTTCGCCGAGCACGCCTACATCGCCTGTTTTCTCAACGTAAGCTTCCACCGCAATCACCCACAACGGGGGAAATCCCTTGAACGGTTTGAACGTAGGCTGGTCTGACTCGATGATGGTTTCAAAGCCCGGATGTCCGCTGATGCCAAACGTCACGAGGCCCGGGATCAATCCATCCGCCTGCTGGCCGGCGAGTTCGTTGTGAATCTGATTGCGCACATGCTCTGGCGACGCCCGCAAAGTGTCGAGGCGCTCATGTGTCAGGTCCCAATGTCCAAACGCGCGACCGCGCATGTAACCGGGGCCCAGGGATTCGTAGGCGTGTTTAAAATATCCCGTGGCCGGCCTCACACTCAGGCCGTGCAGCCGAGCGAGATAACTAAGAACCGGTCGCCACGCCGATTTACCCGCCGTGCCCACTTCCTGGGCAAGCGCCGCATGCAACGCGGCGCCTTCTGGCGTCGGGAATGGTTGCTCCGACGTCGCGGCCTGCGTGGTCAATCCAGACACGAGCGCGGCGATTCCTAGCCATTTAAACCAACAGGGGTGGTAGCGCATTAACATAGTATTTGTGGGGGACTTCGGCCGGGTTTTGCCAGCCCAGGGGATTACGCGGCACCGGGGGGCTCTCCGTGCCTTGGTAGGCTTGTGGCGATTCATTTCGGCCGGGCCGGCTCCCTTTCATGGGCGTCCGCCGGCTTTCTCCAGAAGGCATTTGGCACGTGCGACTCATCCATCAGCCCCACGCAACGACCAACCAGTCCAGGGTGATCCCGGGCCACGTTTCGCCGCTCGCCTGGGTCGTTCATGAGATCATAGAGCTCGAAGGGCTCTTCGCCGGGACGGCCGCGAATCGCCTTCCAGCGTTCGTCCAACAGGACGGCCTGCTGGAAACCTCCTTCATAAAACTCCCAGTATAAATTCGCCCGTTTCCGGACGCCAGTCGGTTCATCGCGCAAAACCGAGGCGAAGCTGACACCGTCCTGCCCGCGTGGCGCCACGATCCCCGCGAGGTCCGCGCAGGTGGCGAGCAAGTCGCAAAAATGCCCGACGTGGGCCGTCACCAGACCGCCCGGTGCGGCGGCCGGCCATCGCACGATGCATGGCACGCGAATGCCGCCTTCCGTCAGGTCACGCTTGATGCCGCGCAGACCGCCGCTGCTGAAAAAGAAATCTGGGTGGTAGCCCGCCCCGCCCGCACGGTGCGGGCCATTATCGCTGGTGAACAGCACCACCGTGTTGCGGTCGATCCCCAGCGCCGCCAGTCGTTCCAGCAGCGCGCCTACGCCCGCATCCATCCGGGTGATCATCGCCGCCTGGCCCTTCTGCGGATTGCTCCACGGCTTGTCCGCATACTGGCCGTAGTCGGGGACCTCCTGGCCATCGCCCAGCGCCGCCGCACGCTCGTCATTCGCGTGCGGTATGGTCAAGGCGAGCAGCAGGAAGAACGGCGCGCGGCGGTTCCGCTCCACGAACTCACCAGCCTCAGCGAAGAACAGGTCATTTGCATACTGCCGGGGCCTCGTCGCGTAACCGACCCCCGGAACGTCCCCCACCGCCACCAGGTCGTTTTCGAGCAAGACCTTCTCCTGATTCCGCCAGAGGTGGTCGGGGAAATGATTGTGCGCGTGGGTCTGGTTGAGAAACCCGAAAAACTCGTCGAACCCCTGCTTCCAGGGCGCGCCGGAACTGTCGGCGAGCCCCAGCCCCCACTTGCCGATCAGCGCTGTCCGATAGCCCCCCTGCTGGAGCAACGCGGCAATCGTGCGATCTTCTGCGCCCAGCGTCTGCCCCGCGTAATTCTGAACCCGGGAGTTGCCCCGCACCGTCGTATGCCCGGCATGGCGTCCGGTCAGGAGCACGCTGCGCGAAGGCGCGCACACCGGACTCCCCGCATAGAATCGGGTGAACCTTACGCCCTCGGCCGCGAGTCGGTCTAGGTTCGGCGTGGCGATCAGGCGCTGGCCGTAACTGCCCAACTCGCCGTAACCGAGATCGTCGGACACGATCAGGATGATGTTAGGTTTGTGACCGGGCGCGGCCAGCGCCGCCGCGGCGCCGGCAAAAAGCAGCGATGTCGTGGTCAAGAGTGCGTTCGTTCGATTCATGGCAAAGGGGATGGTGGGACGCGAAACACGGCTGTCGATGCAGTGTTCATTCCAGTCACGGGCGGTGTGGGGCAACTCGTCACCGGGAGAAACCGCTTTGAGGTTGCTCAACCCACCCCAACCGTTTCCGCGCATCGGCGACGGCCTGCAGGATTTCCGGCTGAAACTCCGGCGCCGCGGTCTTGCGCGCGAAGACCTCGAACGCGTCCAGCATGCGCCGCGCTTCGTCAATGGCCGCCTCGACCCGCGCCCCCCCTCCCCCCACCGTCACATAAATCGGACTGGTATGGGCGAAGCGGAGCCGGGTCGGCGTTTCGCCACCCAGCGGGCTTTGCTGTGCGTAGCGCGCGAGTTCGGCATCGGAAATCGTGTGATCCTCCGCCGTCGCCACCGCGGCGATCCAAGAGCCCTCGGTCACCGGAACCCTGACTTCCAGTTCGCCCTGTGCGGTGGTGGCGATCGTCTTGCCATTGACGACGATGGCGAGCGAACGGAGCGGTTGATCAAATTGCACCTGGACCCTCACCTGCACCGCTCCGCCGGATTTTGGAAACTTGATCGTGTCGCCGGGCTCATGCCGGCCGTCGGCAGTGAGGAACAGCATCGGGCCGTTCGTCACGAAATTACGCCCCTGCCGCCAGGCCTCGAGGAATTCGCGCACCGTCGCATTGCCATCCACCCGCACATAGCTCCGGTTGTATCCTGCCGGACTGGACTTGACCCCCGTGGCGGACCCGGTGCCGGCGGCGAGGCGCAGCCCGCAGTTGAGCAGCCGGTAGTAGGCTTCGGTGGTCAGCGCCAGCATGCCATCGGCCGTATCCGGATAGTCCGACAGCCCCGGCACCGCGAGCAGGTTGGCATAGCGCGCACGAGGCATGAACTTATGCCGGTGAAACAGATTGTCGCCCACGTTCACCACATCCACCCGGCCCAGGAGCGCATCCACCAGCGCCTCCCGGGACCAGCCGCCCTGGTAGCAGATGAGCGCGCCATCCGCCCGGGCGGCCTCGACGAAGGCCAGGTTGGCCCGCGCGGGATTCCACGGCAACGCCATCGGCTTGGACAGCCCGACGCAATAGACCGCACCCCACGCGTTCTCCACCTCCGCGTCAAACAGGGTGAGGTTCTTCGCCCGGGGCGCGAGGTCAGGCACCGGAAGCCTGGCGCCATTCCACCACTGCAACGAGGAACCGAAGCCCAGGTCCTCCGCCCGCATCATGGATTCCAGCGCACCCCGGGGAAGGTGCAGGTGATTCTCACCCGAGCGATAGCCTAGTGCGCGCAGGTCGATCCACTGGTGCAGCTGGAATTCGCGGCTCGTGTTCCCCGCGAGCGTCAAGCTGCCCGTCGCCGGCACGTACTCAGGCCCGCGTTCGACCGTCACGTGATAGCGGCCTGGCGGCACATCTAGGCGCGCCGCGCCGTCGCATGCGAACCATGTATCGGGCCCGATATTGACGGTCGTCGCCACCGGCGGCAGCCAGGATCGACCCAAATCATCCCGCACCAGCACCCGCGCTGATATCGGCTTCGTGTACTCATCAACCGTTCGGACCGTGAACTGCACGATTTCCGCCGCGCCCATCGTGGGCAAACCGGCCAGTAGGAGCGTCAGCGGAAAAGCGATCACGCTCTGCCAGCCTCTCCTAGAAAGCGATGTCCTCCTCGGCAGCCTCTTGGGACTTTGAGATGGCAAGGGCGTATTCACCGTGCCGCCCCGGGTTGCCGCAGCGTATCGACCGGCTGCACGACATCGGACTCCGTAGCAAGGCCCCCCGCCGCCTTCGCCGGCACCGCTTGGGCCCCACCCTCCCCGCTTTGCGCCCTCAGCTGGAACGACTGCTCTACCATCGGTGCCGCCGCCACCGGATCCTCGCCCCCACGTCCGATCTGCCAGGCCACAATCGATACCGTAACCGGTAGCTTTGCGCGGGTCGGCAGCGGCAGAAAGACGAGCTTGTCCCCCACGACTTTCGCGGGACCGGAACGCACGAAGAAGCGCACCTTCAGTCCCGAGTTCGAGGTGGCGCGCAGCGCGAGGGACTTCACTCCCACGACGTGATCCGTGATCGGGTCGAACCGGATCCGCTGTTCGCGCCCGTCATGCACCGGCGGCACGAACCGCCCCGGCTGCACCGATGGCCGGTGTTGCGCGTCGCCCGGATGCCGCACTGCAATGAAGTTCGGCGTGTGCGGATAGCCACGGTTCAATTCGATCCGGTAACGGCCGTCTTCCGCCATGAACACGCCGGAGATGCGTTCGATCGTCCGAGTACCACCCGTCGCGTGCGTAAGGGCCATGCCGGCCTGAGTGAAATTGTCCGGCAGCCGGTCCAGCAAGGTCGTTTCGATCCGCGTGATGGTCACGCCGTCGGCGGCAATCTCGCACGGCACGGGATCGACAATGCCAGAGTTCGAGAACGCCGCCGGCGTACCATCGAGGTTCGCGAACGCGACGATCTGATTCCGTCGATCCCATCGGCCATCGTCCATCAGCGCGACTGCCGCCTGCGCCAAGTCGAGGTCGACGAACCAGGGTGCCGCGCGCAGCGCCCCCGTCGCCTCCTCCAGCGGCTCGATCCGCAACGGCGCCGTCGGCAGCGGCGACGGCATGTCCACGACCCAGCCTTCGTGGTTCCCAATTGCGCGGAGCGTGCCGTCGGCGTTCAAGCGGTGGGCGACCATCCTGTCGATGTAGAGCGCGAGGAACCCGAGATAGCGCTCCGTGTAATCAAAATGCCCGCCGCCGAATTCCTCGACATACGATACCGGCCGCCAGCGCGCGTTGAGCTCGTCCCGGATCTTCTTCAGGCCGGGCAGCGAGCGACCATGGGTTGTCCAGTCGTGCGTCGGTTGCCGCCACTCCGGATACTGCCCACCCGAGTACACGCCCGGAAACGACCCCGTCACCGGCAGCATGATTCCGCCCTTCGCCGAAATGATGGCGATCGTCCGCTCTGGACGCGCTTCGGCGAGATTTCTGGCAAAGGTCGTGGTTGTCGAATGCCCGAAGGGGATCCACGGCACTGTCGCCACCTCTGGATAGCCCGACATCTTGCCGAGCTCTCGGAGCACCTCCTCCAGCAGCCGCACCGCGCCTTCGCGGTCATGCTCGAAACGCAAGTCGATCGCCGGCAGACACCAGAGGATGGCGAACTCGTTCCGGGCACAGATGGCGCGAATCGCCGGGTGCTCGACAAACCGCTGCTCGCCCACGTTCTGCTGGGTCACGAGAATTCCGCGCACTTTCTTTGCCGAGGGGGGGATCCACAAGTATGCCGTAAACCGGCGCGCCGGCCCGCCGTCGACGCCGCGGTTGTCGAACTCTGCGCTGAATTGAAACTCGCCGTTCCCGCATTCGGGGCCGGACAAGGGCAGGCCCGCCTGGGCTCCGGTCATTCCGAGCCACGCCGCGAGCAGCAGAAAGACGGTTTGTCTCATGTCAGTTTTGCTCCCGCTGCCACTTGTCGATGAAGAACGCCGCA
>JAQSDJ010000224.1 GCA_029945855.1 Lacunisphaera sp.
GGTCCGCACTTCCGAGCCGCGGCGGACCGCCGCCCTCCTACGCGAACAGCTGGCCGGCGCCACCGTCGGCCTTTTCGGCGACCGCGTGCACCTTGTCACCAAGGACGCCGCCCGCGCCGGGGCCCGCGCCCGCGAACTCATCGCCGCCGCCGGCTTCGAGCTGCTCTCGCTCCGCCCGATCGAGCCGTCGCTCGAGGACGTCTTCGTCGCCGTCCTGGCCGCCCAACCCGCCGCCCCATGATCGCCACCCTCATCGTGCTCGCGCTGATCGCGCTGCTGGTCGCCTCCGAACCCGAGCCGGGCGACGATGCCGGCGTCTGATCGTCCACCCGTCATGCCCGCCGCGTCCACCGCCGAAATCGTCGTCGAGGTCCAGAACCTCGAGAAACATTTCGGCGCGTTCAAGGCCGTCGCCGGCGTCTCCTTCGCCGTGCGCCGGGGCGAGATCTTCGGTTTCCTCGGGCCCAACGGCGCCGGCAAGTCCACCACCATCCGCATGCTGTGCGGCCTGCTCGCGCCCACCGCCGGCTCCGGCCGCGTGGCCGGCTTCGACATCGTGCGCGAGACGGAGCAGATCAAGACGCGCATCGGCTACATGAGCCAGAAATTCTCCCTCTACGATGAGCTCACCGTCGAGGAGAACATCGATTTCTACAGCGGCATCTACCGCCTGCCGCGCGAGAAGAAGGCCGCGCGCAAGGACTGGGTGCTCACCATGGCCGGCCTGCAGGCACACCGGCGCACCCGCACGTCCACCCTTTCCGGCGGCTGGAAGCAGCGCCTGGCCCTCGGCTGCGCCGTGCTGCACGAGCCGCCGATCCTGTTCCTCGACGAGCCGACCTCGGGCGTCGATCCCATCAGCCGCCGGCAGTTCTGGGACCTCATCTACACGCTCTCGGGCCAGGGCGTCACGGTCTTCGTGACCACCCACTACATGGAGGAGTCGGAATATTGCGACCGGCTCGGCATCGTCTACCGCGGCGAACTCATCGCCTCCGGCACGCCGCGCGCCCTGAAGACCGAGCACATGGCCGAGGCCGTCCTCGAGCTCGATTGCGCGCAGCCCAACGAGGCGATGGCCGTCCTCGAGCGCCTACCCGAGGTCAAGGAGGTCGCGGTCTTTGGCAAGGGCCTGCACGTTGTCGCGGCCGACCCGGCCGCCGCCGAGCCGGCCATCCGCGCCGCGCTCGCCGCCGGCGGTTTCCGGCTCGACCGGCTCGAGCGCATCGTGCCGACCCTCGAGGATGTGTTCGTCTCGCTCATCGAGGCGCGCGACCGCACCGCCGGCGCCCAACAGGAGTTCTCCCGATGAGCCCGCGCCGCCTCTGGGCCGTGGCCCGCAAGGAGTCCCTCCACATCCGGCGCGACCCGCGCAGCCTGATCCTCGCGGTCGGCATCCCGATGCTGATGCTGCTGGCCTTCGGCTATGCGCTGACGCTCGACGTCGACCGCGTGCCGTTCGTCGTCTGGGACCAGAGCCGCACGCCGGAGAGCCGCGAGTTCACGGCCCGGTTCACCGCCACCCGCTACTTCGAGTTCCGCGGCGCCGTCGATCGCTACGCCGCCCTCGAGCAGGCCATCGACCAGCGCGAGGCCATGCTCGGCCTCGTGATCCCGCCCGATTTCTCCCCGCGCCTCGCCGCCGGCCGCGCGGTGGGGGTGCAGGCCATCGTCGACGGCTCCGACTCGAACACCGCCGGCATCGTGCTCGGCTACGCGTCGGCGATCACGACCACCTTCAACCAGCAGCTGGCGCTCGAGCAGGTGCGGCGGCTCACCGGCCTCGCGCCGGCGCCCGCGCTCGACCTGCGCACGCGCGTCTGGTTCAACGCCGACCTCGCCAGCCGCAACTTCATCGTGCCGGGCATCATGGCGGTGATCATGGGCCTGATCGCCGCGCTGCTCACGTCGCTGACCATCGCCCGCGAGTGGGAAAGCGGCACGATGGAGCAGCTCATCTCCACGCCGGTCCGGGCGTCCGAACTCGTGCTCGGGAAGCTCCTGCCCTATACCGCCATCGGTCTGGCCAACATGATCATCGCCGTGCTCATGGCCGTCTATCTTTTCGAGGTGCCGTTGCGCGGGAGCGTCCCGCTGCTCTTCGGGGTTGGGATGCTCTTTGTCATCGGCACGCTCGCGCAGGGCCTGCTGATCAGCACGCTCGCCCGCCAGCAGCTGCTGGCCAGCCAGATGGCGATGGTGTCGACGTTCCTGCCGGCGTTCCTGCTCTCCGGCTTTGCCTTCGCCATCGCCAACATGCCGGTGCCGGTCCAGGTGGTCACCTTCATCGTGCCGGCGCGCTATTTCGTGGCGCTGGTGAAGGGCATCTTCCTGCGCGGCACCGGCCTCGAGGTCCTCTGGGCCGACGCCGTCTTCCTCGCGGTCTTCGCGGTCGTCGTCATCGGCCTCTCGATCCGCAAAACCCGCAAACACCTCGGCTGAACATGTGGGAGCGCATCCTCACCATCCTCCGCAAGGAATTCCGCTCGGTCCTCCGCGACCCGCGCATGCGCCTGGTCATCCTCGGGCTGCCGGTCATCCAGACCCTGATCTTCGGCTACGCCGTCACGCTCGACGTCCGCCACGTCCGCCTCGCCGTGGTCGACCATGACGGCACGCCGGCCAGCCGCGCGCTCGTGGCCCGCTTCACCGGCTCCGCCTACTTCGACGCCCTCACCCACACGCAGGACGACGACGCGGCGCGCCGGTTGGTCGACTCAGCCGACGCCTCCGCCATCCTCCAGATCAACGCCGGCTATGAACAGAACCTGCGCGGGGGCCGCACGGTGCCGGTCCAGTTGCTCGTCGACGGAGCCGACTCCAACACCGCCCGCTTCGTCGTCAACTACGCCGCGCAGATCACCGCCGCCGCCAACACCGAATTTGTCCTCGAGCAGGTGCAGCGCCGGACCGGTCGCAGCGTGACCACCGGCCGCGCGGATCTGCAGCCGCGCGCCTGGTTCAACGCCGACCTCGAGAGCCGCAATTTCTACGTGCCCGGCATCATCGCGATGCTGATCATGCTCGTGAGCCTGATGCTGACCAGCATGGCGATCGTGCGCGAGAAGGAGGCCGGCACCATCGAGCAGATCATGGTCACGCCGATCCGGCCGGTGGAGTTCATCCTCGGCAAATGCGCGCCGTTCGCGGTGATCGGCTTTGTCAACACCGCGATGGTCTCGGCGGTCGCACTGCTCTGGTTCCACATCCCGTTCCGCGGCAGCTTCGCGCTGCTGCTGGGCGGCGTCGCGCTCTTTTTGCTCAGCACGCTCGGCATCGGCCTGTTCATCTCGACCGTCAGCCGGACGCAGCAGCAGGCGATGATGACGACGTTCTTCTTCTTTTTCCCGGCGATGCTGTTCTCCGGCTTCATCTTCCCCATCGCCAACATGCCGGTCGGCTTCCAGTGGCTGAGTCTGGTCGACCCGCTGCGCTACATGCTCGTCATCATCCGCGGCGTGTTCCTCAAGGGCGTCGGCTTCGACGTGCTCTGGACGCAGTTCGCCGCGCTGCTGGCCCTCGGGCTGGGGGTCATGGGCTTCGCCGTAACGCGGTTCCACAAGACGCTGTGAGCCCGCTTTCTTTCCGGGGGTGGAACGTGGCCTCCGGACACGTTTTCCCGCTGCGCACCTCCTGAAATGCGTCCGGCCTGTCCGCCAAAGGCTTGGCGACGGCGGAAGACCGCATTTCACCGCTTGGTCCGCACCCCTATGCCTTCTTCTCTGGCAGCGTGGCCACATGCAACGTCTGCGTCGGGAAGGCGAACGACAGGCCGCGCGCCTCGACGGTGCGCATGAAGGCGAGGTTCAACCGCTGGCGCAGCGTCATGAGCTTTGCAAAGTCCGGATCCTTGGTCGCATAGACCACCCAGAGATCGAGGGATGAACTATTGAAGTCGCGGAAGTAGACATTCACCGACGTGGGGTCGACCTCGTCTTCGGCGAGGATGAGCCGGCGAATTTCCGCCACGAACTCATCCATCTGCGTGGCGGTGGTGTCGTAGGTCAGACCGAGAACCTGTTCGACGCGGCGGGCGGTGAAGCGGGACAGGTTGGTAATGGACTCCGCGGCGACCATCTTGTTTGGCATCACGATGAGTGACTTGTCGATGAGCCGGAGCTTGGTCGAGCGGAGGCCGATGTCCTCGACCGCGCCGACGTTGCCCTGGATCCGGATGGTCTCGCCCAGCTTGAAGGGTTGGTCGATGGCCACGACGATCGAGCCGAAAAGGTTCGCGATGGTGTCCTGGGCCGCGAGGGCGAAGGCCAGGCCGCCGATGCCGAGGCCGGCGAGCAGCGCCTTCACGTCGAAGCCAAGGCTCTGCACCACCATCAACACGCCGAACACGACGAACACCGTGACGAGCGTCTTCTTGATCCACGGCATGAATGCCGCCACGCCCAGCTGCTTCTTCAGGGCGATCTCCTGCACATGGTCGAGCACGGCGTCGAACGCCCGCAGCAGACCCCAGAACACCACCAGCGAGAACGCCACCGTGGAGCCATAGCCGATGAACCGGTCGGTCGCGACCGTCAGCTTCAGGACCTTCAGCGCGGCAAAGATGCCGGTGAGCATGATGAAGGTCGCCACCGGCGACTCCAGCGCCGGGAACAGCTTGTCGTCGAGGGTCGTCGTGGTTTTCGCGGCTAGTTTTTTCAGGAAACCGAAGATCAGGGTCGTCACCACCCGCCGCAGCAGCAAGGCCGCGACCAGAAAGAGCGCGGCGATGACATAGTGTGTCACCGTGTTCTCAGAACTCCGGACGTCGAAGATTTCCAGCGTGGCGTCGACCAGGTGCTCCAGAAAATCCGGCGCGACAGGCACCTGGTCCGTCGCGGCCACGGCGGCCGCGGCCGTGGTGTTGGCCTGCTGGGCGGCCTCGGCCGCCTGCTCCTGTGCCTGCGCGGCGCCCGTGGCTCCAATGAAGAGTAATCCAAGGAAAATTTGCCGGAAATGATTCATGACTTGGGGACCTTTATGAAAGCCGACGCCCGGCAAAGTCAAAGGGTTTGCCAGTCTCATCGGCGGAACCCGTCCTCCGGACGGGTTGTTGGACACACGCCCGGAAAACCGGTCACGGAGGACCGGTTCCACCCACCTCACCGCCTGCTTCATCCTACACCCCCCCGTCCGTTCCATCCACTCCCCGCTTGCCCCCGGCAAGCCGACCCGCCCACACTCCCCGCCCTTATGCCGCTCGTTCTCGCCATGTTCAGCACCATGCCTTGGTGGGCGTGGGTCGGTTTTTTGGGCTTCGTCAGCCTCATGCTGGCCCTGGATCTCGGCGTGTTCAACCGGCACGCCCACGTCGTGTCCCTGCGCGAGGCCCTGGCGTGGTGCGCCGTGTGGTTCGGCCTCGCGATGGCCTTCAACCTCCTGATCTCGCAGAAAATGGGCAGCCAGGCCGGGCTCGAGTTCTTCACCGGCTACATCGTCGAGCTCTGCCTGAGCGTGGACAACGTCTTCGTCTTCATCGTCATCTTCCAATACTTCCGGGTCGAACCGCGGCACCAGCACCGCGTGCTGTTCTGGGGCATCCTCGGCGCGGTGGTGATGCGCGCGATCTTCATCTTCGCCGGCATCAGCCTGATCAACCGCTTCCACTGGATCATCTACGTCTTCGGGGCCTTCCTCGTCTACACCGGCATCAAGCTGGCGATCCCGAAGAAGGACGACGGCTTCGAACCGGAGAAGAACCCTGCCGTGAAGCTTGCGCGGCGCTTCCTGCCCGTGACCCCGCAATTCGTGGGGGGGCACTTCTTCACCCGCGTCCACGGCCGGCTGCATGCCACCCCGATGTTTCTCGTGCTCCTCATTGTCGAGACCACCGACGTGATGTTCGCCCTCGACTCCATCCCCGCCGTGATCGCCATCACCCGCAACGAGTTCATCGTCTTCACGTCGAACATCTTTGCGATCCTCGGCCTGCGTTCCCTCTACTTCGCCGTGTCGGGGATCATGCAGCTCTTCCGCTACATCAACGTCGGGCTGGCCGTCATCCTCTGCTTCGTCGGCTTCAAGATGCTGGCCTCGCACTACGTGACCATCCCGATCAAGATCTCCCTCGGCATCATCGGCGCCGTGCTGGCCGCCTCCATCCTCGCCTCCGTGCTCATCCCGTCGCAGCGGAAGGAGAAATAAGGGCCGACGGTTTCCCGCCGCCATTGGAGCCGCGGCGACCCCGCCGCGGATAGCGCCCCGGGGCTGGCGCGCCTCTAGCCCCCCTCACCCCCGCGCCGAGACCTCGGCGACGTCCGCCAGGTCCTGCAGGACCGGCAGCTTGGTCGCAAACCGCTCGACCGCGGCGGCGGACAGGCCGCCCATCTCGGTGTAGCGGACGATGCCGTTCTCCAGCTTGTAGCTGCCGGTGCTCCGCCGGTCGCCCACCTCCGCCATGAGCTTGGTGCGGATCGCCGGCACGAGGGCGGCGGCGAAATACTCCGGCTGGTTGGTCCGCACGAACCACGCTTCGTCGAACGCCGCGTCACCCACCTGGATTTCCTTCACGCCAAAAAACTCCATGAGTTTGGAACCGAAATTCTGCCGCGTGAGATCAAACTGCAGCGCCACGGCGCCGGGCACCGTCACCCCGACCGTCATCCAGGTGGTCCGCGACTTGCCGCTGCCGGTCGAGTAGCTCCAGAAGCGCACCGGCCGGCCCTGCTGCTCCCCCTCGACCCTCTCGACCACCGTGACGCCCAGCACCGTCTTTTCCGTCAGCCGCAGACCCGTCCGGGCCGCGAAGTCCCGGAGACTGGCCAGGGTTTTGCGCGCCTGGTTCCGGGCGATCCAGAAGATCAGGACGGGCACGATGACGAACAGCGGGATGACCAGCAGACCGGGGTTTATTGCCGCGAGCATGGCGGCATTGAATCACCTGTCCCGGGCGGGGCGAATATTTTCCGGCAGGCGCGCGCCCGGCACTTTCTTCCCCTCCCAAACAAATCCGCCGGGAGCCGCTAGGCGGCTCCCGGCGGGTAGCTTGCTGTTGCAGGCAAACCCTCCGGCAACCTACCCCTAAGCTGCCGGATGGCCGGGATCCTTCCTAGCTGGTCCCGTGCCAGCCATGCCGGCAGTTTTGAAGTCAGCTCACGGTGATCTTCCGCGGCTTGGCGGCCTCGGCCTTCGGCAGCGTGAGGCGCAGCACGCCTTCCTTCAGCTCGGCGATGCTCTTGTCGGGATCGACGTCGCCCTCATGCTTCAGGGTGAGTTCGAAGTCCGCCCGGGGTGTCTCCCGATAAAGCATCGTCCAGCCGGCGGGCGGGTTCCAGGCGCGGCGGCCGACGATGGTCAGCTCGTCCGCCTGGGCGGTGATCTCAAGCCCGTCCTTGGCGACGCCGGGCAGCTGGACGGTGACATCATAGCCGTGCTCGTCCTCCCGGACGTTGAAAGCGGGCTTGAGGCGGGTCTCGGTGGATTGGGCGGGCTGGCCCTTCGCGATGCGGGTGGCCTGGCCGAGGCCGGGCATGATGGAACGTAAGAGTGTCATGGTGGTGTTCTCCTTATTTGATTTCGATGGTGACCTTCTTCGGCTTGGCCTCCTCGCGTTTCGGGAGGGTCACGCTGAGCACGCCGTTCTCGTAGCTGGCGGTGACCTTGTCGGCCTGCACCGACTCGGAGAGCGCGATGGAGCGGTTGAGCGAGAAGGTCTCGGTCACCTTGCCGTCATCGTCCGTCACCTTGCGGTTGCCGTTGATGGTGAGGTAATCGTTGACCACCTCGACGCTGATGTCGTCCCGGGCGAGGCCGGGCAGTTCGGCGCGAACGTAGGTGTTTTCCTTGTCCTCGTAGAGATCCACGGGGAAGCGGTGTTCGAGGGCAGGCTGGGCAAAGTCGCCGAGCGCCGTTTCGAACAGGCGGTCGATTTCGGACTCGAGCCCGGTCCACGGGTTGCGGCCGAAGGCCGGCACGAGGGAGGTCGTGCGCGGATAGCTGTAGCGAATGAGGTTCATGGGTTGTGTCTCCTTGGGTTGGATTTGCTGACGCTCCAACTTTGCTTGCCGCGTGCCGGCCGGCCCTCGCCGCGCAAGTCGCGAAAAAATAGCCACTTAGTTTCCGCCGCCCTGCCGTCGGCCGGGCCTTTCTGTCCGCCGGTGGGACAGTCGCACGGGAAATTCCGGCACTGCCCTACAGCCCGTAGCTCAGCTGCGGCACTTCGCGGCGGATTTTGCCGAGCAGGTCGTAGACCTCGAGGCCGGTGCGGACGGCGCCCATCTTCACGTAGAACGGCTCGGCGTTGGGATCGGATTTGATGCGCAACTCCGTCGCGCCCAGCCCGCGGGCCTGGCGCACCGCCTCGTCGAACAGCGCGCGCCCCAGCCCGCGGGCCTGAAAAGCCGGCAGCACCCAGAGGTGCTCGAGGTGCCACTGGCCGTCCTCCGGCACTAACCCGAAAAATCCGGCCACCGTTCCCTCCACCTCCGCCACCCACACTGGCAAGCTGCCGATGTAGCCCGGGGTGATGGTCAGGTCCGGCCGCCACTCCGCCATCCACTCGTCCGGATAACCCCACGATTGTTTGGCGGTGAGTGCAATCTGTGTCAGGACCGCCGCCTCCGACGGGCGGGCACGCCGGAACAGCGGGGTGGATTCCATGGCGGCACAGTCAGGCGGTTTAGGACCCACTCGTCAAAATTTTCCATGGCTTCCGTGGGCGGGGCGGGTTCAATGGCGCCTTTCCCGATGCAATTCGACTTCGACCCCGTTCCCGAGCGCCGCGGCACCGACTCCCAGAAATGGCAGAAGTATGCCGGCCGCGACGTGCTGCCTCTCTGGGTGGCGGACATGGACTTCCTCTCCCCGCCGGCCGTCATCGCCGCGGTGCAGGCCCGCGCCGCGCACGGCATCTTCGGCTACGCGCGACCCGTGAAGTCCTCGGTCGACGCCTTCGTCAACGCCCTCGCCGCGCGTTACGGCTGGTCCATCGACCCGTCGTGGCTGGTCTGGCTGCCGGGACTCGTCGTCGGGTTGAACGTCACCGCCCAGGCCTTCGCCGGGCCGGGGGACGAGGTGCTCACGGTGACTCCGGTCTACCCGCCGTTCATGAGCGCGCCGAAGAACAGCGGCCGTGTCTCCGTCCAGGTGCCGCTGCGCCTCGACCCCGTCGCCTGCCGCTGGGAGATCGACTGGACCGCGCTCGAGCGCGCCGTCACGCCGCGGACCAAGCTCTTCATCCTCTGCAACCCGCACAATCCCGTCGCCCGTGTCTGGCGACGCGACGAGCTCGCCCGTCTCGGGGATTTCTGCGTGCGCCACAACCTCGTGCTCTGCTCCGATGAGATCCACTGCGACCTCATCCTCGACGACCTCCCGCATGTGCCCACCGCCCTGCTCGGCGACGCGATCGCGCGCCGCAGCATCACGCTCATGGCGCCGAGCAAGACCTACAACATGCCCGGGCTCGGCATCTCGGTCGCCATCATCCCCGACGCCACGCTCCGCGCGCACTTCGTCCGCGCCACCGCCGGCATCGTCGCCGAGGTCAACACCCTCGCCTACACCGCCTGCGAGGCCGCCTACCGCGACAGCGAGCCGTGGCGCCAGGGGCTGCTCGCCTATCTCCGCGGCAACCGCGACTTCCTGCTCGATTTCGTCGCGCGCGAACTTCCCGGCGTGACTGTCGAGGCCCCCATCGAGGCGACCTACCTCGCGTGGCTCAACGTCTCCGCGACCCAGCTTCCCGATCCGATCGCCCACTTCGAGGCGCATGGCGTCGGCCTGAGCGACGGCGCCTTCTTCGGCGTGCCGCGCGGCTCGCACGTCCGCCTGAACTTCGGCTGCCCCCGCGTCACTCTCACCGAGGCGCTCACCCGCATGAAGCGCGCCCTGGCCGCGCGCTGATCCGGCCGTGAAACACTCGCTGCAGGTTTTATTCCTCTCGCTGGCGCTCGCCGTCATCGCGCAGGCCCTCTGGCAGCACGACCGCCTGCCGGCGCGCGTCGCGACCCATTTCAACCTCGCCGGTCAGGCCGACGGCTGGATGTCGCGGGACAACCAGACCAAGGCGCACCTCGGCCTCGTGCTCTTCATCGCGGTCATGCTCGAGGGTCTCGCCCGGCTCAGTCCGCGCCTGCCCGACGGGCTGGTCAATCTCCCGCATCGCGACTACTGGCTCGCACTGGAACGCCGCGCCGCCACCCACGCCTGGATCGCCGGCCTGATCCGGCTGATCGGATGCGTGCTCATGATTTTTTTCTTCGCGCTCTTCCATCTCGTCTACCGTGCCAACCTCAGCAGCACGCCGATGCTCACCGCCCCGGCCGGCCTGCTCGTCGGCGGCCTGCTCGCCACCATCGGCCTGCTCCTGGCCGGCGTGTTCCTGCGCTTCGCCCGGCCCCCCGCCTGAACCATGCGCATCGGGCCCTGCGAGCTTGCCTCGAATCTCTTTCTCTCGCCGCTGGCGGGCTACACCAACCTGCCCTTCCGGCTCGTGGTGCGTGAGATCGGCGGGGTGGACTGGACCACCACCGACCTCGTCAATGCCCGCTCCCTGATCGAGCAGAACCCGCGCGCCCTGCAGATGATCCGCACCTGCCCCGCGGAAAAACGCCTCGCCGTGCAGCTCTTCGGCGCCGTGCCGGAGGAGATGCGCGACGCCGCCGTCATCGTCGAGTCCCTGGGCATCGCCTCCGTCGACATCAACATGGGCTGCCCGGTGAAGAAGGTCACGGGCATCGGCGGCGGCTCGGCGATGATGACCGAGCTCGACAAGACCGCCGCGCTCGTGCGCGGCATGGTCGCCGCCGTGAAGATTCCCGTCACCGCCAAGATGCGCCTTGGCTGGGACGAGAACAACATCACCGCCCCCGACCTCGCCCGCGTGCTGGAGGACGCCGGCGTCGCCGCCGTCTTCGTGCACGGCCGCACCCGCGCGCAGGGTTTCAGCGGCACCGTCAACCTCGCCGGTATCCGCGCCGTCGTGCAGGCCGTGAAACACATCCCGGTCATCGGCAACGGCGACGTCACGACCGCGGCGGCGGCGAAGCACATGCTCGATGAGACCGGGTGCGCCGGCGTGAGCATCGGTCGCGGCGCGTTCTATAACCCGTGGATCTTCCGCGACACGCAGCATTTCCTGAAATCCGGCGAGGCGCGCCCCGACCCGGGCTATCCCGAGCTCGGGGCGGTGATGCGCCGGCACCTGGACCTGATGATCGGGTTCTACGGCGAGGACCACGGCTGCCGGCTCTTTCGCAAGCCCGCCTCCTGGTATGCCAAGCGCTTCGGCCCGGCCAAGGAGTTCAAGAAGGGCGTGACCCAGTTCCGCTCCAAGGCCGAGTTCGAGGCGCTGCTGGCGAATTACGAGAAATGGCGGGCACCGTTCCTCGACGAGACGGGCGAGCTCCGCGCCCAATACCGGCCCGGCGCCATGGTCGCGACGTTCATGCTCGATCCCGACGACCCGGCCGTCCTGCGCCGCTCCGCCATCCCCGTGCCCAAGGGCCCGGTGGACGTGTGGTGAGTCAATCGTTCTTCTTTCTCGTTCTCCTTCTCTTTCTCGGAAACGATGGTTGAATCCGAGGAACGAGAACGATTATGAGAACGATCACGATTTAACCGATGTCCCACGTCACACACCTTTGGGTGATTTACCTCGGCACGCTGATCGGCCTGCTGCCGATCATCAACCCGCTGTCCGCGGGGCCGACCTTCCTGGCCATCACGGAGGGCGACAGCGACGAGCGGCGCCGCGAGCAGGCGCGCAACGGCTGTTTCTACATGGTGGCCATTCTCGTGAGCTTCCTGATCGGCGGCACCTTCATCATGAATTTCTTCGGGATCTCGATCCCGGGGCTGCGCATCGCCGGCGGCATTCTGCTCACCGGCATCGGCATGAGCATGCTTTCCACCCTGAAGACCCAGACGAGCGAGACCGTCGAGGAGCACGAGGCCGCACGCAAGAAGGTGGACATCTCCTTCTCCCCGCTCGCCATGCCGATGCTCAGCGGCCCGGGCTCGATCGCCGTCACGCTCGGCTTCACCTCGCTCGCCACCGACTGGACGGACTACTTCGCCATCATCGCGGGCATCATTTCCGTCGCGCTGATCACCTACGTCGTGCTGCGCCTCGCCGGCAAGCTGGTGCATTTCATCGGGCCGGTCGGCGTCAACGCCATGACGAAGATCATGGGCTTCCTCATCATGTGCATGGGCGTGCAATTCGTGGTCAACGGCGTCATCAACATCGCCACCGATCCTGAGCTGCTCGGCGTCATCAAGGCCGCGCTGGCCGCGCGCTAGTTGCGGCGCTCGACCTTGGCGCCGGTCGTGTCCTTGAAGGTCAGCATGCGCGTCTCGGGGCTGTAGCCGTCGAAGGTGATGCCCAGCTGCGGATTGACGAGGTCGCCGACCGCATAGGAGGTGCGATCGATGAACACGCGCGTGGTGGAGCCGGCGCGCACGCCGCTGATGCGGGCATTCTCGACCCAGGCCTTGAATTCCGCGGAGGCGGGAGGCGGCGGGGGCGGCGGCGGTTCGACGGGCTTGGCGGCCACGACCACGGGGGCGGGCTTTTCCTCCACCTTGACCGTCTCCGGCACGACCGTCTCCGGCACGACCGCCGCGGGGGTCTCGGCCACCGGCGCCGGCGTTTCTTCCACCTTGGGGACTTCCGCGACCGGGGCCGGGGCGGCGGCCACCTTCGGCGCGGGCGCCGGCTCCGCCTTGGGCCGCAGGAAGACAAACGCGCCGCCGCCGAGCACGAGCATGGCCACCAGCGCCCCGCCCAGCATGACCAGTTTCTTGCTCTTCTTGGGACCGGCCTTCGGCTTCGCCGCGACAAAGGGCCGGGGCGGGAAGCTCGCGTCCTGCTCCGCCTCTGCCAGGTGTTGCGGCAAGCCCGCGGGCGGGGGAAATTGCGCACCCATCGGTGGGGGAAAAGGCGCATCCGAGGCCGCGCGCATGGCGGCGATTTCCGCGGGTTCGCCCCCTTCGCCGCGATCGGTCTCGGGTTCGTGCGGGATGAGGGGCGGCTCGAAACCGGGCGCCGGCGCCATCGGCGGAGTCGACTCCGCTGTCGCGAGCGGCAACGGGGGGGCGC
>JAQSDJ010000225.1 GCA_029945855.1 Lacunisphaera sp.
GGTGCGGTAGCCGTGCGTCTCGAGGCCCTCGACGAGGACGGGCCGCAGGCGCTGATCGTCGTCAATGACGAGCACGGTCTTGAGGCCGGCGCCGGGCACCGTGCTGGTGGGGTTTTCTGACATGGGGGGCAGCTTGAGGGATGTTGGGCGGGTGGCAATATTTCTGACCGGATGAATGGAGCGGGACTTGTTCCCGGGGGCGGCGCGACATAGGCTAAGAAAACCCCGCGTCCGCCGTCATACCGACATACCCCATGGCGCCCTCCTCCGTTTTCCGCCGGCATGCTGACTGAACTCAAGCCCGTGCTGCGCTCGCTGGCGCGTTCTCCCGGCTATACGGCGGTCGTCGTCGCGACTCTGGCGCTGGGTATCGGCACGGCCGCGGCGCTGCACAGCACGATGGCGCGGAGCTTTCGCCCCTACGATTATCCGGACATGGAGCGGCTCGTGCGCATCGAGGCGGTGAACCGGGACAACACCTACCCGATGCCGGTGTTTTTCGCCCGTTACCTGGCCTACCGCCAGCAGGCCAAATCGTTCTCGACCTTCGCCGGCGCGATCTCCGACACGCTCAACCTCGTGGTCAACGGCGAGCCGGAGGGGGTGACGGTCAGCCGCGTCACGCCGAACTTCTTCACCGTGCTCGGCGTGGGGCCGCTGCTGGGCCGCACCTTCCTGCCCAACGAGGAGCAGGCGGGGCAGGATGTCGTCGTGGTGCTGACCCACCGGCTCTGGCGCGACCGGTTCGGGGCGGATCCCGCGATCGTGGGCACCCAAGTGCGGCTGAATGAACGCAACTACGAGGTGATCGGGGTCCTGGCCGAGGATTTCCGGACGCCGCCGAACTTTCCCGGCGGCCGCCTCTACCTGCCGTATGTCACGCCGCCGGTGGCGACCCCGCAGACGGTCATGAACGGCATCTATATGCTCGCCCGGCTCAAGCCCGGGGTGACGCGCGCGCAGGCGGAGGCCGAGCTGCGGACGATCAAGGTGGAGCTGAGTCCCCAGCAGGCCGAATATATGAACCGGTTCCTGCCGGTCGTGCCGGCCGTCGATTTCCAGCCGGATTTCCAGGGCCGCCAGCGTTATCAGGCGATGGAGTGGACCGCGGTCGGCGCCGTCAGTTTTCTTTATCTCATCGCCTGCGTGAATGCCGGCGGCCTGATGCTGGTGCGGGCGATCAGCCGCAAGCAGGAGGTCGGCCTCCGGCTGGCGCTGGGCGCGGGCCGCTGGGCGGTGGCGCGGCCGCTGTTCGTCGAGGCCCTCGTGCTCTCGGTCGGAGCCATCGGCTTCGGCGTGCTGGTGGCGAAATGGATGCTGCCCGCGGTGCTGGCCCTCGCCCCGGGCAGCGAGGACAACATGTTCCGCACGCTCACGCTCAGCGGGGAGACGCTCGGTTTTCTCGCCCTGCTCGGCCTGCTCACGGGGCTGCTGGTGGCCAGCGGGCCGGCCTGGCGCACGGCGGGGCTCAACGTGAACGAGGCGCTCAAGGACAACACGAAGGGCGCCGGGGAAAGCCGGCGGATGCGGCGGGTGCGCAGCGGCCTGGTCGTGCTCGAGGCCGCGCTGGCGGTCGCGTTGCTCACCGGGACCGGCCTCATGATCCGGACCTTTCAGCGGCTGCAGGACTATCGGCCCGGCATCGAGACCGAGAACCGGTTCCGCCTCAGCCTCCAGCTGTCGCGCGAGGAGCGGATCCCCACGGCGGAACGCGTGGAGCGCTACCGCCAGGTGGTCGAGCGCCTGAAGCAGGTGCCGGGGGTGACCGGGGTGAGCATGGCGGGATATTTCACCCCGACGAGCTACAACGCCCAGAAGCTCAAGCTCGACGGCCGGCCCGAGGCCGGCGAGATCGAGGCGGCCGGCACGTCCGTGGCGCCGGATTATCTCGATTTGCTCGGCGTGCCGCTGCGCGCGGGCCGGCCGCTGTCGGCCCTGCGGCAGGGCGACGCGCCCTCGGTGGTGATCACCGAGGCGTTCGCGCGGAATTATTTTCCCGGCCGGAATCCGGTCGGCGAACGCCTCGAGCTCAGCCCGCGGGACAAGTGGGAGATCATCGGGGTGGTGGGGGACGTGCGCTCGGCCCGGCAGGAGCCGAAGCCGCGCTTTTTCTTCCCCTACTGGCAGTCGCGCGGCGGGGCGTTCTTCATGCCGGTGGTGCACACGGCCGTGCCCCCGGGGCCGCAGTTCCACCGCGACCTGCGGCGCGCCATCTACGAGGTGGAACCCAAGTTCGCCGTGACGATGATCCAGCGCCTCGAGTTGGATCTGACCCGCGAGGTCTATCCGGAGCAGTTCACCATGGTGGTGCTGGAGGTGCTGGCGGCCTTTGCGCTGCTGCTGGCGCTGCTCGGGTTGTTCGCGATGATGGCCTACAACGTCACGCAGCGCCGCGCGGAGTTCGGCATCCGGCTGACCTTCGGCGCCACGCCGGAATCGATCCGGCGGCTGGTGGTGGCCCAGGGCCTCGTGCTGGCCGCCAGCGGGGTGGTGATCGGCCTTGCGCTGGCCTGGGCCCTCTCGCGCTTCATGGCCGTGATCCTTTACCAGACCAACGGGCGCGACCCGCTGGTCTACGGCGTGGTCGGGGCCCTGATGCTGTTGGTGGCGCTGCCCGCGTGCTGGTGGCCGGCCCGCCGCGCCGGCCAGGTAGACGTGGTGAAGCTGCTCCGGGCGGAATAATCCCGGCCCGGCCGGCCCGGATATCCCGCGGCAAGTGGCGTGGTGGGCAAGGAGATAGTCCAGTCATTGGGGTAAAGCCCCGGCAGAATGTGCCGTATTCCCTTGTGCACCCTTATGCGAGTTTACTCCGTTACGCCGGTCAATGTTCCCCGTGATTTTGGCATCGAAGAGATATTCTTCTCCACGACCGACCCCAAGGGGATCATCCGGTCGGGCAATGCCGTCTTTGTCCGGGTGAGCGGGCACCCCCTCGAGGAACTGATCGGGCAGCCGCACAACATCATCCGCCACCCCGACATGCCCCGGGCGGTGTTCCGGCTCCTGTGGGATTGCCTGCAGCAGGGCCGCCCGATCGCCGCGCTGGTCAAGAACATGGCCCGGGACGGGTGTTACTACTGGGTCATCGCCCTGATCACGCCCGTGGCGGGCGGATACCTGTCGGTGCGCTTCAAGCCGTCGTCGGAGATCAGCGGCAAACTGATGGACCTTTACGCCCGCATGCGGGCGGTCGAGCGGGAGCACGGGGACGGCGGGACGGAGGGTCGCGCCGGGATGGATGCCGCCGCCAGCCTCCTGGACCGGGAGCTCCGCCAGCTGGGATTTGCCGACTACGACAGTTTCATGTGGAAATTCCTGCATGCGGAGATGAAGAGCCGCGACGGGCTGACGCGTGGGGCCCCATCGTCCCGGCCGGGGCCGCCGCCGGCCGGGGGCGGAAAACCCGTCGAGACGCTGTATGCCATCTACCAGGGCGCCGCGGATTCCTATGCGCAGATCAATGCGCTCTATCTCCAGCTCGACGAACTGACCACGCTCAACGACCGGCTCACGCAAAAATCCGCCGCGGTCAACGGGCTCACGCTCGGCATGCGGTTTGTCGCGCTCACCACCACCATCAAGGCGGCCAAGCTCGGCGAGGAAGGCCGCGGGCTCGAGGTCATTGCCCAGTATCTGAGCGATGCCTCGGCGAGCACCGCGGTCCAGGTCGGGTCCCTGACCGGCCGCGTCCGGGAAATCGCGGAGGAGCTCCGCAAGGTCATCTTCAATCTTTCCGCGGCCCGCCTGCAGCTGGAGATGATGCAGTTTTTCGGCCGCGAGCTGCTCGCGGTGGAGGCCGGCGCCGCCGGGGGCCGCGCCGCGGCGGGCGCCTCGCGACAGGCCATGATCCGGGATCTCCAGCAGGCGTTCCAGACCACCATGGTCCAGGCGGTCGAAATCCTCGGCGCCTGCGGCCGGCATCTGGCGGGCCTGAACACGGTGGCGGAGGAATTGCGCCGGACCATCCTCACGCTCCACATCGCGCAAATGGGCGGCAAGGTCGAGGCCAGCCGCATCCATGGGGACGACTCGATCGGCACGGTGCTGGGCGAAATCCATGCCGCCATCGGCAAGACCTCGGGCGAACTCGACGAGATCGAGGACATCACGGTCCGTTTCACGCGGCTGATCCGCGCCGCGCCCCCGATCGCGCAGGCGATCACCGGCTCGCTGGCGCGCATCGAGGAGAAGGTGCGGCAACTGGACGTCCAGGAAGACAGCCCGGCGCCGGCGCCCGTCGCGGCAGCCGGGGCCCCGGGTTTGGTCGCCGTGGCGTAGGCGGAGCGCCCGCTCAGAACTCCGCGGTGCCGGGGGTGCGGGCGAAGGGGATGACGTCGCGGATGTTGGCCACGCCGGTGACGAACATCAGCATGCGCTCGAAGCCGAGGCCGAAGCCGGCGTGCGGCACCGTGCCGTAGCGGCGCAGGTCGAGATACCACCAGTAGTTCTTCTCGTCGAGGTGGTGCAGCGCCATGCCGGCGCGGAGCTTGTCGAGGCGTTCCTCGCGCTGGCTGCCGCCGATGATTTCCCCGATCCCGGGCACGAGCAGGTCCATCGCGGCGACGGTTTCGCGGCCCTCGGCCGTGCCGTCGGTCTGGCGCATGTAGAACGCCTTGATCGCGCGCGGATAGTTGTAGACCGTCACCGGACACTTGAAGTGCTCCTCGGTCAGGTAGCGCTCGTGCTCCGACTGGAGGTTGTCGCCCCACGCGACCGGATGCTCCCAGGTCTTGCCGGACTGGCCCAGAATCTCGACGGCCTCGGTGTAGCTGCAGCGGACAAAGGGCTTGTCCAACACGAAGTCGAGGCGCGGGAGCAATTCCTTGTCGACGAATTTGGAAAAGAACTCGAGGTCGCCGGCGCAGTGCGCCCGGACGTCGCGGATGAGGTATTTCACGAATTCCTCGGCGAGGTCCATGTCGCCGTGGAGGTCGCAGAACGCGACCTCGGGCTCGATCATCCAGAACTCGGAGGCGTGGCGCGAGGTGTGGGAGTTCTCGGCGCGGAAGGTCGGGCCGAAGGTGTAGACATTGCTCAGCGCGCAGGCGAAGATCTCGGCCTCGAGCTGGCCGCTGACGGTGAGAAAGGTCTTTTTGCCGAAGAAATCCTTGGTGTGGTCGATTTGCTTGCCGTCCTCGGTCTTCGGCGGGTTCGCCAGGTCCAGCGTCGTCACGCGGAACATGTCGCCCGCGCCCTCCGCGTCGCTGGCCGTGACGATGGGCGTGTGCACGTAGTAAAAGCCTTTGTCCTGGAAAAACTGGTGGACGGCGTAGGCCAGCCGGCTGCGCACGCGGAAGACGGCGCCGAAGAGGTTGGAGCGCGGGCGCAGGTGGGCGATCTCGCGCAGGAATTCCATCGTGTGGCCCTTCTTCTGGAGCGGGTAGGTGGCGTCGGCCTCGCCGAGCACGGTGAATTTTTCCGCGACGACCTCCCATTTCTGGCCGCCGCCCTTGGACTCGACGAGCTTGCCGTGCACCTCGACCGAGGCGCCGGTGTTGGCCCGGGTGATCTGCGCGTAGTCGGGCAGCGCGGCGTCGACAATGATCTGGAGGCCCTTGAGGCAGGAGCCGTCGTTGAGCTCGATGAAGGAGAAGGCCTTGGCGTCGCGGCGGGTGCGGACCCAGCCTTGGAGCAAAATGGCGTCGGCCGGGGCGGTGGCGTTGAGGGCGTCTTTGACGAGAGTGCGTTGCATGGGGATGTTGGTGACAACGGTTATACGGATGAGCACCGCGGCAGAAGCCTGAAATAGCCCCGGGGGGGCCGCGATGACAGGCAACAGCCGGAAAGGTGCCCGCAATAAGCCGGGGAAATTTCCCTGCGCCGGTGCTTTTGCGGCAACCGCCGGTCGCCGCGCTCGGTCTGAACCCACATGAACCCTCCTCAATCCAATATCCGCCACGTCCTCCGGCAGGTTGCCGCCCTCTCCGTGGTGTCCGGCGGCCTGGCGCTGCTGGCCGGCTGCACCTCCGCGCCGGAATCGCATGTCGTCTCCGCGCCGCCCCCGCCCGCGCCCCAGCTGGTCGTCAACCCGACGCAACCCACGCAGGTGGTCGTGACCGGCACGACACAGACCGCCGCCGGCAACACCATCATCGTCATGCAGGCTCCGCCCGCCGTGCAGGTGGAAGTCATGCCGGCCCAGCCCTCGTCCGACCACAAGTGGGTCCCTGGTTTCTGGACGTGGCGCAACGAGCGCTACGAGTGGATGGCCGGCCATTGGGAGCTGCCGCCGAACCGGAGTTCCGTCTGGATGGCCCCGCGCTGGGAGCGCACAAGCGACGGTGGCTACCGGTTCTACGAAGGTTTTTGGAACTGAGCCAAACACCGGTCTTCACCTCAGCCACGGCGCGGAATGTTCCGCGCCGTTTTCATTGGTCCGACCCGCGCCGGCGTCCGCGTGGAATTCCCGTTGCGCTGGGACCATCCACCCGCAACCTGCAGGCTGGTTCACCTCCCTCCAGCCCCCTTTCTCGCGCATGAACTGCTATGTGACTGCGGAAACCGCCCCCGGCGAAACCCGCGCGGCACTGACCCCGGCCAGTGCCGCCGAATTGATCAAGCTCGGCCTGACCGTGCGGGCCCGGAGCGGGCTCGGCACCGCCGCCCATTATGCCGATGCCGACTACACCAAGGCCGGGGTCATCCTGACCGAGGACCACGCCGCCGCGCTCGCGGATGCCGACATCGTGCTGCGCGTGCGCAAGCCCCCGGCGGAGGACATCGCCCGGATGAAGCGCGGGGCGCTGCACCTGAGCTTTCTGGACCCGTTCAACGAACCGGCGCTGCTGGCCGCCTTCGCCGCCGCCGGCGTGACCGCGGTCAGCCTGGAGATGATCCCGCGCACGACGCTGGCGCAAAAAATGGACGCGCTCAGCTCGCAGTCGAGCCTCGCCGGGTATTCCGCGGTCATCGAGGCCGCCCAGCGCCTGCGCATGGTTCTGCCGATGATGATGACGCCCGCCGGCACGATTTTGCCGGCCCGGGTGTTTGTTGTCGGCGTGGGGGTGGCGGGGCTGCAGGCGATCGCCACCGCCAAGCGTCTCGGGGCCCGGGTCGAGGCCTTTGACACTCGGCCCGGCGTCGAGGAGCAGGTGAAGTCGCTCGGGGCGAAGTTTGTGAAGATCGAGCTCGGGGCGACCGGCCAGACCGCCGGCGGCTACGCCCAGGCCCTGACCCCGGAGCAGATCGCCAAACAACAGGCGGGCATGGCGAAGATCTGCGCCCAGGCCGACATCGTCATCACCACGGCCAAGGTCTTCGGCCGGCCGGCGCCGCGCCTGTTGACCCAGGCGATGCTCGACGGCATGAAGCCCGGCAGCGTCGTCGTGGATCTGGCGGTCGAGAGCGGCGGCAACGTCGCGAGCTCCCGGCCCGGCGAGGACGTGGTCACGCCCCACGGCGTCACCATCGTCGGGCATCACTGCATCGAGGGCACGGTGTCCCACCACGCCACGCAGGTGCTGGCCGCGAACTTCGCCGCGTGGCTCGTGCATTTCTGGGATGTGAAAACGAAAACGCTGCGCCTCGACTCGCCGGACGAGATCCTCCGGGGTTGCCTGCTCACGCGCGGCGGGGTGGTCGTCCACCCGCAGTTTCAAAAGGCTGAAGGACAGAAGGGCTGAAAGGCTGAATTCAATCCGCCGCACCTTTCATCCCTCCTCCCACGCCCTCTCTTTCAGCCCTTCAGCCTTTCTCGCCATGGAACTCATCCTGCTCTTCTTCATTTTCACGCTCGCAGGCTTCCTCGGCTTCGAGCTCATCGCCAAGGTGCCCTCGCAGCTGCACACGCCGCTGATGTCGGGCTCGAACGCGATCTCCGGCATCACCATCGTCGGCGCCCTCGTCGCGGCCGGGGCCGACGACGGCTCGTGGATCACCACGGTGCTCGGCACCGCCGCCGTCACCCTCGCCATGATCAACGTCGTCGGCGGCTACCTCGTGACCGACCGCATGCTCGGGTTGTTCAAGAAGAAGGGTGCCGCCCCGGCGAAGAAGGAGGACCCCGCGTCATGAACCGCGAGATCCTCATCAACTCGGCCTACATCGTCGCCTCCATCCTTTTCATCCTCGGGCTGAAGATGCTCGGCCGCCAGACGACTGCCCGGAAGGGCAACCTCCTCTCCGGCGTCGGCATGCTCATCGCCATCGTCGTGACGCTGCTCGACCGGCACGTGATCAATTTCACCTGGATCACCGTCGGCCTCGTCGCCGGCACCCTCATCGGTCTGGCCTGCGCCCGGCTGGTGAAGATGACCGCCATGCCCGAGATGGTGGCGCTGCTGAACGGCTTCGGCGGCCTCGCCTCGCTCATCGTCGGCGCGGCGGAATTCTTCCGCATCCGCGGCGGCACGGTCACGCCGGAGCACCCCGCCTTCACGGCGACGGTCATCTACCTGACGGTCCTGATCGGCGGCATCACCTTCACCGGCTCGGTCTACGCGTTCTGCAAGCTGGCCGAGTGGCTCAGCGGCCGCGCGGTCACCTTCGCCGGCCAGAACTTCGTCAACGGGCTGATGCTGCTGGCGACAGTGGCGGCGGGCGCGGCCTATGTCCTCAGCGGCGACCCGCAGGTGGCGCTGCTGGCCTTCGGCGGGTTCACCCTGCTCTCGCTCGTGCTCGGCTGGACGCTCGTCATGCCCATCGGCGGCGGCGACATGCCGGTGGTCATCGCGATGTTGAACAGCCTCTCCGGCCTCGCCGCGTGCGCCGCCGGCTTCATCATCAGCAACAACGTGCTCATCGTCGCCGGCTGCCTCGTCGGCACCAGCGGCGTCATCCTCTCCGCCATCATGTGCAAGGCGATGAACCGCCCGCTGGCCAACGTGCTTTTCTCCGGCTTCGGCGCGGCGCCGGCCGCGGCGGGTGCCGGTGCGGGGACGGTCCAGGGCGAACTCAAGCCCATCTCCGCCGAGGACTGTTTCGGCGTGCTTGAGGCGGCGCGGCAGGTGGTCTTTGTGCCCGGCTACGGCATGGCGGTGTCGCAGGCGCAGCACGTCGTGCGCGAGCTGGCCGAGGTGCTGGAACGCAACGGCGCCGAGGTGCGCTTCGCCATCCACCCGGTGGCGGGGCGCATGCCGGGCCACATGAACGTGCTCCTCGCCGAGGCCGACGTGCCCTACGAGCAGCTGGTCGAGATGGACGCGATCAACCCGGTCATGACCACCATGGACGTGGCCATCGTCATCGGGGCGAACGACGTGGTGAATCCCGCCGCCGCGCGCGACCCGGCGTCGCCGATCTACGGCATGCCGATCATCAACGCCTACGAGGCGCGCACGGTCATCTGCCTCAAGCGCGGCAAGGGCACGGGTTTCTCCGGGCTGGAGAACCAGCTCTTCCTCCTGCCCAACACGCGCATGCTCTACGGCGACGCCAAGGCCTCGCTGCAGGGCGTCGTCGCCGGGTTCAAGAGCCTGGCGGAGGGGTGAGGCCGGCGGACGCAGAACTGTAGGGCGGGATCGCCGATCCCGCCCTACAGCCGGATGCGGCGAGATTCGCGTTTCAGCGCTCGATCCCGACCGGATAGAGCAGATAGCGCGAATCGTAGAACGGGCTGCGGGCGTAGAACCATTGCAGCCGGGCGGTGGGGTCGGCGGCGAATTTCGGGTCTGCGGCCAGCTTGGCCTCGAACTCGGCCTTCAGCGCCGGGTCGGCGGCGAGCATCTTTTCCGCCAGCGGCGCGACGACGTAGCCCTCGATGTATTCGGTGCGCTGGAGGATCTCGGGGAAAAAGCCCTGGGCGAGCAGCGAGTCGCTGCAGGCGGGCTCAAGCATCATCATCGCCAGGTCGCCGAGCGGCTGGTCGGTCGGCACGCGCACGGAGCCGGCGGGGTAGTATTCATCGGCCGGGATCCACTCGAGGCGCTCGAACGAGACCGGGTGGCGGCCCTCGTAGGGGGCGGAGGCGGACTTGGGACCGACGAGCCGGGCCAGATCCACCCGCGCCGTTTTGCCCTCGGTGAGAGCCTCGACCGCGAGGCCGTGCAGCCGCAGGCGCGCGATGAGGTCGGGCCGCGTGACCGGCACGTAATAGGCCCGGGGGCGGGCCAGGGAGAGCGTGCTCCGCGCGAGCTGCACCTTGAGTTTCGGGTAAAGCATCGGTGTGCCGAGCCAGCGCACCTCCTTGGTGCCGGAGGCGGGTGACAGGTATTCCTCGTAGGCGATGCCCTTGAAATCGATCGTGGTGGTCGGGGCGCCGGCCTGGCTCCAATTGACCGGGAGTTGCGCGGGGCGCGCCGCCGAGTCGGCGGCGATGGCGGCGCGCAATTCCGCGCCGTGCGCGGCGAGCGACTGCAGCGCGGCCTCGAGCAGCACGTAGGTGCCGAGCACGCGCTGCTTGTAGGATTTAAGGGAATGGTTTTCGACCAGCACGGCGGCGATGTGCCGCAGGTCGCCGTAACCCTGGGAGAAGCGCGGCCCGGCCACGCCGGCGCCGATGCCGGCGTTGAGGTCGCGGTTGTTCGTGGCAAAGACGAGCGGTCCGGGGATGTGCCCCTGTTGCGTCAGGGCGGCGCTGACCATGGGTTCGAAACTGGCCTCAAGCCACGCGCCCACCCGGGGTGACCAGGCAAACTGGCCGGCCGAGCCGTTGTAGCCGAAGGTGATGTCGTATTGGTAATCGACGCCGTCGGTGACGTGCAGGTCGAGGTAGAGTGCGGGTTGCCACCGGTTGATCAGGGCGAGCATGGCCTGCATTTCCGGCGAATCGGCCTTCAGGTAATCACGGTTGAGATTCAAATTCTGCGCCGTCGTGCGCCAGCCCTGATGCACGGGACCGCGCTGGTTGGGCCGGTTCCATGCGGAAGCGCGCTCGTGCCCATCGGCGTTGAAGACGGGCACGAAGAGAAAGTCCGCGTGGTCGAGCAGGGCCGCCTTGCCGCCGAAGGCGATGTCGCGGAGCAGCATCAGGCCGGCGTCCTTGCCGTCGATCTCGCCGGAATGGATGCCCGCCTGGGCCAGCAGGACCGGTTTGCCCGCGCCGCCCCGGCGCGCCAGGACCGCGTAGAGCGGGCGGCCCTGCGCGGTGCGGCCGAATTCCTCCATGGTGACGAGCGGCGTGGCTGCGCAGAGCTTCTTCAGCCAGGCCACCGTCTCGTCGTAGCCGGGCGAATCGGTGAGGCCGGTTTTTTCCGCCGGGGTGATCCAGGGGTGGCCGGCCGGGGCCAGGAGCACCTCGCTGGCACCGTGCCAGGGCGGGGCGGGGGGCAGGAAATCCTGCGGGCCGGCGGCGAAGGCGGAGAAAAACAGCAAGGGGAGGAGACAGAGACAGCGGCGCATGAAGGCATGCGAAACGCGAAAAGCCAGAAAGACGAAGGGAAATTTCAGGCGGCCGGCACAGTCGCGGTAATTTTCTGGCCTCCGTCTTGTCTCCGGGGCCACGATGCGGCCAACCCGGTTTCCGCCCATGCCCCGTCTGCTCCTGCTGTTGACCAGCCTGCTCCTCCTGCCCGTGCGTTCGCCCGCGGCGGCCGGCCATCCCATCACCGACTTCGGCGCCGTGGCCGGCGGCGTAACGTTGAACACGGTCGCCATCCAGGCGGCGATCGATGCCGCGGCCGCGCAGGGCGGCGGCACGGTGGTGGTCCCGGCGGGAGTGTTTCGTAGCGGCTCGATTTTCCTGAAGCAGGGCGTGGCCCTGCATCTGGCCGCGGGCGCGGTGCTGAAGGGCTCGGAGAACATCGAGGATTATCCGAAACGGCTGACCCGCATCGAGGGGCATTTCGAGCCATGGCGCATGGCCTTGGTCAACGCCCAGGGCATCACCGGCCTGCGGATCAGCGGGCCGGGCAAGCTCGACGGCAGCGGCCCGGTCTTTTGGGCGTCGTTCTGGCAGCGGCGGAAAGAAAATCCCAAGTGCACGAACATCGAGGTCGAGCGCCCGCGCCTGATGTTCATCGACCGCTGCACCGACGGGCGGATCGAAAACATGGCGCTGGAGGATTCCGGATTTTGGAACCTGCATCTTTACCGCTGCCGCGACGTCCTGATCGAGGGCGTGCGCATCACGATCCCGAGTTCCACCCCGGCGCTGCGCGGCCCGAGCACGGACGGCATCGACGTGGACAGCTCACAGAACATCACCATCCGGAAGTGCTACATCTCGACCCACGACGACAACATCGCCCTCAAGGGCAGCAAGGGCCCGCTCGCCGACCAGGACGAGGACAGCCCGCCGGTGGAAAACATCCTCGTCGAGGACTGCGAGATGGGCGACGGCAACGGCCTGATCACCTGCGGCAGCGAGGCAACCGTGGTCCGCAACGTGACGGTGCGCAACTGCGTGATGTCCGGCGACGCCACGCTGCTGACGCTGAAGCTCCGGCCCGACACCCCGCAGCATTACGAGAACATCGTGATGGACGGCATCCGGCTCGCCGGCAGCGGGCGCCTGCTGAGCATGGCCCCGTGGATGCAATTCTTCGACCTCAAGGGGTTGCCCCCGCCGTCCCGCACGGTGAACAACATCACGCTGCGCAACCTCCGCGGCACCTATCGCACGCTGGGCCAGCTGCGCGGCAACCCGGGCGACACGCTGCGGGACATCACCCTGGAGAACATCGACGTGCAGCTGGCCGACGAGAAATTCACGCTCGGGCAAATCGAGAACCTGGTGCTGAAAAATGTCGTCGTAAACGGCAAGCCGTTCGCGTTGCCGGCGCCGAAGCCTTAAGAACCTATCCGAATATCA
>JAQSDJ010000226.1 GCA_029945855.1 Lacunisphaera sp.
CGCCGTTCACCTTGACCGACGTGACGGTATAGTTGAGCCCGCGCAGCACGATGTAGCGGCCCTCGCCCTGGTCGCGGTAGAGCGACACGCCGGGAATGCGCTGCAGCGACTCGGCCGCGTTCTGGTCGGGAAAGTTGCCGATCTCGTCGGAGGCGACGATGTTCTTCAGCGTCGCGGCGCCGCGCTGCTGGTTGAGGGCGCGCGCCGTGCCGACGAGCGAGCCGTTAATGACGAACTTGTCGAGCTGCAGCGCCTCCGTCGCGAAGGCGGCGTCGGCCCGCACGGACCGGCCCGCCTCCACCCGCACCGCGCGCGTCTGCTCGGGATAGCCGATATAGCCAAACTCCACGGTCTGGCTGCCGGCCGGCACGCCGGCCAGCACGTAGTCACCCGCGGGGCCGGTGTAGGTTTCCAGCTCCGTGCCCTGCACCGTCACGCGGGTGCCGGCGAGCGCGAGGTGGGCGGAGGCATCGGTCACGCGGCCGGTCAGCGTGCCGGTGGTCTGGGCCTGCAAGGCGATGGCCCCGAGCGCCAGCGCCACGCCGGTGACGAAAGCCAGCGCCTTGCCGGCGACGCGCAACAGGGAAACGAAAAGGGAATGAATGCGAGGAGGGATGGTTTGCATAGGTCGGCCCCGAACCTGCACGCAGGGAAATTCCCCGGTCAACGCGCGACCGTCGCCGTCGCCGAAACGTTACCGCCGCGAAACATGGCCGTCACAAAACGCCGGTCGACCCGTCAGCCATAGGCTCGGCGGAGGCTGAAGGCGCGATTGCCATCTGCGCCGAGCGCTGCTCTGCTGCCGCGATGCCGCTGACCAAAGCCGAGCTTTCCCGCCTGCGCGACCTGCGGGACAAGAAACACCGCGAGGCGGCGGGCCTCTTCGTCATCGAGGGCCCCAAGGTCGTCGGCGAGCTGCTCGCGGCCGGTTTCCCCTTCACGGAGATCTATGCGACGGAAGAGTGGGCCGGTAGGGCGAGTCGTCCCGACGAGCCGCGGCTCACCGGGGACGGTTCGCCCCACCTACAGCTGATCACCCCCGAGGAGATGGCCCGCGCCAGCCACTTCCCCACCCCGTCCGCCGTGCTGGCCGTCGGCAAGATTTCCCGCACCCCGCTGGCTGTCGGCGCGCTTGCCCGCGGTCTGACCCTCGCGCTCGACGGCATCCAGGACCCGGGCAACGTCGGCACGCTGCTGCGCGTGGCCGACTGGTTCGCGCTCGACCGCGTGCTGCTCTCGCCCGATTGCGCCGACCTGTTTTCCCAGAAGGTCATCAACGCCAGCATGGGCTCGTTCGCCCGCATGACGGTCCACACCGCCCCGCTGGCCGAGGCGCTGGCCGGCGTGACGGTGCCCGTGCTCGGTTGCGACCTGTCGGGCGCCGACGTGCATGAACTGAAACCCGGCCGCAACGCCGTCATCGTCATCGGCAGCGAGGGCCGCGGTTTGTCCCCCGCCGTGTCGGCCTTGGTGACGCAGCGCGTGACGATCCCGAAGTTCGGCGGCGCTGAGTCCCTCAACGCCGCCGTAGCCGCCGCCATCGTCTGCGACAACCTCCGGCGCACCGCGGGAAGTTTGTAATGTATTGTGTTATAAATTTCCGATGTCCACGACGGGGGCGCGGCTGATTGGAATTGGAGACAGGAAAAACATAATTTCGAGTCAGCCCTGCCCCTCCTCTTCAAACGCTTTCTTTAGGGAGTCAGGATGCTTCCGCTCCTGAACAATGCCCAAGACATACAGGATCTCACCGTCGAACTCGTAGTAGACCAAATAAGGAAACAGCCGGCACTTTCGGCATCTGAAACCGTGCGGACCAACATGATCGCCACCGTTTCGGACGATGATGGTTCGGACTGCCTCTTTTGCGCGTTCGTGAAAATCGTCACCGAGCTTCGGCGATATCGCAGCCTATCGGGTCTCCGCCTCGAGCAGGTCTCGTTTGAAGACTGAGCTGACGACCACCCTCATGCTTTCTCGCCAAAGACTTCTGCGAACGACATCCCGGCGTCCCGCCCGGACTTCAGGTCTTCGAGGCGCGAACGAAGCATCATCCGGATCTCCTCATCGCTCCGGCCATCATCCGTAACGCTTTCCATCAGGAGCTTGGCGAGCATTCTGCGCTGCTCAGTCGGCAGCGCGAGCACCTCTTCGGCAAGAAAAACACTGGTGAGCGCCAGGCCGGGAAGCTTGCCGGCACCACTCTGCGCGCAAGTGCTGTTTTGTCTCTGGCCAACGGTCAATGACGAACCCCGCCGGCAGACGACGCAGCGAGCCTAGCGACGGCGGAAGCGCAGCGAAGTCTAGCCAGCAGGCCGGCATGACATCCAGCGGCATGTTCGCTTCCCCGGAAACATGCTCTGGCAGCTGGACGCTCAGCCGAATCAAGAACCCCGTGGCGGGCGAGCCGCCATAGGCTGCCGCACAAGCCAACGAACACCCCAGAGAACGCCGAGAATTAGTGCGGAAACCGGCAACGCGTAAGCACCCCAGAACGGCCACAGATTGCTGTCTTTCGCCAGACCAACCCCACACGCGGCGACAGGAATGGCTGCCGGGACAACGCTGGCGTAAAGCCACGCGCCTTTCCACTTCGCCCACGTGGCAACTTGCAGAGGCAGATATGCGATCCCGAGAATTAAAGCCAAAATACCCATCAAGATACTTGCGGGGATAGGATAGGTCGCGGAGTTTCGCTACTAAATTTTCTGGCAGAATGAATGTCGATTTACGCAACCTGATGCCGCCCCCCCACAAATTCAACTGTGCGGCTGGCCCGCGTCCTTGAGGCCGGCCTGCGCGGAGGCCTTCTTGGCTTCAGACGACTTCGCGTGTTTCTGGAAGAAAGCCCAGATGACATCGGTTGCGGATATTTTGTCCGACGTCTGCCCGACCATGATTTCCGGCAGGAGGCTTTTGCCCCCGGCCCAGGTATGACCCAGACCTTCGACTGCAATATAGACAACCTCCGCGCCACCTTGGCCGGAAGAGTATGTTTCCGTGCGCACGCCGTTGGCTTCGGCCGTGGTGGCAGGCAAGGCAGGACAACCAATCGCCCCGGCCCACTTCAAGATCGAATCGCGCACGGGCGGCTTCGGTTTTGCGCGGATCTTGTCGCTGGCCCCGGTGGCGAGCTTCGGGACGCCGCCCTCGATCAGGTTTAGTGGATCGGCGGTGCCGGTGATGTAGCACAGGGAGACCGGCGGCCGGACCGCGGGAACATCGAGCCATAACGCGCCCGCCACGGGCGCGATGGCGGCGATCCGCTGCGATAATTCCGCGCCCACGCGAAAGCCCATGGACGCGCCGTTGGAAAAGCCGGTGACGAAAATCCTGCTTTTATCCACGGAGTAACGGGCGGAGAGATCGTCCAACAAAGCCGCGATGAACCGGACGTCGTCGGGCGCTTTCTGGCCGGGATAGAACCGCCCTGAACCGTCGTTCCAAAGCTGAGGGTTGCGGGAGAAGTGACTCGGTCGTGCCGGGTCACGCGCCATGGCGTTGGGGAAAATGGCCAGAAACCCTTCCTTTTCAGACTTGTCCGCCCAGCCCGTCTCCCACAAGGCCGCCCGACCGGTGCCCCCGCCGCCATGCAGCATGATCACCACGGCCGAGGGTGTCTGGGGTTTGTAGCGGGCCGGAACATGCACGAGGCAGGTCCGCTCCAAACCGTCCACGGCGATGGTCAGCGTGTGGCTGCCCGGTCCCGCCGACTTGTCCCGACCGTGAGCATCCTGGACAAGAAAGGCCAGGAGAGAGAGACCGGCAGACCATAGCCCCATTGAAGAGAATTTCACGTGCGTCCTCGTTTCAACGGCATCGTCTGGGCTTCAGGCAGGCGTGGATTCCCATTGCGCGAGGATGCGGTCTATTTCCGGGTGGACGAGCTGCCGGGCCAACGCCCGGTCGCCGTGCTGCATCAGCTGACGGTCGTAACCGGTATGCTCGTGCCGGATGTGGGCGATGACCGCCAGTTTGAGCGCCTGCGGGTCGAGGTCCTTTGCCGCGGCCGACCGGCCCACCCGGCCAGAATGTTTCTGGCATGTCCAGCCGGCGATCTGCCCGGCTTCGTCAGGCGGACATCCAGGAAACGCCGCTTGGATCGACGCGGTGACGCTCGCCAGATACGCCGCCTCGACGCCCTCGCGCCGTTCCGCCGCGCGCTCCCGCTGGCGTTCGCGGACGTCCGCGTCTTCGAGGCACTCCGCCTCAGCGCGATCAATCGCCTGCCGGGTCACCAAGATGCCCTGGCGTTCGTAGCGATTGCGGGCGCGCGCCCATTGCACGACCACGGCGCGCAACGGCGAATGTTTCGTGGCGCGACGGGTTAGCGCGGTGTTGCCGCGGGACAGATATTCAAGATGACCGAGGTCGGCGCAATCGAGGCAATGGGGCTGATCATTCTCCATCCGGATCAGGGATCCGTCGAAAAACTCCTCCCCGCACCCCGCGCATTTCCCCTCCCGCCGGGTGAGAAAAACGACAATGTCTTCGGCGCCTCCTTTTTGCTGCGCGGTCGAAGCCGCCGGGCCATCTGCACGTTTCTCATTCATAGGTCAGAAGCACTTTGGAACCCCGTCCTTCAAACCCAATTAACCGCGGATATCACGAATAAAATCCGGATGCGTTGGCAGGTGCCACAGCCGGGTCATCCGCCGACAGTCCGGCTATTTCATCCCCACCCCGACAATCTTCCGCGGATAACACAGATGGCCGCGGATGGATCCCCTAGGATCCAGGAACAACTAACCCGGATATTTCACACTCATGAAGAGAGATTTCAGAAAAATATCCGGGCTAATTCTTTAACGCAGAGAGCACGGAGCCCGCAGAAATATATCAGACGAGTTCCCGCTCTGCGTCTCTCCGCGAACTCTGTTTTTAAATGTCTTGGCCCAATCCGTGATAACCGCGTCCTCCGCGGGAAAATGCCTTGGCTTGGGATTACTCTGTTAGGTTGGTCATCTGGTGGGCGGGCACGTCCCTGTGCCCGCTTGGGGTAACGGTCGCACCTCGGTGGACCCTGCCGGCAGAGGGACCGGCCGGCCCACCCTCTGGGCCCAAAGCAATTCACGTTGATTTGCGGGCAACCCCAGCCGGGCGGAGACCGGCCCTACTGTTTCTGCCGGGCGATCCAGACGCGGACGTTTTCCTCGAGCAGGTTCAGCGGCAAGGCACCGTTCTTCAGCACCAGGTCGTGGTAGCCGCGCAGGTCGAACCGCGGACCGAGTTCCTGCTTCGCCAGTTCGCGCAGTTCGAGGATCTTCAGCATGCCGACCTTGTAGGAGCAGGCCTGGCCGGGCCACACGATGTAGCGGTTGGTCTCGGAGAAGAGCTCGCGCTCGGAGGCCGCCGTGTTGGCGCGGAAATAATCCATCACCTGCGCGCGCGTCCAGCGCCGGGCGTGGATGCCCGTGTCCACCACGAGGCGCACGGCGCGCAGCAGTTCGTCGGAGAGCCGGCCGAAGTCCTGGTAGGGATCCTGGTAGAAGCCGAACTCCTTGGGAAAATACTCCGCGTAGAGCCCCCAGCCCTCGGCGTAGGCCGTGTAGCCGCCGAACTTCCGGAACTTGGGCATGTTTGCCAGCTCCTGCGCGATGGCGATCTGCATGTGGTGCCCGGGGATCGCCTCGTGGTGCGCCAGCGTCTCCATCTCCCAGATTGGCAGCGCGCGCATGTCGAGAGTGTTGATGTAATAATAACCCGGCCGCGAACCGTCCGGCGCCGGCTGCTCGTAGAAGGCCGCGGAGGAGCCTTTTTCGCGAAAGGGCTCCACCGTCTTCACCAGCAGTCCGGCCTTGGGCTTCACCCCAAAAAACTCGTCGAGCCGCGCCGTCATGGTGGCGATCATTTCGTTGGCGCGCTTGATATACGCGGCCTTGCCCTCGTCGGTCGCCGGGTAGGCAAACTGCGGGTCGTCGCGCATGAACTTCAGGAACGCCGCCAGGTCGCCCTTGAAGCCGACCTGCTCCTTGATCCGCGTCATGCCCTCGTGGATGCGCGCCACTTCGCGCAGGCCGAGTTCATGCACCTCGTCGGCGCTGAGCGCCGTCGTCGTGTGGCTGCGGAGCATGAAATTGTAGTAATCGCGTCCCTCGGGGAGCTTCCAGACGCCGTCGTCATCGGTCGCGACCTTTTCCTGCGCCGCGAAGAAAGCGATGAGCTTCGCGTAGGCGGGCAGGACCGCCTCCCGCAGCGCCGCGCTAGCCTCGGTGACGAGCTGCGCCTTGGCGGCCGCGTCCACGTCCTTCAAGGCGCCGACCTTGGTCTCGAAATCCTCCAGCAACGCGCTTTTCTTGTCACCCACGCCGGCGAAAGGTGCGCCCGTGATGATCTCCCGGCACGACTCGATGAGCATCGGGAACACGAACTTCGGCGGCAAAATGCCTTTCGCCGCCTGCGCCTCGGCGCGCGCGATGAGCTGGTCGAACCCCGCCGGCAGTTTCCGCAGCCGCGTGATATAGGCCCGGGCGTCGGCCACGTCGTCCACGGGATGGAAATTGATCAGGAAGGCCGGGGCATCGGTGTGCGCGCCGCCCTGCTGCGAGAACTGGTAGCTGTGGTCGCGCCATTTCCATGCCTCGATCTCCCGCTCGGCCTGCGCGACGAAGAGCCGATAGCTCATCTGCGTCTGCTCGTCGAGCAGGTCGAAGCGGATGGTGCGCTTGAGCTCGGCGAGCTGCTGCACCGTGATGACGAATTCCGCCAGCTGATGCTCCTCGGAATAGTCGTCCCACTTGTCGTGGTCCTTCTTGATGCCGAGATAACCCTGGGCGGTCGGGCTGCGGTCCACGCCGGCGTCAAACACGCGGTCGAAGAACGCGTTGGCCTTGACGGATTCGGCCGCGCTTTGCTCCGGCGCGGGCGCGGCGGTCAGGGCGGCGGACAGAGCCGCGAGGAGCACGGCACCGGACAGGAGATGGCGGGGATGCATGATGCGCGGAAATTGCATGGTCCGGACCCGGACCGCAAGCGCGGTGCGGCGAGTGGCGAAATTCCGACGGCGAATGCGAACCCGGGGGAAACCTAGATACCTTCGTAATTCACCCCGACGGCCGCGAGCCACGCGTCGAGCACCGCCGCGTTGCCGAGGGTGTCGGCCCAGGTCATATGCGGCACCTCGCGTTCGCCGCGCGCGAGAGCGTCGGCCACGGCATCGGCCTCATAGGCGTAAAGCGCATCCGGTGACTCGCAGCTGAACTCCTCCGGCGCGCCGCCGCCGGGCCGATGCAGGAAAAACCGGTCGGTCCGGCCCTCCAGACCCGGGAAGAACGGGGTCGGCACGTCGAGCCAGCCCTGGCTGCCGAAGATCCGGGCCGAGATGTCCCGGGTCACGGTGGAGCCGCAGGAGAGTTCCGCCACAACCTCGCCGGGGTATTTCACGACGGCGACCGCGCAATCGTCCGTCCGCGCCTCGGGATGCAGCCGGCCGGTGCCATGGAATTCCACCGGATCCGCGAACGGCCGGCCTTGGGCGGCACCGGCGATCAGCCGCGAGAACGACACCGGGTAACAGCCGAGGTCGAGGATCGTCCCGCCGCCGAGCGCGCGGTTGAACATCCGGTGCTCCGGCTTGAACTCCATCTGGATGTTGAAGCTGGCGCGGATCAGCCGCAGCTCGCCGATGGCGCCAGTGCGCACCAGCTCGGCCAGTTTCGCCGTCTGCGGATGGCAGCGATACATGAAGGCCTCCATCAGCAGCACGCCCTGCGCCCGGGCCGCGTCGACGATCGCGCGCGAGTCGGCCAGGTTGAGCGTGAGCGGCTTTTCGCACAACACGTGCTTGCGCGCCGCGATGGCCTTGAGCGCCCACTCCTTGTGGTGCGGATGCGGCGTGCCGATATAGACCGCCTGCACTCCCGGGTCGGCCAGCAGCGCGGCGTAGCTGCCGTGCGCGCGGGCGCCACCGAATTCCCGGGCGAACTTGTCGGCGTCGGCCAGCCGGCGCGCGCCCACCGCGGCGAGCCGGCCGGTGCGCGATTTCAGCAGGTCGGCGGCAAATTTATGGGCGATGACGCCCGTGGTCATGATGCCCCAGTGGAGTTGGTTGGTCATGTCAGTGTTTCCATTCGTTCCTCGCGTCGTCCACCATCTGCTGGAGCACGGGAAAGCGGATCTCGCCGTAGTTGAACGCCACGCGGAGCTTGCCCTCCCGGTAGACCCACGTCGCGGGAATCCAGGTCAGCGGCAGGCCGAGGAAGGAGTTGAGCCGGCTCTCCTCCAGCCGCGAACCGTTGGGGTGGTCGAGCAAAAGCAGGTTCGGCTGCGGCCCGAGGCCGGCCTCGGCCAGCCGCGGCCCGGGCTTCTGGCCCTTGTGCCAGATGTTGAGGAAGACGACCTTCACCGCCGGATTATCCCCGATGAACTTCGCCCAGCCGGCGGCCGGATCCATCTCCGCCCGGCAGTTCGGACACCACGGCGCCCAGAAATGCACGACGGTCACCTGCGGACCCGCGACGAGCGCGGCGACCGACTTTTCCATTGCCTGCGCCGGATCCTGGGCCAGCAGCCGGGGCGCCAATGCGAGGGCCCAAACGAGGAAAAATCGCAACATGGCAAGGGAGGTTGGGCGATGAAATGAATTTTTCCAGCGCGGAAAGGTCAGAGCCAGGTGGCGATGTCCTCGAGCGGTTTCTTCCGTGCGGCGTGGGCCGGGATCTTTGCCCCGGCGGCCGGGTAGCCGACGACCAGCAGCAAAAAGGGTTTTTCCTGCGCCGGCCGACCACAGATTTCGTTGAGAAAAGCCATCGGGCTGGGCGTGTGGGTCAGGGTGGCCAGTCCCGCCTGATGCAGCGTCGCGATCAGGAAACCGCAGGCGATTCCCGTCGATTCCTTGGCATAATAGGTCTGCTGCCGCCCTCCGGTCGCGTCCACAAAGCTGTTTACCGCAAAAACCGCGATCACCCATGGTGCCGTCTCCAGAAACGGTTTGTGCGCATCGGTGCCGAGGGGTGCGAGGGCCTCGAGCCAGGCGGCCGGCGCTTTGCCCGCGTAGAATTCCCGTTCCTCGGCCTCGGCGGCCATCCGGATCCGGTGCTTCACCGCCGGGTCGCCGATCACGGTGAAGTGCCAGGGCTGGAGATTGGCCCCGTTGGGCGCGGTGCCGGCGGTCCGCAGCGCGGTCTCGATCAGGGCCCGGGCCACCGGGCGGGGGGAAAACTCCCGCACGGTCCGACGCGAGCGCATCGCAGCATAGAAGGCCAGCGCCCGGGCCGACATCTCCGGCTCCGGCCGTTCGTGAAAATCCAGGGACAAGGTTTCCATGCGAAGGAGAGCGGCAGGGTGCGGTTTCCGGGCCGGCATTGCACGCCGAAACCCGGCGCAACTTGAATCACCCGGGGACATTGTAAGCAACGTTCCGCCGCCGGCTGCGTCCAACCCCGCACCATGACGACTGATGCAAACCCCGCTATCCTCGCTGCCCGTGTCCTAGTCCGTGGCATCCACCTCGACCTGACCCCCGCCCTGCACCAGGCCGCCCGATCCAAGGCGGAACACCTGCTGCGCCATGACGATTCCATTGACCGCATCCGCCTCGACCTTGAACTCGACCGGACCCGCGAGGCGAAGGACGTGTTCATCGCCAAGGGCCGGATCGAGATCCGGGGCCCCGACCTCATCGCCCAGGTGCGCAGTGAGGATGCCTACAAGTCGCTCGATCTGCTCGTGGACAAACTCGACGAACTTCTCCGCCGCCGGCAGCAGAAACGCATCAAGTCGCGCAACGATGAGCGGCGGCTGGCCCCCAAGGGCCGGGCCGGGGCCGAATGACCCCGCGCCTCAGCCAAAGCTGTTGATGTGGGTGGAACCGGTCCTCCGTGCCCGGTTGGCCCCGGCGTGCGTCCCGCAACCCGTCCGGACAGGTTTCACCGCGTGAGGCGCGGCTTTGCCGTGGAGTGGGGCGGCCAACGCTATGAGTTCGCCTCAGGGCCGGGCTTCGTGGAGGACGAGGGGCGCTGATTTTTTCCGCAGCCGCAGGTTCAGCATCTCGACCCCGAAGGAGAACGCCATGGCGAAGTAGATGTAGCCCTTGTTGACGTGCTGGTGCGTGCCCTCGGCCACCAGCGTGACGCCGATCAGGAGCAGGAACGACAGCGCGAGCATCTTCAGGGTCGGGTGCCTGTGCACGAAGTCGCTGACCGTGCCGGCATACTTCAGCATCACCCCCAGGGCGATGACGACGGCCGCGATCATGACACCGAGATTATTGGCCATGCCGATGGCGGTGATGACGGAGTCGAGGGAGAACACGACGTCGAGCAGGAGGATCTGCACGATGATGGCGCTGAACTTCGGCACGACCCGGCTGGTGCCGGTGTGCTCCTCGCCGCCCTCGAGCTTTTCATGGATCTCCATCGTGCTCTTCACGATCAGGAACAGGCCGCCGCTGAGCAGAATCAGGTCGCGGCCGGATACGCCGAAACTCCCGATGGCGAAGAGCGGCGCGGTGAGCTTGATCATCCACGCCAGGCTGCAGAGCAGCAGGACGCGGGTGACGAGCGCGAGCATCAGGCCGGTCTGCCGGGCCTTCGCCTGCTGCTCCGGCGGCAGCTTGCCGGCCAAAATCGAGATGAAGATGATGTTGTCGATGCCGAGGACAATCTCGAGCGCGGTCAGCGTCAGGAGGCTGATCCAGATTTGCGGGTCGGTGATCCAATCCATGTCGGGAGGAAACCGGCGGCGCGGCCCGCGTCAATCCACCAACAGGCGGAATTTTCCGCAGCCTTTCCGGTCACACTTACTCCCGCCTCTCTTTTGCTCTCACTTCCTCCGCCTCACGGCGCCAGCCCGACGAAGTGCAGCCCGAACTGGATCCAGAACGGGATGGTGAACAGCGCCAGGGCCGTCGTGCCGAGGATGATTTGCACCGCGATCAGCGGCTGCCCGCCGTAGACCCGGGCGATGATGATCGGGACGACGGCGGAAGGCATCGCCGCCTGCACCACCAGGACACGCTTCAGTTCGATGGAGCACGGCAGCCAGAGCGCCACCAGGAGAAAGAGCCACGGCAGGACCACGAGCCGCACCAGCCACGCCATGAGCGTCACGCGCAGGTTCACCAGCTGCTTCGGATCGTTCAGATGCGGCTGGATGCTCACCCCCGTCATGAGCAGACCGAGCGGGATCGCGCACAACCCGAGGGTATGCACCAGGCTCATCACCCACGCCGGCACCAGCGCGGACACCCCGGTCAGGTTGCAGACGAGGGCGAACACCAGCGAGAGCGCCGGCACATTGAGCAGCTTGCGCCAGCCCGCCAGTGGGGACAGGCCCGTGACCACCAAAATGCCGCCGGTCCAGAGCGCCGCCTCGACGCCCGCGTTGTGCACGAGCAGCACGGCGCGGCTTTCCGTCCCGAACATCGCATCCATGATCGGGATCGGCAGATAGCCGTAGTTGGTCAGGCCCACCGCCAGCGCGAAGGTCCGCAGGCCGTGGCCGATCGTCAGGCCGAGCGCCTTGGCGACATACCAGCCGACCCCCATCGACAACAACGTCAGGCTGAAACCCAGCAGCGGGGCCATCAGCAAATTGCCCGGATCGCGCAACGCGTGGTTGCCCGCCACCGACTCGAAGATCAGGCAGGGGAACGTCACCTTGAAGACCAGGTTGAACAGGCTGTCCTCCCCCGCCTCGGAGATCCACGCCCAGTGCCGCAGCGCCACGCCGAGCGCGATCATCGCGAACACCGGCAGGAGGATGAGGAAAAGCTGGCCGTAGGTGGTCATGGCAGAGGACGGAGGACAGACGACAGAGGACGGAAAAGCCAGTCGAGATCAGCCGCGCGATGGAGCTATCCCCTGTTCTCTGTCTTCCGTCCTCAGTCCTCTGGACAGCCCGCCATCGCTCGCCCGGCGAGCCAGCCGGTGGTCCAGGCATTCTGAAAATTGAAGCCGCCCGTGATGCCGTCGATGTCGAGCATCTCGCCGGCGAAATGCAGGCCGGGCACGCGGCGGCTCTCCATCGTCTTGAAATCCACCTCCGCGAGCCGCACGCCGCCGCAGGTCACGAACTCCTCCTTGAACATGCTCTTGCCGTCCACGGCGAACTCCCCGGCGCAGACCTGCGCGGCCAGCGTCCGCAGCGCCGCACCCGGCACCACCGCCCATTGCGTCGCCGCCGCGATGCCCGCGGCCGCCAGCAGTTTCTCCCACAGCCGCAGCGGCAGGCCGACCGGACACCAGGTGCCGGTCTGTTTCTTCGGATTGGCCGCCCGGGCGCGCTCGAGCTCGGTGCGCAGCGTCTCGGCGTTGAACGACGGCGCCCAGTTGACGAGCAAGGTGAACTTGTAGCCGCGATCGTGCAGCGCGCGCGCCCCCCAGGCCGACAGCTTGAGGATGGCCGGGCCGCTGAGACCCCAGTGCGTCACGAGCAGCGGCCCGCGTTCCTTCAAGGCCGGATCGCGCACCGTCGTCACCGCGTCCTCAACCGAGATCCCGGACAATCCCTCCAACCGCGCGTCCTTGATATGGAAGGTGAAGAGCGACGGCACCGGCGGCTCGATCGTGTGCCCGAACTGCCGGGCGAAGGCGAAGCCCGCGTTGGTCTGGTTGCCCCCCGTCGCCAGCAGCACCCGGCCGGCGGCGACGGTCTCGCCGCTGGTGAGGGTGAGCGTGAAGGTGGAACGCGTCGTCCCCGACGCGTTTGGTCCTGGAGGCGCGGCGACCTCGCCGCGCACA
>JAQSDJ010000227.1 GCA_029945855.1 Lacunisphaera sp.
AGAAGATCTACCTGCTCTCCGCGCAGGAGGTCACCGCCGGCCTGCCGCGATTCCACAGCGACGCGCCCTCCGCCGCCGACCTGGAAAACTGGGGCTTCAACCGCCCCGAGCGCGAGATCACCCTCAGTCTCAGCACCGGCGGCGGTGTGCGCGGCAACGAGCCCTCCACCCTGACCCTGCAGGTCGGCGTCTCGCCCGACAAACCCGGCGTCGCCTTCGCCCGCATGACCAACGCCCCGTTCGTCTACCAGATCCTGCCCGACATCATCGCGGAGACCCCGACCGTCGCCCGGCATTTCCGCCAGCGCCTGCTGCGCGAACTGCCCGAGGGCGCGCGCATCACCGGCCTCTCCCTCGCCGATCTCGCCACGAACGAGATCATCGTCACCAAGCAGATCGCCGAGGGCGACAAGAACTGGGATGCCGCCCTCGCCGGCGAATCCCCGGCGCGCCGCCACGCCTTCGGCGTGCTCCTGCCCCAGCTGCACAAGCTCGTCGCCCGGCGCTTCACCGCCGATGCCTTCAACCCCGTGCAGGTCGACACCGCGGCGGGCCCGCGCCCCTGGAAATACCGGCTGGACCTCACCCTCGCCCTCCCGGCCGGCGGCACCACCCCCCAGAATTCCACCTCGACGCTTTTCCTGACCGACCGCCTCGCCGGCACCACCCTGCTCGCGGGCACGACGGAATTCGGCGGCGTGGTCTTCGAGACCTCGCAGGAGCTGCTCGACGCTCTCTTCACCTTCACCTACGCCGAGAAAAACGACCCCGGTGTGCCCGGGCCGGCCGCCACCGCGACCACCGAGCCGGCCCAGGAACCTCTGCCGGCCAAACCGGCTCCCGCGGCTGCAACGCCGCCCGGCAAACCCTGACCTGTAGCGGCGGTCTAGGACCGCCGTTCCCCCGATGTATGCACCAGTCACGCCTCAGTCGGACTCATGCAGTTGGACGACCAATCTCCACTGCAAAGCCGCTCACCAAATGGTGGAACCCGTCCTCCGGACGGGTTGTTGGGCGCACGCCAAGGCAAACCGGTCCCGAGGACCGGTTCCACCCACCTCAACTGCATGATCCCGCCTCAGGCCAAGTTGCGTTCAGCATCAGACCGCTGTTGGCCAAAAACCAAACCTCCCCATCCTTTGAACAGGAGGGCGCGGAGGGAGCAGAGAAAAACCCGCGAGCTGGAACCAAATCTTTCTCCGCCTCCGTTACCTTTGCGGACTCCTGCGCAATATTGGATCGAGTCCTTGCTTAGGCTCATTTTGACAGCGAATTGGAATAAAGCCCCAAACCGGCGGTCCTAGACCGCCGCTACCGCCGCACCATGCCGACCAACCCGCCACCCAAGCACACCGCCACCTTGCTGCGCTTCTGCGGCTCCTGCGCGGTCACGCTGGCCTGCTGGGCGCTGTGGCTGGTGCTGGCCGCGACGCTCGCCGGACTCGTCTACATCAGCCTCGCGAAGGAACTGCCCGTGCCGGGCTTTGTGCTGCGCCGCGTGGAGGCCAACCTGGCCAAGGCGAACCTCGTCATCTCGTTCGGCCGCGCGCGCTTTGATCCCACCGGCAAGATCCTCCTGGAAAACGTCCAGCTGCGCTCGCGGCAGTTCGAGGACCCGCTGGTCAGCAGCCGGCTGGTCTATCTCCGGCGCAGCTTCTGGTCCGCGCTGGCCGGCTCGCCCCTCCCCGACGAGATCCGTCTCGAGGGCGCCGTGCTGCAGCTGCCCGCGATGCTCTCCCCCAGCGGCACGGCCGAGCCCCTCATCCGCGACCTCGCCGTCACCCTGCGGCACGACCACCACCTCTGGCAGATCGACCAGCTCACCGCCCGCGTCGGCCGCCTCACCGTCACCGCCCGGGGCGAGCTTGTCCTGCCGCCCCGCCCCGCCGGCGCCGCCCCCCTTGCCCTCGAGGAAATCACCACGCGCTACCTGCAGCTGAGCCGGCGGATCGCGCTCGGCATCCACCGGCTCGACCCCTTTGACGACCCGGTGCTGTCCGTGCACCTCGAAAGCCCCGCCGGCCTCGGCAACACCGTCCGCCTGCTCTTCACCGCCCGGTCCGTCAGCCGGCCCTGGGACCAGCCGCTCCAGCTGGGCGCGCTGGCCGCCACCACCACGCTGCGGCTGGACGGCCCCGGCGCCCGCCCCCTGCGCGTGCACGTCGCCGCACGCAGCGCCGCCTGGCAGGCCACGGCCACCGCGCACACCGTGCGCGCCATCGTCTCCGCGCTGGTCGTGCCGGAGGAATTTTCCCTCCGCCCGCTCGAGGTGCAGGTGGCGGCCGGCCGCGTGACCGCGGATGGCGAGGCGGCGCTCGGGCCCGTGCTCCGCGCCGACGTCACGGCCTGGCCGGCGGTGCGCGCCACCGCCGTGTCGCAGCTCGGCGGCGAATTCCTGGCGGCGGAGGTGGACGCCCGGCTCGTCGAGCGCAGCGCCCGCCTCCGGGCCGAGGGCCGCGGCGCGCCCGAGTTCATCAACCGCGTGCTGGCCCGGCACCTGCCGCGCGCCGCCCCGTATTTCGTCTTCGGCGACCCGGTGGCCTTCCAGGCTGAGGCCGTGCTCGATCCCGGCTGGAAATTCGCCCGGCTCTCCAGCCGCGTCAACGCCGGCCGGATCGACTCGCGCGGCGTGCAGATCACCGCGGCGCGCGGCCGCATCGCGATCGAGGGGATGAGCTTGCTCGCGCACGACGCCCGGGTCGAGCTCGCGGACAATTCCGCCACCGGCTCCTACTGGATGGATTTCAAGACCACCGACTACCGCATGCTCCTCGAGGGCCGGCTGCGGCCGCCCGCGATCAACGGCTGGTTCCGCGGCGACTGGTGGCTGAACTTCTGGAACAGCCGCTTCGCCTTCCCCTTGGCGCCGCCCGCGGGCAACGTGGAGGTGTCCGGCCGCTGGCGCGACCCGGCCCGCACGGTCTACTTCGGCAGCAGCACCGCCACCGACGCCACCATCTGGGGCGGGGACTTCGAGCGGACCCAGGCCGTGGTCTTCCTGCGGCCCGGGTTCACCCACGGGCTCGAACTCGACGCCACCCGCGCCGGCGGTCGCGAGCGTGTGTCGGGCGGTTTCAAGCGGTTCGCCGAGCCGGGCGTGTCCGGTCCCGGCCGGCTTGAGTTTGATTTTGCGGGCAACCTCGCCCCGGCGACGATCGGCCGGATGCTCGACGGCAAGGCCGATGCCGTGCTGGCCGGCCTGCGGTTCACCGCCCCGCCGCAACTCCACGCCTGGGGCACGGTCGGGACGACCAACGCATACACCTTCACCGGCCGGGCGGAGAGCGCGCTGGATTTCTACGGCTTCCCGCTCGACACGGCCACGGTCGCCGGCTCGATCAAGGGCCCGGATCTCCGGCTCGACGACCTCCGCTTCACGGTCGCCGGCGGCGAAGGCGCAGGCCACGCGACCCTCGACGGACCGGAGACGGCGCGCGAGCTGGGCTTCGACGTGCACGTCAACCGCGCCGACCTGGCCCGCGCCATCCGCGCCGTGGAAATCTACCAGGCCAACAACGCCGGCGTGCCGCCCGGCCCGGTCTCCGAGAGCCGGTTCATGAAGCGCGCCTCGGGCGGCCGGCTGGACGTCGCGCTCTCGGCCCGGGGCCGGCCGGGGGATCTCCCCAGCTTCACCGGCAACGGCAATGCCGCGCTGACCGGCATCGAGCTCGGCGAGATCAACCTCTTCGGCCTGCTCTCGCAGGTGCTCAGCAAGCTCTCGCTGAACTTCTCCTCGCTGAAGCTCGACGCCGCGCGCACCAGCTTCCGCCTGGAATCCGCCCGGCTGCATCTCCCCGACCTGAAGATCACCGGGTCGAGCGCGGTGATCGACGCCCATGGCGATTATCGCTTCGCGACCAACGCGCTGGACTTCACCGCAAAGTTCAAGCCCTTCGAGGAAAACCGCAACCCGCTGACCGCCGTCCTCGGCATCGTCATCAACCCGATCACCAGCATCCTTGAGCTCCAGTTGAACGGCCCCCTGAGCAATCCGAACTGGTCGATCGTCGTGGGCCCGAGCGCCGCGCCCCGGTCGGATCCGCCGCCCTCCGCCCCGACCACGGCCCCGGTCACCAACGGCCAACCCGCCAAGCCTGAGCCACCCAAGGCTTAGTCGCGCTAACCCGGCCGGCCGGCCCACCGTCATGGTTCCCGCCCGACCTAGGTGATTACCCCTGTTTACACATTGCTTCAGTCCGCGGCCTACCTATCCAATGTGGGTTGTCGCTGATCATGCCATCCACCCGCTCACCTCGTCGCTCCTGGCTGCCCTATGGCTACCTGCTGCCCTTCGCGATGCTGGTGCTGGCTGGTTTGGTCGTCGGCTGGGGCTGGGTCGCGGGACAGGTCAACCTCGTCCAGCCGCGTTCCTATGATGCCGCGTTGCCGGCCAACGCCTGCGCGTGCCTGGTCCTTATCGGCCTCACCCCCTTTGCCCTGACCTTCGGCTGGAAATGGAACCGCTTCGGCCTGGTGCTGGCCGGCGCGGTCACCCTGCTCGCCTGGGCCACCCTCATCCAGGGGCCCCTGAATTTGGATTTCGGCCTCGACGACCTCCTCGTCAACCACCGCGCGTTGGTGGCGGGAGAGCACATCGGCCGCATGCCCGCCCTGCTGGCGCTGGTTTTCATGCTGACCGGCGCCGCCCTACTCTGGCTCGCCCTGCGGCCGTCGCACCGGCACCGGCCCGTGCTGATCGCCCTGCTCGGTTCGCTCGCCGGCGCCTACGGCCTGACGGCGCTCCTCGCCTACCGCACCGGCCTCAACTCGGTGCCGCTCTGGCAGGACTACGCCAACCTCGGGCCGCACACGGCCCTGCTACTCATCGTGCTGGGCGCCGGGCTCACCGGGTTGGCCGCCCACGACAGCCGCACCGGCCAGGCCGCCGCGCCCCGCTGGCTCTGGCTCCCCGTGGTGGTCTGCTGCGTCACCGTGACCGTCACCTTCTGGGTCGCGCTGCGGCAGCGCGAGCTCGACTATACCAACTCCACCACCCAGCTGCGGATCAACAACGTCGCGGCGCTGTTCAGCGGCGAGGCCGAGGCCCGGATCGAGAGCTTCGTGCGCACGGCCAAGCGCTGGTCCCGGACCCCGGGCGTCACGCAGGCCGCCTGGGAGGGCGAGGCCGCCGAGTTCCTGCAAGACTTCGAGGGCTACAGCTCCGTCCAGTGGGTCGACGCCGGCTGGCGCACCCGCTGGCACTGGCCGCACCCGGGCAACGAGGACATTCCCTTATACGACCACGCCGGCCAGCCGTTGCGCGCGGCCGCGATCTCGGCCGCGGGCCCGTCCACGCCCTACACGATCGCCGCCCCGATCGAGTCCCCGCTCCTGGCCCCCACCTTCGCCGTCTACGTCCCCGTGCTGCGCGGCACCTCGGTCCAGGGCTTCCTCGTCGGTGAGTTCTACTACGAGAAATTCTTCGACATCGTCGACCGGCGCCTGAACCTCTCGCGCCGCTACCAGCTCAGCGTCGCCATCGACAACCCATCCGCGACCGACCCCGCCGCCCGCCAGCTCAAGGTCTACGAGGCCATGACCCCGGACGAGACCCTCGACCGGCGCCTGCACCAGTCCGCCGTCTACAATCTCCTGAACCAGCGGATGACCATCACCCTGGTGCCCCGCCCCGCCTTACTTGGCGCCGACCGCCAGTTCCTCGCGGAACTCGCGTTGTTCTCGGGCCTCGGCGTGAGCGTGCTCCTCGGCCTCGTCATCAACCTCGCCCAGTCCGCCTACCTGCGCCAGCGCGCCGCCGAGCGCACCGCCGCCCAGCTGCGCGAGGAGAACGAGGAACGCCGCCGCGTCGAGGCCCGCCTGCAGGCCGCCGACGAGCGCCTCACCCTCGCGCTCGATTCCACCCAGCTCGGCGTCTACGAGTGGCACGTCGAGACCGACTCCGTCTTCTGCACGCCCAGCGTCTGGAAGATCATCGGCTACGACCCGGCCGAGATGCCCACCACCGGCGCCGGCTGGCTCGGCCTCCTCCATGTCGACGACCAGCCCGCCGTGCGCGCCGTCATCGACGCCCATTTCCGCGGCGAGACCCCCTTCATCGAGATCGAGCACTGCATCGTGCACCAGAACGGCGACGCCCTCTGGGTCGCCCTCCGCGCCAAGTGCACCTCCTTCAGCGCCGCCCGGCGCCCCCTGCGCGTCCTCGGCACCATCCAGAATATCAACGCCCGCAAGCGCGCCGACGAGGCCCTCCGCGCCAGCCAGGCCGCCAGCCGCAAGCTGTCCCTCGTCGCCAGCAAGACCGACAACGCCGTCATCATCACCGACGACCACGGCCGCATCGAGTGGGTCAACGAGAGCTACTCGCGCCTCACCGGCCGCCGCCTCGCCGCGGTGTCGGGCCAGCCGCTCACCGCCCAGCTCGCCGGCCCCGACGGCGACCCCGACGCCGTCGACCGCATCAACACCGCCCTCTTCGAGCGCGAGCCCGTCACCCTCGACGCCGTCCAGCTCGCCACCGACGACCGCCGCTTCTACGTCCACCTCGATGTCCAGCCCGTCATCAATGACGAGGGCCTGGTCGAGAACTTCATCGCCATCGAGACCGACATCACCGCGCGCGTCGAGACCGAGCAGTCGCTCCGCCGCGCCAAGGCCGACGCCGATGACGCCTCCCGCGCCAAGTCCGAGTTCCTCGCCTCGATGTCGCACGAGATCCGCACCCCGATGAACGGCGTCATCGGCATGACCAGCCTGCTCCTCGAGACCGACCTCACCGCCGAGCAGCGCGACTACGTCAGCACCATCCGCACCAGCGGCGACTCCCTCCTCTCCATCATCAACGAGATCCTCGACTTCTCGAAGATCGAGTCCGGCCGCATGGAGATGGAGAGCCAGCCCTTCGAGCTGGCCCAGTGCATCGAGGAGGCCGTCGACCTCTTCGCCCTGCAGGCCGCCGCCAAGGACATCGAACTCGCCTTCCACATCGAGTCCTCCGTGCCCCGCGTCGTGCTCGGCGACATCACCCGCCTGCGCCAGGTGCTGGTCAACTTGATGAACAACGCCGTGAAGTTCACGCCGCGCGGCTTCATCACCCTCGAGATCACCGCCACCACCCGCCCGCCCGCGCCTGGCCACGAGGCCAACGTCGTGCTCAATTTCTACATCACCGACACCGGCATCGGCATCCCGGCCGACCGGCTCGGCCTGCTCTTCAAGCCCTTCAGCCAGGTCGACGCCTCCACCACCCGCCGCTACGGCGGCACCGGCCTCGGCCTCGCCATCTGCGACCGCCTCTGCCAGCTCATGGGCGGCGGCATCACGGTTGCGAGCACCCCCGGCTCGGGCTCGCGCTTCCACTTCAACATCCTCACCAGCGCGGTCAATGTCACCGACGCCGACACCCCCGCGATGTTTCCCCCGCTGCCCCGCGGCACCGTCCTCGCGGTCGACGACCACCCCGTCAACCGCACCATGCTCTACGACTGCCTCTCGCAATGGCAGCTCAAGTCCCGTATCGCCTCGTCCGCCGCCGAGGCCCGCAAGCTCGCGGATGCCGGCCGCCTTGCCGCCGCCATCATCGACCAGGTCCTGCCCGACGCCTCCGGCCTTGAGCTGGTCACCGAGCTCCGCACCCGCTTCCCCACCCTGCCCATCGTCCTCCTCACCCCGGCCGGCGAAAGCGCCTCACGGTCCGCTCATCCCGATCCCCTCCTTTTCCGCCTGCCCAAGCCCATCAAGCCTTACGCGCTCTACGATACGCTCCGGCATGTCATCGTCGGTCCCGCCCCGGAGGGTTCTGCCACGCCGATGGCCGCCGACCCGATCGTCCGCCTCGCCGACACCATCCCGCTCGACATCCTGCTGGTCGAGGACAACCCCGTGAACCAGAAGGTCGCCCTGCGCTACCTGGAACGCATGGGTTACCGCGCCGACGCCGTGGCCAACGGTCTCGAGGGCGTCCAAGCCGTGCAGAGCCGGCCCTATCATCTTGTGTTCATGGATATGCAGATGCCCGAGATGGACGGCCTGCAGGCCACGCGCGAAATCCGCGTCAAGCTCTCCAAGGACCGCCAGCCCGTCATCATCGCCCTCACCGCGAACGCCATGCAGGGCGATCGCGAACGCTGCCTCGAGTCCGGCATGGACGACTACATCACCAAGCCCGTGAAGATCGACGAGATCCAGGCCAAGATCTCCCACTACTTCGGCCCGAAGAAGTGATGCGGCCGGGCCGGTTGCCCTCAACCGTCTTTTGTAGGGCTGCCGCTTGTCGGCAGGCCGCGATTTCCGAATCAACCAATCCCCCGCGGATCAGGCGGGTGAACGCGGATGATTCAATATATATCCGCGGCTATCCGCGCCATCCGCGGAAAATGACTCCCTCCTGCTTTGGCCGCGCCGGAGTCGCGCGAGGTATTCCGTGGTGCTCCTCACATCAACCGCACCAGCTCCGCGATCTCCCCCGCCCGCGCCGGATCCCCGGCGAGGTTTTTCATCTCGAGCGGATCGTTCACCAGATCGAAATACAGCCAGACCGCTTCGGTCTGCCCTGAGCCTGTCGAATCCGTCGAAGGGGCCTGCCCTGAGCCTGTCGAAGGGCTGGGCGCATTTTTCAGCACCAGTTTGTGCTGCGCCGAGCGGAAACCGCGCCACGCCTCCGGACACTGCAGCGGAATCTCCGTCGGCGCCGGCATCGAGATGGCCGCGCTGTCGCGCTTGCACACCCACTCCCGCCCCTCCGCCCACGCCACCGCCATGTGCGGCAGGTCGACCAGGCTCACCGGGCTTTCATCCGTCCGGTTCTGCTCCCTGCTCCCTGCTCCCTGCTCCCTGCGAATCAACAGCGGCACCCTGATTGATTCCTCATACGGCCAGCACTTCCGAAAAACCCCGTGGCTTCCGTGCATGTCCCCGTGCACCGATGTGAACACCACGATGGTGTCCGCCAGGTCCACCTCGGCCAGCAGCCTGCCGATGACGCGGTCCGTCGCCTCGATGTGCGCATAATACCCCGCCAGCTCTTCGCGCGCCTTCCGCTCCACGCCGCCGCCGTGGGGCACGTTGGCCCGCAGCTGCACTTCCGCCGGCTTCACCTCCGCCACATGCGGGGTAGGCGCATGATACGGCGGATGCGGCGCCTCCAGGCTCAGCACGCAGAAATACGGCGGCCCGCCCGCCGGGCCCTTCGCGCTTTGCTCCTTGCACCACGCCGCCGCCCTCACGCCGAGCACGTCCGCCTGGTAACCCTTGAAATGTTTCGGCTCCGGCAGCCGCGTGCCGTGCAGCCACGGGTCGTTGAGCAGAAATCCGCCCTCGAAACCCTCCCACAGCTGGAAGGCCCCGCGCCGCTCCGGCGGCACGATCTGCTTCGCGTGCGCCTCGCCGACGAACGGCGCATTCCGGTCGCGCTCCGCCAGGTGCCATTTCCCAAAAAATCCCGTCGCATACCCCCGGTCGTTCAGCGCATGCGCAATGGTTCGACCAAGTGGAACCCGTCCTCCGGACGGGTTTTGCTGCCCCTGATACACCGGCAGCGCATCCCAGTAATCCCGCACGCCATTCTCCGGACAAAGCCTCCCCGTCAGCAGCGCCGCCCGCGCCTGTGGCCCCATCGGATGCGGCGTGACCGCCTGCGTGAAGTTGACCGCCCCGCTCGCCAGCCCGTCGAGCCACGGCGTCCGTGCATTCGGGTCCCCCGCATACCCCGTCGCCTGCGCCCGCCATTGGGTGGTCACAATCCAGAGAATGTTCGGCTGTGCCATGGCGTTACTCCACGAACCCCATCGCCGAACCTGCTTCAGTCACGCCGTAGCCGTTGGGCGAAGGCTGATACGAGGTCACTATCCAGAGAATGTTCGGCTGCGTGGCCATGCGGATTCACCGCCACCAAAAGCACAAACCGCCGCAAAAGCGACCCCGGCGTTGCCCCCTTCCCTGCCCCCCACCGCGTATTCACGAAGCAACCCACCCCGGAAAGGAATGGCCACAAAGAGGCCCAAAGATTATCTGTCCGGCCGACGAGAAACGCCCGTGCGCCTATAGGCGCCGCAAGAGCCACGGTTGCAGTCGTTTCTTTGCGCCTTGTTGTGGCAAAATAGTTTTGGTCGGTCTCGCTCCGTCACGCATCCTGCTTTTGCGGTTCAACAGGTTGAAATGGGTGGTGAATACGCGATGACTGCCCCCGTCCCGACGCGGACGCCGCCCGTCCGCCCGATAATTCGTCAATTATTACGTTACAAATTATCCGGGCCCCTGCCCCCACTCCGGCCCCGTCCCCCCACGCCCGAAATGTGTAACGTATTACGTTACACATTGCCGGGAACGGGTGGCACCCCGGCCTTGCGGCGGGGCCGGCCGGGACGCACCACCGGAATCAATTCACCGCCGCGCTGGAAAAAGCCCCGCCAGCCGAGCAGCAGCAGCGTGCGCTCGGCGTCGAGACTGGCCGAGCCGGCCTTCAGGCAGTCCTGCAGGCGCTGGCGTGGCAGGCCGAGCAGCCGAGCCAGCTGCGCCTTCGCGCCGTATTTCCGCAGGTGCGGCCGCACCTGCCGCACCAGCTCGCGCCACAACGGTGTGTCCGGCCCCGGGCGCAGGGTCAGCCCGCGCCCAGGCGGGCGCTGCCGGCGTCGCACCGCCGCCGCGCGAGCCGCAGTCGCCTCAGCCGCCGCCTTGGCCGCGGCATCGATGAGCATCTCCACCAGTTCCAGCGCCAGCGGCTTGTAGGTTCCGTCCACAACTTGGCTCAGTGAAGGCATGGGAAATGTGTAATATAATACGTTACAGGTTTCGGGGTGGCTCTCGCCGCCCGCGACGGAGCGCACGCGTCGGGTTCGGGGGTGGCGGGTAATGTGTAATATAATACGTTACACATATCGGGGTCAGGACTGATCCAGCGGACTCTTCACGCCGAGCCCGGGCTTTTTCATGACAGGCAGATAGATCTGCGCGGTCCTGATGTCGCCGTGCCCCATGAGTTCCTGGACTGTGCGGATGTCAGTGCCGCCTTCCAACAGATGTGTGGCGAACGAGTGCCTGAGCGTGTGCGGTGAACCCGTTCGGCGGAAGATGAAGAGCCGGCGGAAGGCCGGCGGGCCGGCGCGGGTTCCGCCTACTCCGGCGGGCGCGGGGTCTCGGCTTCCTTGACCAGCCGCGTGGCGGCGGGATCGCCGGGGAGCAGCCGCAGGATCTCGCGGGCGATCACGCCGGCATTGTCCCGCTCGCCGCGGGCGAGGAGGTCGCGCACCAGCATAAACGCCGCGCCGCGCGGGGCGCCGCCCTTGATGACGAGTTCCTTGAGCGCGGCCAGGGCCAGCGGGCGCTGGTCGAGCCCGAGCCGGACCTGCACCTCGCGGACCTTGAGCTCGGTGGTGCCGGCGGCCAGCCACGCGGGCGGCTTGTCGCGGAGATATTTCAACAGTCGCTCGGCCTGGGTCCACTCCTGGGCGAGGATCCAACGGTCCAATGCGCCGATGGCCGCGGCCTGGGCCGCCGCGAAGGCGGCCAGGTCGTCGCCCAGATTGAGGGCTGCCAGGGCCTGCCGGACGCGCACCGAGGCGGTCGGAGCCGAGGCGATCTCGTCGGCGAGCACGCGGGCATCGGCCGCGCGCTCCCGGGCCACGAGGCGCGCCACCAGGGCCACGAGGCGGAGGGCGTCGTCATCGGTCCGGTAACGGTCAAGGTAGGTGTGCGCCGCGGTGCGGCTGGCGATCGGGTCGAGGGCGAGAAACGCCAGCTCGACCTCCCGGAGCGAGATCTCCGCCTCCGCCGGCGCCAGCCAGGCGGGTTTTTGCGCCCGGATGGCCCGCAGGAGGTTGCGCGCCGCGGTGAGGGCGTCCGGCTGCAACAGGTCATCGATCCGCTCGCGGGCCTCGGCGGCGCTGCCGGGCAGCAGGACCAGAGCCGGGGCGGAGGCAGCGGCGGAACCGGCCGCGGACGCCGGCGGGGTGGCGGCGGGAACGAGCGCGGCCACCCGTTGCTGGGCGGTGAGCAGCGGGTCGCTCAGGGCATAGAGCTGCAGGCCGGCGCGGAGCACCTGGTCGGCGCCGGCGGGGTTGCCGGATTTCTCCAGCACCGTCCCCGCCAGCTGATAAACCGGCAGCAGCGGCTGGCCGCGGCTGGCGGCGAGATGCGCCAGGAGGAAATTGACCTGCTCGGGGGTGCCGGCGAAGGCGGCGCGCGTGAGGCGCTTGATGAACTCGGGGTAGAACCGCTGCTGATTCGTGAGCGTGTCGATGCTGTTCTCCCAGTCGCGCAGCAGGCGCGTGGCCGGCTCGATCTCGCCGCGGCGCAGCGCGAGCTCGGTCTGGTGCACGCGGTAGGCGAACGGGCTGAGGCGGTTGGCGGCGGCCACCCGCTGCGCCCGGGCGATGACCTCGGGCAGCTCGAGGTTGACGCCCAGGGCGGCGAGCGCCTGCAGCGCGCCGTCGTTCCGCCCAAAGGCCTGGAGATAGTCCTGTTCGGCCGCGTCGCGGTAGCTGAGGCGTTTCATCCGGTGCCACGCCTGAAAGGCAAACAGGTAGACCCCGGGATTATCGGGCGCCTGGGCCTTGAGGCGGCGCAGCGCGCCGTGGAGCGCATCGGCGTCGCCGAGGGCGATGGCGATTTCCGCGACCTGCCGCAGCCGGCCCGGATCGGCCGGAGAGGCGGCCGGA
>JAQSDJ010000228.1 GCA_029945855.1 Lacunisphaera sp.
GGGCTGCTTCCTGCCCGACCCCCCGAGCGCGCTGGCCGACGGCGGTCAGCGCGCGATCAGCCGGCTTCAGGCGGGCGATCGCGTGCTCGCGCTTTCTCCGGCCGGTCTGCCGACCACCGCCACGGTCCGCCGCGTGCTGACGCACGAAGTGGAAAGCTACCTCGTCGTCCGCACCCTCACGACCGAACTGCACGTCACCGAAGAGCACCCTTTCTACGTCGGCGACGGAGAATTCCGGACCATTGAGTCCCTGCACGTCGGTGACTCCATCCACGCCTACGACGGCGCCGCTCATTTCCTCCCCCAACGCATCCTCGCGCTGGAACGGCGGCAGGAGCACGTCACCGTCTACAACCTGGAGGTGGATGCGCCGCACACCTACGTCGCCAGCGGCATAGCCGTGCACAACAAGGGCGGCGGCTGCTTCGCCCCCGGCACCCTCATCGCCACGCCAACCGGCCCGCAGGCCATCGAGACCTTGCAACTCGGAGACACCGTCCTAGCCCCGCAGCCGGACGGCCAGCTTGCCCCGGCGCCCATCACCGGCGTCTACCTCAATTTCGCCCCACTGCTGGTGCTCCACACCGCGCAAGGGGAACTGCGGACCACGGACGAGCATCCGCTCCTGACCCCGGCCGGTGATTTTCTGCCGGCGGGCGGACTTGGCATCGGGGCCACGCTGGTGCGCGCGGACGGCCGGCCGGCGGCGATCCAATCGATCACTCATGCCGCCGGAGCCGGTCCGGTCTACACGCTACAGGTTGCGGGCCCACACACGTTCATCGCCGACGACTTCATCGTGCACAACAAGGGCGGTGGGGGCGGCAGCTATCGCAGCAGCGGCGGCAGTCACCGGAGCGGCGGCTCCGGCGGCGAAACCAATCCGGTGGTCATCCTGGTCGTCGTGGCCTTCGTCATCATCGTCGTGATCCTCAAGAACGCGAAAAGCGGCGGCGACGACGAGGACCTCGATTTCTGCTTCACCCGCGCCGAGATCGAGCCGAAGGCGGCCAAGACCCGCAAGCTGCTCGAGTTCATCGCCCGGACTGACGGCAGCGTAAGCCCGGACCTGCTCGTCAAGACCGCCGACACCACGTTTCGCCAGCTGCAGGCGTGCTGGTCGGCCCGGGCCTATGAACCTATGCAGCCGCTGCTGATGCCGGATCTCTACGCGCAGCATTGCGACCAGCTCCGCGGCCTGCGGCAGAACCATGAGTTGAACAAACTCGAGAACCTGCGCGTCGAGCAGGTCGACCTCGTCCACCTCAATTACACGGACAAAAAGGAAAATCGCTCATTCGCCGCCCTCGTCACCGCCTGGCTGCAGGACTACTACGTCGATGACCGCGGCGGGACCTTCCTCCGCGGCGACACCGCCCCGGCGCGCTTCCAGGAGTTCTGGATCTTCCAATATTGGGAAGGGTCTTGGCGCTTGCGCGAGATCGAACAGTCGCGCGAATCCGACCTGCTCCGGATCGAGAATTTCTTCGAGTCCTTCACCGAGACCGGCCGCGACCAGGTCTACGGTGAGACCGCCGGCCGGGCCGGCCCCCTCGGGCCCGACCTGCCGCCACTCATCCAGGCCAAGGACGCCAACATCGACCGCCTGCTCAATTTCCTCTACGTCACCGACAAGATCTGGGATCGCGAGGCGATGCTCGTCTTCGCGAGACGCTGCTATGCCGGCGTGTTGCTGGCCTGGCAGGACGGCCGCCCCGAGGCCTTCACCGGCCTGGCCGCCACCCCGGGGCTGCTGGCCCACTTCCGCTCGGTCAACGAAGCCAACCAGCGCAACCGCTGGCGGGTCGAATACCGCAACCTCTGCGTGCGCAAGGTCGAGATCGTCCACGTCAACAACAGCGACGACCGCACCCAGGACGACTTCACCGCCCGCATCAGCGCCCACGCCCAGGTGATTGCGACGCGCGACGGCGTCGAGCAGCACCGGGACGAATATGTCAGGCCGTGGGTCGAGTTCTGGACCTTCGGGCGCAGCGACCGGCAGTGGGTGCTGAAAGAGATTGTCCCGGGAGAGAAGGGCGCGGCCCTCGTGGCGCTGGAGAACACCGACGAGGGCTCGTCCGTCCAGATGCTCCAGTGGTATTACTCGAAGGAGCGCGCCACCTGACGCGCGGTTGCCCGGCGTGGAACCGGTCCTCCGGACCGGTTTTCCCCGCGCACCTTCCCTAACCCGTCCGGAGGACGGGTTCCACCATTCACCGCTCCTACTGCAGGACCGACTGCGCCCGCCCGACGAGCGAGATGAATTCCGTGCGATAGCCGCCGGCATCGCTGTCGAGCCCGGCCCGGCCCCAGGCTGCCACGTCGGCCAGCACGCTCGCCCCCTTGTGCGGTGAGTCCCTCAGCACCAGGCCGAACGCCGCCACCGCCGCCGCAAACTTGAAATCCGGGCTCGCGTTCGCGAACCCCGCGCCGGTGTCCCGCAGCGGGAACTCCAGCTTCCGGCTCTCCTCCCCCGCCGGCTCCTTGTAGCGGATCTTCACGGTGAGCATTTCTGAATTGTTTGGCGTTTGGATTTTGGCGTTTGGCGTTTTCACCGTCTGATACTTAAGCGCGTCCACCGATCCGGTCGCCGGCAGTTCCACGCCCACTGGCACGACCTCATATAGCGCCGTCACCGTGTGCCCCGCGCCGATGTCGCCTGCGTCCACCGCGTCATTGTTGAAATCCTCCTTCGCCAGCAGCCGGTTCTCGTAGCCGATGAGCCGGTAGGCCGCCACCACCGCCGGATTGAACTCCACCTGGACCTTCACGTCCTTGGCGATGGTCAGGAGCGTGCCGCCGGCCTGCTCGACGAGCGTCTTCCGCGCCTCGGCCAGCGAGTCGATGTAGGCGTAGTGGCCGTTGCCCTTGTCGGCCAGCGACTCGAGCGTGTGGTCCTGGAGGTTGCCCATGCCGAAGCCGAGCACGCTGAGGAACACCCCGCTCTGCGCCTTCTCCTGCACGAGGCGCACGAGTTCGCCCTCGCTGGTCACGCCGACGTTGAAGTCGCCGTCGGTGGCGAGGATGACGCGGTTCACGCCGTCCGGCACGAAGTTGGCCTTGGCGAGGTCGTAGGCCAGCTGGATGCCCATCGCGCCGTTGGTCGAGCCGCCCGCCTCCAGGCGGTCGATGGCGTCGAGGATCTCGGCCTTGCGGCTCGCGCTCGTCGAGGGCAGCGCGAGGCCCGAGGCGCCCGCATAGACCGCGATGGCCACCCGGTCGTCCGGCCGGAGTTTTTCCACCAGCAGCCGCAGCGACTGCTTCACGAGCGGCAGCTTGTTCGCCGCGTGCATCGAGCCGGACACATCGAGCAGAAACACCAGGTTGGCCGGCGGGCGGGCGGCGTCGCTGACCTCGCACCCCTTGAGGCCGATGCGCACCAGCCGGTGCTCCGGCGCCCACGGGGCCGACGCCACCTCGAGGTGCGCGGCAAAGGGCAAGTCACCGGCCGGCGGCGCGTAGCGGTAGGGGAAATAGTTCACCAGCTCCTCGATGCGCACCGCGTCGGCCGGCGGACGCTGGCCCTGCGAGAGGAAGCGCCGCACGTTCGCATACGACGCCGTGTCGACGTCGATCGAGAAGGTGGACAGCGGCTGGTCGGCCACCTTCGCGAAATCGTTGTCCTTCCGGTAGCCATAGGCCTCGGTGTTGAAATCGCGGGGGGCCGGAGCAATCACACTGCCAGCACCTCCACCAATGTAGCCATAGGACGTCCGCGCCGCGGCCTTCATCTTTGCCTCCGCGGAAAACTGTCCGCCATAAGCCTGCTGACGGCCTTCCGCCTCGCCCTTTGCCATCGCGCGCTCGGAAATCTCCCTGAGGTCGTAACCGTTCGCCACGACGGCCGAGGGCGCGGGGACGGAATCCCCGGCCACCGGCAGTTCCACCGCGTCGGCGGCTTCCAGCGCGGCGGTCTCGTTCGGGGCGGATCTCAGCGGCACCTCGATCAGGTGTGTCGCCTCCTTCGGCGTGTAGTTGTTTTGCCAGATGACAAAGAACACGGCGAAGCACGCCGCCGCGAGGCTGGTGATCGTGAAATACAGCTGCGGGAACCGCAGGATCCGGGCAACCGGCTTGGGCGCAACCTCCACCGGTTCGTGCTCCAGCGCCGACGTGATCGTCGCCGCCGCGGCCTGGATTTCCTCCACGGCCTGCCGGGCCGCGGCATCCGCCTGCAGCAGCTGCTCGAATTCCGCGCGTTCGCGCGGCTCCATCTCGCCGAGGGCGTAAAGGGTCAGCCGGGGGTCATCACTGGAAATGGGATTCTGGTTCATGGTGTCTGTCCTCTGTTTTCTGCTATTCCGGCTGCGCGGTCATCTGCTGCCGCAGCGCCTTGATGGCCGTGTGTAGGATGAAGCCGACGTTGCCCACCGACAGGTCGGTGATGCGGCTGATCTCCTGGTAGCTGAACCCGTTTTGGAATTTCAGCCTCACGACCTCCTGCTGGTTGGGCGGCAGCCGCCCGATCAGGCGCAGCACGGCCGCGTGTTGCTCGGCGCGTTCCAGGGTGTGCCCCGGGAGCGGTTCCGCCGTGGTCAGCCGCTCGACCTGGCCTTCTGCAAACCTTTTCATGCGGCCCTCCTTCCGCAGCACATCGAGCGCGCGGTTGCGGCAGACCGTGAAAAGCCACTCGGCCACGTGGCCGTCCACCTCGGCCGCCGGCTGGGCCATGAGCCGGACAAAGGTGTCCTGCACCACATCCCGGGCGCGGTCGGCATCCCCGCCCAGGAGGCGGGTGGCGTAACGCAGCAGCGGCGCCTGGTGGCGCTCCACTGCCGCCGGCACAAGGGAGCTGGCCTTCTCGCGGTCATGGGTTTTGGCGGTTTCGATGTTCAAGCGACCTTGCTCCTTGGACGGATGATTGCCGGGTTTCTTAGGCCTTGGACACAGAAATAATCCGCCCGCTCCTTGCCCGGCGCACCATTGCGGCTTTAATCCCTCCCATGCCCCGTCGCCTTTCGCCGGCCCTCTGTCTTCTGTTTTCTGTCATCTGTCTCCTGTGTTCCGCCTGCGCCCGCCGCGAGACTCCGGTCCGGGAAGGCATCCGCACCGGCACCCTTTTGGTGGGCAACCTCGCCGAGCCGCAGGAACTCGATCCCCAGCTCATCTCGGCCTTCACGGACCAGAACATCGCCGTCGCCCTCTTCGAAGGCCTCTGCGCCCTCGACGAGCGCACTTCGCAGCCCGTGCCCGCCGCCGCCGAACGCTGGGTGGTCTCCGCCAACGGCCTCGTCTACACCTTCCACCTGCGGCCGACCGCCCGCTGGTCCAACGGCGATCCGCTCACGGCGCACGACTTCGTCGCCTCCTGGCGCCGCGCCCTCGCCCCGTCGCTCGCCGCCGAATACGCCTACCTGCTCTACCCGCTGAAAAATGCCGCAGCGTTCAACGCCGGCAAGCTCACCGGTCCCGCCGCGATCGGCGCCGAGGCCCTCGATGATCGCACCTTGCGCCTGACCCTGGAGCGGCCCACCCCCTATCTCCCCGCCCTCACCGCCCAGCCCGCCTGGTTTCCCGTCAACCCGCGCGTGTTGGCGAAATTCGGCGACCTCAACCAGCGCCTCCCGGCCTGGACCCGCCCCGGCAATCTCATCGGCAACGGCCCTTTCACGCTCGCCGAATGGACGCCTAACGCGCGGCTCGTCGTCGCCCAAAATCCCGCCTACTGGGACGCGGCCGCCGTCCGTCTCCAGCGCATCGTCTTTTTGCCTACCGAAAATCCCGAGGTCGACGAACGCAATTACCGCGCCGGCCAGGTCCATGTCACCTACAGCCTGCCGACCGCCAAGATCGAGGTCTACCGCGCCACCGATCCCGCCGCGCTGCGGCTTGATCCGTTCCTGCAGGCGATCTTCCTCCGCTTCAACACCACCCGCCCGCCGTTCGGCGACGCGTCGGTGCGCCGCGCCCTCTCGCTCGCCATCGACCGCGCTGCCCTCGCCACCCACGTGCTGCGCGGGGCTGGCACGCCCGCGACCACCTTCACCCCGCCCGACTGCGCCGGCTACACCGCCGCGGCCGGGGTGCCGACCGACTACGACGACGCCCGCCGGCTGCTCGCTGCCGCGGGTTTCCCCGACGGAAGAGGCCTGCCCACGCTCGACCTTCAGGTCCGCAACGACGAATACCAGCCGCGCCTCGCCGAGGTCCTGCAGGCCGCCTGGAAAAAGGAACTGGGCGTCAATCTCACCATCACCCCGCTGGAACAGAAGACCTGGGTGCAAAACCAGCAGAGCCTCAACTACACCCTCTCCGGCGCCGGTTGGATCGGCGACTTCGTCGATCCCGTCACCTTCCTCGACCTGTTTGTCTCGGGCGGCGGCAACAACTGGACCGGCTGGGCCGATCCCGCCTATGACCGCCTGATCGACCAGGCCGCGCGCACGGCCGACCCCGCCGCCCGCCACGGATTTTTCCAGCAGGCCGAGGCCCGGCTCCTCGAACAAGCCCCCGTCGCGCCGGTCTATTTTGGCATCCGCGCCTACCTGCTCCATCCGGCCGTCCGCGGCTGGGAACCCAGCCTCCTCGGCCTGCACCAATACAAAAAGGTTTACCTCGAGTAGGGCCGGTCGCCGACCGGCCTGATCCGGACGCTTGCCGTTAAAAACCATAGATGAACACAAATAACACAGATAGCCCGGACCGAGCCGCTGAGGGGAACGAACCCCCGGGAACCGAAAGGTTCCGATTCGGGGCTCCCAACCTCTTGATCAATCCGTGTGCATCGGTGTTTATCGGTGGTTGAAATGAATTGCTCCGGCTGATTGCACCCCAACTCCACCCTTGCGTGTCATTCCCCGCCCCATGAAAAGTCCCTCCGTGCTTATCCGTGTCATCCGTGGTGGTTATCTCTTCCTGTTGCTCGGGCTCGGCGCCGCTTCCGCCGCGGACCTGACCATCGTTCGCGTCTTCACCGGCTGGCGCGACGCCGCGTCCTTCAAGCACATCTCCGAATATTTCAGCGGCAAGGAAAGCACCCACGGCGAAACCATGCTGCGCACGAAACCCGACGAGCGCGGCGGCTACTATTTCCTCGTGCGCACGGCCAATCCCGGCGCGCCGCTGGCGGTGAAGGTCAATATTCTCCTCAGCATGCCCGGCGAGCCCAAGCCCCGGGCGCACACCTTTGCCGCCGAACTGCCCTCCGGCAAGGCGGTGCTCAACCTCGGTCTCACCGGCGCCGACTGGCCGGATGCGAAGACCAACCCGGTCGCGTGGAAGCTCGACGTGCTCGCGCCCGACGGTCGCGTGCTCGCTACGGAAAAAAGCTACCTCTGGGAAAAGCCGGCGACCAACTGATTTTCCCGCTGGAGGGCTGGTCTCCAGGCCAGCCGTGGCCGGCCAGGAGACCGATCCTCCACAACGTGTCCCTCCGAATGCGCCCACAGAAAGTTCGTGATCACTGGTCCGACTGGCAACCGTTGGCCGGCTGGCAGCCCACCCCCGCCACGCTCGCCGAAACCCTCGACGGCGGCCAAGCGTTCCGCTGGCACGGGGCCGGTGATATCTGGACCGGCACGTGGAGCGCCTGCGTGACTCAACTCCGGATGCGGGAGGGATCGCTGGAGTGGCGTTCGCCTGTTTCGCTTCAAACTGCTGTCTCCGCCACCCTGCCCCGCTACCTCGGCCTCGACCGCGACTGGAACGCGCTGACCGATTCGCTCCCTTGGCGCAGCGACGCCCATCTCGCGCAATGCATCGCGGCCTTCCCCGGCCTGCGCATCTTGCGCCAGCCGTTCGGCGAAACCCTGCTGGGCTTCCTCTGCAGCGCGACCAAGCAGATCGTCCAGATCAAGCAGATGGTCGCCCTGCTGGCGGAAAGACATGGAGTCGAAATCAGGTGGAACGCGGTCTCCGGACGCGTTCAAAGCGCGTCGAGGACGCCGCGCTCCACCTTGGCTACGCCAAACGACGACGCCCCACCCTGCCACCAACTTCCCACCTGGGAAGAACTCGCCGTCATTCCCGAAAAGGACCTCCGCCAATGCCTACTCGGCTTCCGGGCGAAATACATCCACGCCACCGCCCGGTTCATCGCCGCCCGCCCGGGCTGGCTGGAGGAAACCGAGGCGCTGCCCTACGCCGCCGCCAAGGCGCGCCTGCTCGAACTACCCGGCGTCGGCGAAAAGGTCGCCGACTGCGTCCTGCTCTTTGGCGCAGGCAAACTGGAAGCCTTTCCCGTGGACACCTGGGTCCTGAAATCACTTGCCCGCCGCTACGGCCTCGACGGCTGGAAGCCCGCGCCTGTCGCGCATTTCGGCCGCACCCACTTCGGCCCGCTCGCCGGCCTGGCGCAGCAGTATCTGTTTTCGTGGGAACGGAAGTTCGGCGGAGGCAGGTAGGGGCCGTTGCCCTCAACGGCCCGGGCGCTTGGGGGCAAGCGCCCCTACCCCGCAGCCTTCTCCCGCCCCACCAGCCGCCACGGGAAGAAATACACCGCATACACGACGGTATAGACGAGGAAGCTGTCGAGCTGTGCAAAGCTGGCAAAAGCGAAGAAGAAGATCAGCAGATGCAACCGGATGACATTCCTATAGGGCGCCATCATGCCGGTCATGCCACCCTTCATCGCTTTCCGGGCCTTGCGCGCGGCGATCGCTTCCGCTTTGACCGACGTGTCCGGCGTCTCCTCCGGCTTGGGTTGGAGGCGGAAGGCCTGACGTTCGGCCACCGCCGCCACCAGCACAAAGGGCCAATAGGTCGTCAGCACCTGCCCGTAAAGCGCCCCACTGGGTCCCCGCACTCCCGCCACCACCGGGAAGAAAGCATTCAGGAACACCGAGTGCACGAAGTGAAACATGCCGAAATGCACCGTGAAGAACGCCAGCAGGAACAGCCCGCCGATCAGCAGCACCGAGCCGCCGGCCACCAATGGACCCTTGGGCGTTTCCTGCAGCATCGCCCGGTCGCCCCACGCCTTGGTGCCGATGAACACCGCCGGACCGAAAATCGACCACACGATCATCGCATAACCCACCACCAGGCTGGAGAGCCACAGGCTCCACACGAGGTCCTTCGTGTCCCAGTGGCCGAACCACGCCAGCGCCAGCCCCCCGGCAAAGGCCAGCGCATCCGGCCAGGCGTCCGCCCAGCGATTTCCAACGTTGTTTTCCCCTGCGCTCATTCTGAGCGAAGCGAAGAATCCAGGGCTTGTTGGCGGGGTGGAGGGCTGATCTCCCGACCAGCCGCGGCCGGCCAGGAGACCGGCCCTCCAATGACGGATCGGCTCATTTCGCCTTCTGGATCAGTTCGACCTCGTAACCCTCGGGCGCGTCGATGAAGGCGATGATCGAGCCGCTGCCCGTCCGGGTCGGGCCGTCGCTCAAGGAAAAACCCTTCAGCTTCAGCGCGGAGGTGAATTTCGAGAGATCCTCCACCTCGAAGGCCAGGTGCATGAGATCGGGCTGCACCTGGACGGGACGCGTGCCGTCCGGCATCTGGCACAGTTCGATCTCTGCCTCGCTGTTCGGCGTGGTCAGGAAAACCAGCTGGGCGCCGCGGGGCGAGGTGTGCCGCCGCGCCACCGTCAGACCGAGCGCCTGCTCGTAGAATTTAACCGAGCGCTCGATATCGTTTACCCGCATGCGGGTGTGGAGAAGTTTTGTGACGGTCATGGTGCGGCCAGTCTGGAAGAATTTGCCCGCGAATCACGCGAATTCACGCGAAGACCGGAAATCCAAGCCTTTTTCACCACGGATGACACGGATCGACCCGGATTAATCGCCTGCCCTGCGATCGTTTCATTCGCGTCCATTCGCGTGATTCGCGGGCAACCCCGTCTCCGTTCTTTTTCGTGTCTTTCGTGTGTTTCGTGGTTAACTCCGTTTCTTCATCCGCCATGTCCTCCCTCGACCTCGCCACCATCCGCGCCGCCCATGAGCGCATCCGCCCCTTCATCAAGCGGACCCCCGTGCTCACCAGCGAGGCGCTCGACACGGCCTGCGGCGCCAAGCTGAGCTTCAAGTGCGAGAACCTGCAGGCCGCCGGGGCCTTCAAGTCGCGCGGCGCGTGCAACGCCGTCTTCTCCCTCACCGACGCCGAGGCCGCCAACGGCGTCGTCACCCACTCCTCCGGCAACCACGCCGCCGCCCTCGCCCGCGCCGCCCAGCTGCGCGGCATCACCGCCCACATCGTCATGCCGGCCGGCGCCCCGCAGTCCAAGGTGCAGAACGTCGGCAGCTTCGGCGGCTGGATCACCTTCTGCGAACCCAACCTCACCGCCCGCGAGGCCGCCTGCGCCCAGGTCGCCGCGCGCACCGGCGCGACCATCGTCCACCCGTTCGACGACCTCCGCGTCGCCGCCGGCCAGGGCACGGCCGTCATCGAGTTGCTGGAGGACGCCCCCGACCTCGACTTCATCCTCTGTCCTGTCGGCGGCGGTGGCCTGCTCTGCGGCACCGCCGTCGCGGCCAAGGCCCTGCAGCCCGGCATCCGGGTCATCGGCGTCGAGCCGGCGCTCGCCGACGATGTCGCCCAGTCCTTCAAGGCCGGCCGGCGCATCTCCATCCCCACCCCCGCCACCATCGCCGACGGCCTCCGCACCAACTGCACCGGCGAGAAGAACTTCCCGATCATCCAGCAATACGTGGACGACATCGTGACTGTCTCCGAGGAGGCCATCGTCAACGCCATGCGCGAGCTCTGGGAAAAACTGCACCTGGTCATCGAGCCGTCCGCCGCCGTGCCCTACGCCGCCCTGCTGGAGAAGAAATTTGATTTCGCCGGCAAGCAGGTCGGCCTGATCCTCACCGGCGGCAACGTCGACCTCGCCTCCGTGCCCTGGCTGAAGCCGTAGAACGCACGGCGAAGCCCCCGGCGTCCAGTTGCCCGCGAATGCAGCCAATGAACGCGAATGGCACCCGGGCAGATAAGTCACCAGTGGCTTAACGACGGAGATTCCACCTCTCTGCTCCCTCCGTTACCTCCTGTAAAATGATCCGGTTGCTTTCCATTCCGCCCAATCCATGGCGCCCCTTCGCACCACTCACCGGCGCCTGACTTCCACCTCCGGCAGAAACGCCGTTAGCAGGCCGAGCAGCGGAAAATACGCGCTGACCTGAAATACATGGCGGATGCTCGTGTGGTCGGCGAGATACCCCAGCAACACCGAGCCGATGCCGGCCGCGCCAAACGCGAGGCCGAAGAACAATCCCGCCATCAGCCCGACGTTCCCCGGCACCAGCTCCTGCGCGTAGACGAGGATGGCCGAAAAAGCCGACGCGAGGATCACCCCGATAAACACCGTGAGCACCACCGTCCCCGTCAACCCCGCGTGCGGCAGCAGGAGCGAGAAAGGCGCCACGCCCAAAATGGAAATCCAGATGACCCGCTTGCGGCCGATCCGGTCCCCCACCGGCCCGCCGATGATCGTCCCCGCCGCCACCGCAAACAGAAACACGAAGAGGCCGATCTGGGAGGCCTGCACCGAGACCTGGAATTTATCGATCAGGTAGAACGTGTAGTAGTTGGTCAGGCTGATCAGATAGAAATATTTCGAGAAGATCAGCAGGATGAGCACGCTCAAGGCCAGCGCCACCTGGCCGCGCGAGAGGCGCGCCGGAGCGGCCTCGCCAGCCGCGGGCGGCCGCGGTTTCAACCGCGCGAGATTGCGCCGATACCAGCCGCCCACCCGGGTGAGCAGGAGTATGCCGCCGAAAGCCAGCAGCGTAAACCACAGGATGTCCCCCTGCCCCCGCGGGATGATGATCGCCGCGGCCAGCAGCGGCCCGAGCGACGAACCGAGATTGCCGCCCACCTGGAAAAGCGATTGGGCAAACCCGTGCCGGCCGCCCGAGGCCATCCGGGCCACGCGCGAGGCCTCGGGATGAAAGATCGCCGAACCCAATCCCACTGTGCCCGCCCCGGCGCACAACAGGTGGAAACTGGTCGCCTGCGAGAGCACGGCGAGGCCGATCAATGTCGCCCCCATGCCCACCGCCAGCGAGTGGGGCTGGTGGTGGCGATCCGTATAATAGCCGACCAAAGGCTGCAGCAGCGATCCGGTCACCTGATAGGTCAACGTGATCAAACCGATCTGGGTGAAGGTGAGACCGTAGGAATCCTTCAGCAGCGGGTAGATCGCCGGCAGCAGCGCCTGGAGCGTGTCGTTGATCAGATGCGAAAAACTCAGCGCCCACAAAATCCTCATCACGGTGGTGGGGGCATCGTGTTCCCCTTTAAGGGCGACCGGATGGTGGGCACTTTGACTCATGCGCCGGTTACAGTTCCTTGGCCCGGCATCCGAGTCAAGGGACCCCCGGAGTCACGCCCGCCCTGAGCAGCACAGTAGCCGGCCAACTTCCCCCGAAACAGGGAGTGATATCAAACTAAGTTTGTCATTCTGAACGAAGTGAAGAATCCCTCAGGAGTCAGGCGGCGGTTCATAGGAAGCGAACATCCAACTGGATTCTTCGCTGCGCTCAGAATGACAGGTTTTGAGAGTTTAAAAGGGCATGAAGACACTCCCTCGGGCTCTTCATCAAAGATTGGGGACATGGGGCTTTGGACGAGCCACCATGTCCCC
>JAQSDJ010000229.1 GCA_029945855.1 Lacunisphaera sp.
TTCATCCGTGACCGGCGGGGTGCTGAAGCCGAGCTGGTGGCGCGTCACGCGCAGCAGTTCCGGGTCGGTGATCCAGCGGGCGGCCCAGTCGTCCGGGCGCATGATGCCCATGGTCCAGGTGGCCGGGGCGCTCCAAGCGGAGGGTTGGCCGGCGGCATCCCAGACGCGCACCTGCCAGAAAACCTGCTCGCCCGTGCCCAGGGCGCGGCCGGCGTAGGGGACCTGCAACTGGGTGTCGCCGGCGGTGCGGCCGCTGTCCCAGAGATCAGCCGCTCCGGCTGAGAGTTTTTCGCGCGTCGACGCCACCTGCACCTGCCACGCGGTCTGGCCTGCGCCGCGGTCGGGGCTGGTAAGTTTCCAGGCGAGTTGCGGCCCGGCCGAATCAACGCCAAGCGGATCGGTGCCCCAGTCGCAGCGGAGATCGGTGACCGTCAGGCCGGCGGAGGCAGCGAGGGCGGAGGCGAGGGTGGCGAGCAGGGCGAGGGAGCGGGGGAGTTTCATGAGAGGGGGTATGGGCGTAGAACCTATCGGGATAATGACTCTGTTTTCTGTGGTAGGGGCGCCCAAGCGCCGCCCCTACACAAACCTGCAATTCGGATAGGCCCTCAGTTGAATTTCACGGTCTGCGCCGCGCCCGGGGTGAGCGTGACGGTCTGCGCCGCGGCGCCGTAGCGGACGGTGGTCTGCGTGCCGGTGACACTGCGGATGGTGGCGGAGGTCAGCCGGCCGGCCTGCCAGGCGAGGTCCACCTCGAAGCCGCCGCGGGCGCGCAGGCCGCGCACCGAGCCCTCGGGCCAGGCGGTCGGCAGGGCGGGGAGCAGGAGGATCTCGCCGGGCGAGCTTTGCAGGAGCATCTCCGCGATGGCGGCGGTGCCGCCGAAATTGCCGTCGATCTGAAACGGCGGGTGCGAGTCGAAAAGGTTGGCGTAGGTGCCGCCGCTCCAGCGCTGCGTGCTGGTCCCGGCGTCGGCGGGCTTCAGGGCGTTGCGGAAAAGCCGGTGGGCGCGGTCGCCGTCACCGAGCCGGGCCCACATGCCCATCTTGTAGGCGAGGCTCCAACCGGTGGCGCCGTCGCCGCGCACGTCGAGCGTCTTGCGCGCGCCGGCGGCGAGGGCGGGGGTGCCGCGGGGCGAGATCTCGTCGCCGGGATAGAGTCCCCACAAATGCGCGACGTGGCGGTGCTGCGGGTCGGCCTCGGGATACTCTTCGAGCCATTCCATCACCCGGCCGTCGGCGCCGAGGCGCGTCGGTGCCAGCCGGGCGCGCTTGCCGGCGAGCTCGGCGCTGAAATCCGGGTCGACCCCGAGGGCGTCGGCCGCCGCGGCGCAGGCGGCGAACAGGTAGCGCAGCAGCTGCTGGTCGGCGGTCGGCCCGAGGCACACGTGGGCGGGCCGGCCGTCGAGCAGAAAGGCGTTCTCCGGCGAATTCGACGGCGCGGTGACGAGCCAGCCGGTTTTCGGGTCCTCGATCAGCATGTCGAGGTAGAAGAGCGCCGAACCCTTCAGGATCGGGTAGGCGCGGGCGAGGAACTCGCGGTCGCCGGTGTAGAGGTAGTGGTCCCACAGGTGCTGGCACAGCCACGCGGAGCAGGAGACGGTCGAGCCCCAGCTGGCCGACTCGCCGGGCGAGGTGTAGCCCCAGGGATTGCCGAGGAGAAAGGACACCCAGCCGCCGGCGTCGTAGTAGGCCTGCGCCGTCTTCGCGCCCGGCGCGACCAGCGAGCCGATGAACGCGAAGAGGGGCTCGTGCAGCTCGCTGAGGTTCGTGACCTCGGCCGGCCAGTAGTTCATCTGCACGTTGATGTTGGCGTGCCAGTCGCCGTTCCACGCCGTCTGGATGCTGTCGGCCCAGAGGCCCTGCAGGTTGGCGGGCAGTCCGCCGGGACGTGACGACGAGATCAGCAGGTAACGGCCGAAATTGAAATAGAGGGCGGCCAGCGACGGATCCGCGGCGCCGGCATAAAAGGCCTTCAGCCGCTCCGGGGTCGGGCGGGCCGCGGCGGCGGGGTCCGGGAAGCCGAGGTCGAGGGCGGCGCGATCGTAGTAGCGGCGGTAGTCGGCCGTGTGCGCGGCACGCAGGGCGGCGAAGTCCTGCGCGGCGGCGTGCACGAGGTCGGCCTCGGCGGTGGCGCGGGCGTCGGTGACCGGGCGGCCGGCGAAGGATTTGATGTCGGTGGCCGCCGTGACGAACAGCAGCACCTCGTCGGCGCCGCGCACGCGCACGGTGTCGCCCACGGTCTCGAGCGTGCCGCCGCGCGGGACCACCTTGAGCCGCGCGGCGTAGCGGACGCCGGTGCCGCCCTCGCGGCCGTCGTTGAGCTGACCGGACAGCAGAAGTCCGTCAGCCCCGGCGCTCCCGACCGTGGCGCGCTCGGGCCGCGAGAGCCGGGCGTCGAAGGAGAGGCGGCCCGGGGCGCTGGCGGTGAGCCGGTAGACGAAGGCCTCGGCCGGCGCGCTGACGAACCCCTCGCGCGTGAACCGCACGCCGTCCTGCATGTAGGTGATGCGGCCCACGGCCTCGGCCAGGTCGAGCGTGCGGCGGTAATCGGTCACGGGCGTGTCGGCGGAGGCATCGGTGAAGGTGAGGTGCAGGTCGCCTAGCATCTGGTAGCAGCCGTAGGGCACGTTGGCGCCGGTGCCGAAGCCGGACCCGGCGCCGGCGCAGGTGAAGTTGGCGTTCACGAGCGCCTCGGCCTCGTGGTTTTTTCCCGCAAGAAGCAGGCGGCGGATCTCGGGCAGCGCCTGGTGCGCGTCGGGGCGGTCGGCCGCCTGCGGCGAGCCGGACCACATGCCGTGCTCGTTGAGCACGATTCGTTCCCGGGCGATGCCGCCATAGAGCGCGGCGCCGAGCCGGCCGTTGCCGAGCGGAGTGGACTCGAAGAGGTGGTCGCTGGGGGCGGTCAGGAGGACCTGGCGCGCCTCGTCGCGCGGGGCGGCGGCGGCGGTGACACCGGCGAGGAAGGACAGGAGGATAGGACGCAGGCGCATGGGAGAAGAAAAGACAGAAGGAATATTACAGGAGGAAACGGAGAAAACGGAGGCGCTGTTCGCGAGTTACCTGCTCTGTTCTCTCCGTTTCCTTCTGTGAGGACTGTATTTCATGGTTTGGTGAGATCCTTGGACGTGGCGAGGGCGATGACGCGGCCTTCGCTGCCAACCGCGCAGTAGAAATGATAGACGATGCCGTCGTGCTTCAGCACCCACGGCTTGTGGGCGAACTGCCGGTCGTAGGGCTCGCCGGGCTCGATGAGGTGCGGACCGTCCCACTTGGTCCAGTGCACGAGGTCGTAGGAGCAGGCGAAGGTGTCGAAGGCGTTCGGTTTCCAGAACGCGCCGAAATAAAACATCACCCAGACGTCGCCGATCTTCGTGAGCTGCGGGTCGCCGCTGATGGCCCAGGGCGCGGCGCCGACGTTCGAGACGACCGGGCCGTGGCCGAAGCGCCGCCACGCCTGCAGGTCGTCGGAGACGGCGATCCCGATGCTTTCCTGACCGTAGGGCGCGGACTTGCCGTTGTAGAACATCACGAACGGCGCGCCGAGCGTGCGCTGCTCGTCGCGGATGATGGCGCTCTTGTAGAGGGTGACATGCTCGAAGTCGCGGACATCCGCCTGGTCGGGCGCGAGCACGGGATTCGTGGCGAGCCGCGTCCATTCGCGGACCGCGGTCGGCTCGTCCGTGCTGGCGAGGCCAATGGCGAGGGGGTCGGGTTCGTAACCCTGCTGGGCGCCGCCGATGTAGGAGGCCCAGTAGCGGCCCTCGTGCGTCCCGAGTTCGTGCGTGCCGTCCCAGCGCGTGTCGTAGAGCGCGAGGCCGGCGTCCGCCTGCCACGCGTCCCAGCCCGCCGGACGGAAGGAGAGGACGCGGCCCAGTTTTTCCCACCGGAGCAGGTCGTCGCTGCGGGCGAGGAAGGTCTGGTAGCCGACCCGGTCCTTGTTGGCCACGTAGAGCATATACCAGCGGCTCTGGTGGCGGAAGACGTTCGGGCAGTCGACCAGCTCACCTGCCTCGCCCCGGATGATCACGCCGTATTTGAACGGGGTCTTCACCTCGTCGTGGATGCGGCGCATGGTCTCGGCCGGCACGAGCTTGGGCTTGGCGGCGGGAAAGGGCACGACCGGCGGCCGGTCGGCGGCGAGGGTGGGGCGAATCAGAGTCGCAAAGAGGCAAAGCACCAGCAGGGCTGTTCCCCGGTTTGTCATTCGGAACGGAGTGAGGAATCCAGCGACATGGCCGCGGGCGGATGTCGGGCTGGATCCTTCGCGGGGCTCAGGATGACAGAAAGCGAACATGGCGGGGTGGCTTGCGCCTTTGGGCTTTGGTTTCGAGTGCGAGGCGCTCAGCCGACCGGCGGCGGCGGGGCGGCGAGGTAGTTGCCGTAGGTGATGAGGCCGACGGCGCCGAGCAGCAGGCAGACCGAGACGGAGACGAGCAGCCGGGTCGAGGTGCGGCATTTTTTCCATTCGCCGATGGCGATGCCAAAGCCGCAGCTCAGCAAAATGAGGATGATCATATGGATCGCCCAGCTGGAGAACTCGAAGCGGCCCATGCGCACGTGGCCGAGGCCGTAGAAGAAGAACTGCAGATACCAGAGCAGGCCGGTGAGGAACGAGAGCAGGTAATTGCGCAAAAGCCCGGTGCCGTCCGGCGTGCGCAGATACTCGCCCCAGGTCTTGCCCCGGGTGGCGAGCCAGCCGGCGTAGAAGAGGGTGGTGGTGAACGCTCCGCTGTTGGAGAAGAGGTAGATGACGTTGCCCTGGAAATGACCGGCGCCGTGCCGCGCGGCGACGTCGGCCACGGGCTGGGCCGCCTGCAGCGAGAAGTTGAACACGGCGGACAGGACGCCGGCGAGCACGACGATGGGGAGGCCGAGGCGGGCGTTGAAGGGCACGGCGTCAGCCGCGCCCGCCGACTCGCGCTCGCGGCGGAAGCCCGCGAGGCCGGTGACGAACATCGCGCCGCCGCCGAGCAGCACGCCGCCGACGACGTAGAGACCGGCGTGGCTGGCGAGCGTCTCGCCGAGCGTGCCGGCCATGAACGGCGGGATGAGTGTGCCGAGCACGCATGAGATGCCGATCGCGAGCGCGTAGGTGAGCGAGAAGCCGATGTAGCGGATGGCGACGCCGAAGGCGATGCCGCCCACGCCGTAGAGCGTGCCGAGCAGATAGGATTTCAGCATCGCCGCCTTGGGCGCCTCGGCGAGCACGGCGCCGAGTTCGGGGATCGTGATCAACGCGAAGATCCACGGCAGCACGAGCCAGCAGGCCGCGGCCTGCAGCAGCCAGTAGGTCTGCCAGCTCCACTGGTGCAGGTAGCGCTGGGGCGCGTAGCAGAGGGCGGCGCTGCCGGCGCCGATGGCGTGAAAGCCGGTGCCGAGCAGCGGATTCGGAGTAGGAGGTAACATGGGGAGGCTTGGGGGGAGGAGGGGGGAAAGCAGCCGGCGCGGAAAGCCGCGCGTCAAATTCCTCAGCGGCCGGGACGAGGACGTCAATGATGGACACGTGGCGGGACATCCGAAAACTCCGCGCGGAAACATCGCGGCGAGAAAGAAGCTGGCCGCCGAACGACGGCCGCACGCGATGAAAAGCGTGGGAAGATCCCCTCCGCGAACGACAGTTCCATCAGAGCGGGGAGACGAGGATGCCGGCCGGCCACGCACTGTTCGCCGGGACGCCGATGACATGCGGGCTCACTTCTGCTCAGGATTAGTTCAGGAAATTTCGCGTCCGGGGCCGGCCGCGCGTTGTCCGCGGCGCCGGTGGAGGGAAGAAAAGCGGCGATTTTACGGGACCCGGGCGAGGCCTCGCCCCGCTGCTCTGTGTTCCCTTCGACCGAACCCTGGCGGGATATTCCGTCCGTCGGCCTCAGAGGGAGGCAGCTTAGAATCCCGCATATATCGGGGATAAAGCTGGCAGACCTAGCCGATCATTTGGCCTAGGATGCAGCCTCGTGAGCCTACCCCGCTACCTGGAAGTTTACTTCCGCTCGCAGCCTCTCCGCCCCACCCACGGACCATCCTGAACCCCGCATGACCTCGCCGGCCCCCGATGAGGTCGACCGCTGCCCCACATATTTTCACGCGCCCGCAAGGGCGAGTAGTCACCGCTAGAACCATAACAAACCCCACAACACCCCCAGAGGACCGCTTGATAGTGTCCGAAGGAAACTACCCAACATGGAAGCAAAACTGAAATCAGTCACGAGTGCCGGCTTGCTGGCACTTTTGTCGGTTGCCTGGACACCGTTAGCCGCCCAGACCGCGCCGGTCGCGACCGCCGCAAGCAATGCGGACGAACAGCCGGTCAAACTTGAAACCTTTGTGGTCAGCGGCCTGCGCGCCAGCCTCGCCTCGGCGGCGGACATCAAGAAATCCAAACTCGAGCTGGTCGATTCGATCGTCGCCAGCGACATCGACAAGCTGCCTGACATCAATGCCTCCTATGCCCTGTCGCGCATCCCGGGCGTGCAGCTGGCCCACACGTTCTCCGGCCTCGGCGGCAACGGCGCGGTGACCATCCACGGCCTCAACCAGATCGTGAACACGCTCGACGGGCGCGAGGTCGTCACCCCCGGCGGCATTGCGAACGGCACCGGCGGCGTCGGCACCGGCTTCCGCACCTTTGACTACTCGCAGATCCCGTCCGCGCTGATCGCGGGCATCGATGTCTACAAGACCTCCGCGGCCAACCAGATCGACGGCGGCCTCGGCGGCCTGGTCGACGTCCGCATGCGCAAGCCGTTCGATTTCGCGCCGGGCTACGGTGGCGGCGTCACGGCCGGCACGAGCCACTCGACGCTCCGCGGCGGGCATGAGCAGAATTACAACATCTTCGGCAACGCCTCCCTCCAGACGGACTTCGGCAAGATCGGCATTCTCGTCGCCATCAGCGATATCACCACGCCGTGGCGCGAAGACGCCATCGGCATCGGTGCCCCGACGCCCAACGCCACGGTCGCCACCGGCGCCGCGACCGCCCTGTCGGCCACCGGCTATACGAACAACGCCTCCTACGGCGAGTTCAAGACCCAGGGTTTCAACACCGTGCTGCAGTGGCAGCCCACCAAGAGCCTCGGGCTCTACGCGGGGGCCAATCACAACAAGTGGCGCAACATCCAGGACACGGTGCAGTTTGGCACCAACCTGCCGGTCTCGGCCTCCGTGGCCGGCTCCGGGACCATGTTTGCCGGCAGCACCACGGCGGTCCAGTCCGCCACCTTCAGCAACATCACCGGCACGGCCTACGGCCTCATCCGCGACCTGCAGAACGACCTCAAGATGTATAATTTCGGCGGCAAATACACCTCCGGGGACCTGACGGTGGACTTCGACTTGAACCGCTACACCAGCTCGAATCGTTTCTACAACAACATCGTCTTCGCCTCGATCGCGATTCCCTCGCTCAACTACGACCTTGGCGGTGACATCCCCTCGGTCAAGATTTCCGGCGTGAGCCTCCAGGATCCGAGCGCCTACCGGCTCGCGCAGGTCGCCTACCGGCTGTTCCCCTCGAACTCCGAGGGCCGGGCGGCCCGCATCGACGCCCAATACAACGTCAAGCGGGGCTTCCTCTCGAAGATCATCGCCGGCGTGCGCTATGCGAGCACGACCAGCGACAACCTGCCCACCGGCCTGTTCCTCGGTTCCTTCAACATCCCGGCCACGGCGAACCTGCTCAGCAATTATGACAGCAGCCTGTGGCGTCCGTCGCCCATCCAGAACCTCTTCTCGGGCTACACCCAGCCGCAGTTCCAGCAGTATTGGGTCTCGAACCCCGGCACGCTGCGCGACGCCGACAAGCTGTTCAAGTCCTACAACGCCACCAACACGCCGGCCACCTCCACCACCGTCAACAAGCTCAGCCTCTACGACATCAAGGAGACCACGACGGCGCTCTACCTGATGCCGCAGTTCACCGGCAAGATCGCCGGCTACCAGTTCGACGGCAACATCGGCCTGCGCGCGGTGCAGACGAAGGAAAACACCGGCGGCTACAAGGGCGCCACCTCCGCCGTGGCCGTGCCGCTCACCCTGAAGACCTCGTATTGGGACTATCTGCCGAGCTTCAACGCCCGGATGAAGCTGTCGGAACAGCTGTATCTCCGCGTGGCGGTGTCGAAGACGATCACGCGCCCGAACTTCGGCTCGCTGTCGCCTTCCGTCACCCTGAATGCCAATCCGGTCGATCCGAACCTGAACTCCGGCTCGCAGGGCAATCCGGACCTGAAGCCGATCCGCGCCACGAGCTTCGATCTGTCGGCGGAATATTACTTCAACAAGTCCGACGTGGTCTACGCCGCGGTCTTCCAGAAGGACGTCAAGGGCTTCATCGGCAGCTTTTCCGAGCCCCGGACCTATGACGGTGTGACCTACCTGATCCGCACGTCGAAGAACCTCAGCCCGGCGACCATCAAGGGCTTTGAGCTCGGCTTCCAGACGTTCTTCACCGCGCTGCCGGCGCCGTTCGACGGTTTCGGCCTGCAGGCCAACTACACCTACGTCGACAGCTCGACGCCGACGACGGTCTCCGGCGTGGGCACCCCCGTCGACGCCCCGCTGACGAACCTCTCGAAGACCAGCTACAACATCATCGCGATGTATGAGAAGGGTCCGTTCTCCGCCCGCGTCGCCTACAACTACCGCTCCAGCTTCGTGACCGGTTTCGCCTACTACGTGAACACCGGCCTCCTGAACCAGGAATTGGAAGGCTACGCCGACCTCGACGCCTCGTTGAATTACAACCTCACCAAGAACGTCCAGATCGCCGTCCAGGGCGTGAATCTGACCAACACGCTCCGCTACCAATACTTCGGCACCAAGCAGTTCCCGTCGAACATCTATCTCGACGGCCGGCAGCTGATGGCGAGCGTCACACTCCGCTTCTGATCAGGGTTAGTTCAGGGTAACATGACCCCGGGTGTCCGCGCTGTGATCACCTCACCCGCGGCAGCCGGGGTCATTTATTTTCCACCACTGATGCCCTCCGCTCTGTTTCCCCCGACGCCAACCCGCTCCGCCGCGGCCGGGCCGGGAGGCCGGCGCTCAGACCACCCGCCGGCACGGGATGCCGAGCAGCCGGGCGATCTTGTCCAGGCGGTCCGTCACGTGACCGAGCCCGACGGCACAGTGGTGCGCGGGCCCGTGGGCGTTCCAGCGGTTGACGAACTCACGCGCGCCGCAGGCAAAGCGGTAGCGGCTGTTGGTGTTGCCGATCTCCAAAATCGGTCCGGGCACCGATTCGGCCTCGGCGCACAGCAGGGCCAGTCCGCCCGCCTCCTCGATGACAGACAGGAGCGTGACCGGGCCGTGGCGCACGGCCATTTCCACCGAGACGCCGTGGCCGACCTTGCCATGATAGACCTGGAGCGGACGCACCTTGGTCCGGCCCTGCGCGATGGCGATATGGCCCGGCCCGTCGTGGCCCATGAGCACGACGTCGTCCTTGAAATCCAGGGCGTAGTATTCCGTGAAAGAGCCGCCGACGCCGAGGAGGTCCATGATCTTCATGGCCTGGATGTTCTTCACCTCATATTCGCCGGCGACGGGCACGCCGCGCGCCGTGAGCAGCGAGGTGCCGAGGATGAGGGAGGCGATGGTGGCCTCGTTCTCGGCCACGCCGGTGCCCTTGTAGAAGTAGGCGAGCGAGCCGAGCCGGTGATGCGCCACGAGCCGGTCCAGGGCCACGGAGGTGCGCGCGGCCTCGGCCAGGTCCTCCGCCGGACAATCGGGCTGCAGGTCGAAGGCGGTGTCGAATTCAACCAGCCGCGCCTGGAGCGCCGCCGGGGCCACCTCGCGGCGGAGCGCGGCGAGTTCGTCCACCTCGAGCAGCTCGACGTGGGTGCCGAAGATGGCCGACTGCAGCGTCACGTCCGACTGGATGTCGAGCATGCCCCCGTAGTAGTGGCCCATCAGGCCGAGCCGGTTCTCGCGCATCCCCGTGACGACGCGGGCGGCCTCGACCCAGTCGTCGATCTCGCGCCAGCCCGCCGGATCGTCATCGAGCACGCCGGTGACCTGGTGAAAGGGGATGCCGCAGCGCTTGAAGACGTTGGCGATCGCCGGCACCGGACAGGCCGAGCAGTGGGCGAGCCAGTCGCCGGTCATCTTCGTGCGGTCGCCGAGGCGGTTGAAGGCCGCGTAGTCGATCGCCGGCGTCGGGGCGAGGTTGAGCACCACGACCGGCACCTTGGCGCGCTGCACCACGGGCAGCACGGTCGAGGACAACGCGTAGGTGGTGACGTGGAGGAAGATCAGGTCGACGTCCTCCCGGCGCAGCCGGCGGCCGGCCTCCCGCGCCCGGTCCGGCGAATCGACGAGGCCGACGTTCACGACCTCCACACCCGGGCGGCCGAGCTTGGCCGCGACGCGGGCGAGGTAGCCCTGCAGGCGTTCCTGCAGGCCGGGAAATTGCGGCCAGTAGGCATCGAGACCGATGCCGAAGAGACCGAGGCGGGTGGGGGTGGATGGCATGGGAAGGAGGCGGCGCTAACGGGGGTTTCTCCGAGTGAAATCCGGGCGCATTTCTCCGTCATTTCCGGGGACGAGGCAATGCACATGTTGCCACCTCCGGCCAAATTGTTTTGCTCGTTAGGCCGGTCCGCGGCCACCGCTTCCACCCCTGCCCATGTCTAGACAAACCGTTTCCCTGTCCGGCCTCATTCTCCGGCCTCTCGTAATCGTGGTGGCCTTGCTGGGCTTGCCCCGGGCGGCCGCGCGCGAGACCCAGCGGCTCGACGCGGGCTGGACCTTCGCCGCGGGCGACGCGCCGGCGGCCCTGCAGCCGGTGACGCTGCCGCATGATTGGAGCATCGCGCGGCCCGTCGACCACGCCGCCCCGGCGGCCGGGCATGGCGGCTTTTTCCCCACCGGCACCGGGGAGTATCGGCGCATAATCGCCGCGCCCGCGGAGTGGTCCGGCCGGCGTGTCGTGCTCGAGTTGGAGGGCGTCGCGGGCCTGGCCGAAGTGTTGCTCAACGGCGTCCCGCTCGGCCGCCACGTCTATGCCTTCACGCCGTTCCACGTCGACCTGACGCCGCAGCTGAAAGCCGGCGCCGACAATGTGCTCGTGGTCCGGGTCGACCATTCCGCCCAGCCCGCGGCGCGCTGGTATGTCGGTTCGGGCCTCTACCGGCCGGTGTGGCTCCGCGTGACCGATCCCGTGCACGTGCCCGCCGGCGGCGTCTTTATCACGACGGAGGAACTCACGCCCGACCAGGCGAGGCTGCGCGTGCACACCGAGGTGGGCAACACCGCGGACGCCGCGGCGGACGTGACCGTCGAGACGGAACTGCTCGATCCCGACGGCCGGCCGCTGGCCACGGTGCGCATGGCCGGCCGCGTGCCGGCGGCGGGGGAGTGGAAGGGTTCGATCGATGTCGTCGTGCCCCGGCCGCAGGCCTGGAGCCCCGAGTCGCCGCGACTGCACCGCGCCATCACGCGGATCCTCGCGGACGGTCGCGCGCGCGACGCGGTGAGCACGACCTTCGGCATCCGCACTGTGCGCGTGTCGGCGGAGCGCGGATTTGAATTGAACGGCCGGCCGGTGAAGCTGCTGGGCGGCAACGTGCACGCCGACACCGGCCCGCTCGGCGCGGCCGCGTTCGACCGCGCCGAGGAGCGCAAGGTCGAGCTGCTCAAGGCCGCCGGCTTCAACGCCGTGCGCACCGCGCACCACCCGCCGTCGACGGCGTTCCTTGCCGCCTGCGACCGGCTCGGCCTGCTGGTCATGGATGAGATTTTCGACGGCTGGGAGAAATCCAAAAACCCGTCCGACTACGGGATGCATTTCAAGGAGTGGTGGCAGCGCGACGTCGACGCCTGGGTGCGCCGCGACCGGCATCATGCCTCGGTTGTGCTGTGGAGCGCCGGCAACGAGATGTTCGAGCGGGGCAACGCCGGCGGACAGCGCATCGCCCGCGAACTGGCGGCCCGCATCCGCGCTTCCGACCCGAGCCGGCCGGTCAGCGCCGGCGTCAACGGCCTGGGCAAGTCCGGCGAGTGGTCGCAGCTCGACCCGCTGTTCGCGGCCTTCGACATCGCCGGCTACAACTATGAGCTGACCCGCCATGCCGACGACCACGCCCGCCTGCCGGCGCGCATCATCGTGGCCGCCGAATCCTACCAGAGCGAGGCCTTCGCCAACTGGGCCGCGATGCAGGACAACGCCTACATCATCGGCGACTTCGTCTGGAGCGCGCTCGACTATCTTGGCGAGTCCGGCATCGGCCGCGTCTTCCCGCCCGGCGAGGAGGCCAAGAAGCACTGGGAGGCCGACATGTGGCCCTGGCACGGCGCCTATTGCGGCGACCTCGACCTCACCGGCTGGCGGAAGCCCGTCTCGCATTACCGGAACATTATCTGGGACCGCGGCGAGAAGCTTTACGCCGCGGTGCTCGTCCCGCCTCCTGGCGGCGAGAAATGGAACGTCACGCCGTGGTCCGTGCCGCCGGCCCTGCCGGCGTGGACCTGGCCCGGGCAGGAAGGCCAGCCGCTGGCCGTGGAGGTCTACTCGCGGCACGAGGCCG
>JAQSDJ010000230.1:0-7883 GCA_029945855.1 Lacunisphaera sp.
ACCACCCGAGCGTCGTCGGCTGGAGCCTCGGTAACGAATACGAATCCTGGGCCCCCGAGGGTATCGCCTGGACGCGTGACATGGCGCAGTGGGTGAAGGCCATCGACCCCACGCGGCCGGTGACTTTCGCTGCACTAGGGCGGGAACTGCGGGAACTGGCCAAGAGTTCCGTCGGGGCGGAGCGAGCATTCGACCAGGTCGATTTCATCGCGGCGAACATCTATTTTCCACTCGCGGAGCTGCCGCAGTTTCTTGATCCCGTGCATGCGCGCTGGCCGGACAAGCCGGTGCTCATCACCGAATACGGCCTCCGGGCCGACCGCGTGAAGAGCGAGCAGGAGCGGATCGAGCATTTCGATAGCATGCTGGCGTATGTGCGCGAGCGACCGTGGATCTGCGGATTCTCCTATTGGTCGTTCAACGATTACGCGAGCCGCTATCCGGGCACGAGCGACGACGGCTTCCGGCGCTGGGGGCTGGTCGACGAGTTCCGTCGGCCGCGTCCGCTCTACGAGCACATGCGCACGAAACTGAGCGATGGTACCTGACCGAGCGGTTCACTCAATCCTGGCGCAGCGGGGTCGCGCGCGCCTCGCGGCGGGAGGGGTTGCCGGGCATGGTGAAGCCGGGGCGCCAGTGGCTGTCGACGAGCACCACCTTCGGGTGCTCAGGCACGCCGCTGAGATTGAGCAGGAGCTGCGAGTGGATGAGCTTGATGGTTTCCCGGCCGACCAGCCGGTAGCCGTGATCGACGCCGGCGGCATCCTGCGGCGGCTCGGAGAGGTCGATGTTGGAGAACTTGATCTTGCGGGGGATCGGCACGCGCAGGCGGACGAGCTGATCGTAAACCAAACCCGAGCTGATGATGGCTTCCGGCTTATGCTCGCTGATCCAGGTGAGCAGCGCCTGGTCGGAGATCTGCGCCTTGGGCAGGATCGGGACACGGTCGGCGGCAGGGATCTGGTTCTGGTAGTAAAGGAACGAGGATGAAAAAAGTTTGTGCCCGATGCCGCCCGGCCGATAGGTGAGCACAAAGCCCGCCCGCCGATAACCCTGGCGGGTGACCCACTCGAGGGTCTCATCCATCATCTGCAGGTAATCGGGACAGGAACGATGCAGGAGAGGCTCGATGATGCTGTAGCCGGCCGTGGCCGCGGCGAATCCGGTGAAATCAAAATCCACGCGGCCGACACCGCTGGCAAACGGAGCGACAAAAATACCTTGGATGCCCCGCGTGCGCAGGATGGTGCGGAGGCGTTTGGTGGTCATGCCGGGTTCGACCAGGTGGAAGACCTCGAGCTCGAAGCCCGCTTCCTTCGCCAGTTCGCGGGCGCCGGCAAGCATTTCCATGATCGGGTGGTAGGATCGCAGCTGGGTCGGGGTGAGTTCCGGGATCAGCACGGCCAGCTTCGATGGCGCCCGCTTGATACGGGAGGCCCGCAGGTGCTCCATCAGGGAGGATATCTTCGGGTCGGCGTGGTAGCCCATGCGGCGCGCGATCGCCTGAATCTGAGCGCGCACCTTCGGCGAAACCTTGGAGTGGTTGCGCAACGCCAAGGAGACGGCCGAAACCGAAACTTTGGCCGCGGCGGCGATTTCCCGCTGGCTGACAAACGCCTGGGGCATAGGGAGCCAAGCTTTGCTTCCGGGGAGATTGGGTCAACGGTATACTAATTTGCCGATAGAGAGGATTGAAGTGGAGTTCTCCCTTACTTGCTCAAGAGCCAGCAAGCGTGAGGTGCCACGAGTATGCTCCGCCAAGACATCAGGAAATCCTGCATCTCCATCGCGCACCACCGTCCTGGTCGGCTCGCTGGCATGACCGTCAATATGGTTATTGTTCAGCCGCAATGGTGTCGGCGGTGGGACGATGTCGGGCTCGGCATAACCCGGCCGGTGACAGGAGCTGTGGACGCGTGTGACCAATGAGCAATTTAGATTCCATTCCGAGCGATGCAAAAGGTCGACGTTGGTGGGCAAGCCCCCAGGCGAAGCAGCCATAATGCGGGAAACGCCCACTTCGGGGGAGGGGAACGAATGTGCCGCAACGTTGGGGTGGGGCGGGCTGGAGATAGCAGTGTCGTGGATTTGATGTGCCGCCTAGCACTTGGTGCGCTCGGCGTGACCGCCCGCATTCGCGAAGTGGCCGCTCTCCCGATTAGGCCCGTTTCGTCCCCAGTGTCATATCGCGGTGAGCCTGCCGCAAGAGGGTCGATGTTAGTCATCCGGCCGTGACGCCGGGTTGGGCTGTCCCGGTCGATTCGCTTCTCGGGAGCGCCCAACGGGATGGGGCCCTTGCTGGCCGGGAATAGAACTTAAATCACCGTGCCCCTAGGCCAAATCCCCGAGCGACAGCCCGGAATTGATTCGATCGGGTTCGTATTTAAGAAACCTCTGCACCGCCATTTTTCTTTCGGAGTCCGAAGGAACAATGCCGTGCCGAAGCCTGGGCACAGGCGGGCCGACATCCATTAGTTTCCCGGGAGTATTTGTCCCAAAGCCGGGAGTCCCGGAGGGTATGATGCTGTAAGATCGACGCAAGTTGCCCGACGCGTTCCGGCCGTTCTACCCCCCAGCGCCCATGCCTCCGCTGGGACAAGAGATCTCCGTGCGACCGTGGCTCAATCCGCTTTCCAAATGAATATAGATGCATTGCCGGTTAAACCCGGCGGAATTTCCTCCGCCCAGCGCTTCGTCAACCAGACCGTGGTCATCAACGGCGCCAGCCGCGGCATCGGCAAGGGCCTGGCCCTGCGCTTCGCGCAGGAAGGGGCGAACCTCGTCGTGGCGGCCAACGAGCCCGCGGTCCACGCGGTCGCCGAGGAAATCCGCGCCACCGGCGTCCGCGCCTTGTCCATCGTCTGCGATGTCACCCGGAAGGACGAGGTCGGGCGGCTCTACGACTCCGCGGTCGCCACCTTCGGGGCGGTCGATGTTTCCGTCCAGAACGCGGGCGTCATCACCATCGCCCGCCTGGAGGATTTGTCCGAGGGCGACTGGGACCGCATCATGGCCGTCAATACCAAGGGCGTATTCCTCTGCTGCCAGGCCGCGGCCCGGTGCATGAAACCCCGCGGTTCCGGCCGGATCATCAACACCGCTTCCGGCCAGGCGCGGCAGGGGTTCATCTACACGCCCCACTACGCCGCGAGCAAATTTGGGGTCGTCGGGCTCACCCAGAGCCTGGCCAAAGAACTCGCCCCCGCCGGCATCACCGTCAACGCCATCTGCCCCGGCATCATCGACACCGACATGTGGGCCTACAACGACGCCGCCTGGGGCAAACTGCTGGGCAGCTACCAGCCGGGGGAGTTGATGCGGGAATGGGTCCAGGGCATCCCGATGAAGCGCGCCGGCACGCCGGCCGACGTGGCCGGTCTCGTCGCCTTCCTGGCCTCGGCCGATGCGGCCTATATCACCGGGCAGACGATCAACGTCGACGGCGGCCTGATCATGTCCTGACTCCGGCCGCCGGGGTGGGCTCCCTCTTGGTCGTCGAACTCGTGCATTCGGGACAACAGGACATGGGGATTGTCGCCACGAAATATTTCGTTCCTTGCGCATACTCGATGATCTGGCGGGACTGGCCGCCCAGAACGCGCTCAGCTGCCCGGCCTCCATCCGGACCTTGCGCCCCCCCAGCAGATAAGTTACCCACCCGGCATGGAGCAGGTTCAACTCGATCTCATTGTGGTGGTCTGGTCGCCGCATGGGCGAGGGGCTCCAACGCACGCAGGTGAATCCATAGGGGGTGAAGTCCGGGCGGCTGGGATCGAATTGCACCATAGCTTAGGATACCGCAGGTATTAACCGTAAAGACGGAAGAAACACCATGAAAGATATTATAGTATCGGGGTCCTCGCTCAACCGCGTGCTTCGCTTCGAGCCCCGCCCATTCAGCCGCCCCGCTGCCCGCTGTCAGTAATTACCCCATGAAACATCCCACCCCTGTCCTCGGTGTTATCTTTGGCAACCGCGACTTTTTTCCCGACAAGCTCGTGCCCGAGGCCCGCGCCGACATCCTGAAGCTTTTCGGCGAACTCGGCCTCGAGGCCGTCATGCTCGATCCCGCCGAGACGAAGCTGGGCGGCGTCGAGACCCATGCCGACGCCCGCAAATGTGCCGATCTGTTCCGCCGCCATCGCGACCGCCTCAGCGGCGTCCTGGTCTGCCTGCCGAACTTTGGCGATGAGAAGGGAGTGGCCGACACGCTAAAGCTCGCCGGTCTCCGCGTGCCCGTGCTCGTGCAGGGCTACCCCGACGAGCTCGACAAGCTCGACGTCATCCGCCGGCGCGACGCCTGGTGCGGGAAGATTTCCGTCTGCAACAACCTCCGGCAGGCCGGCCTTCCCTTCACGCTCACGACCAAGCATGTCGTCCACCCGCTCGACGCCTCCTTCCGCGCCGACCTGCAGAATTTCGTGGCCGTCTGCCGCGTGGTGCAGGGCCTGCGCTCGGTCCGCCTTGGCGCCGTCGGCGCCCGCCCCGGCGCCTTCAACACCGTCCGCTATTCCGAAAAGATCCTCGAGCGCAACGGCATCAGCGTCACCACCGTCGACCTCTCCGAGATCCTCGGCGCCGCCGGCAAGCTCGGCGAGCAGGATGCGCGCGTCACCGGCAAGGTCGACGAGATCCGGGCCTACGCCAACGCCACCGCCGTCCCCCCGGCGAAGCTCGTGCAGATGGCCCGCCTCGGGGTCGTGCTCGATGACTTCGTGGCGGCGAACCACCTCGACGCCACCGCCATCCAGTGCTGGACGTCCCTGCAGGCCAACCACGGCTGCAACGTCTGCACCTCGATGAGCATGATGAGCGAGAACTTCCTGCCCAGCGCCTGCGAGGTCGACGTCACCGGCGTCCTCACGATGTATGCGATGCAGCTGGCCGCCGGCACCCCGAGCGCGCTGGTCGACTGGAACAACAACTACGGCGCCGCCGACGACAAGTGCGTGCTCTTCCACTGCGGCAACTGGGCCAAGTCCTTCCTGCCCGACATCAAGATCCTCAACGCGCCCATCCTCGGCTCCACCCTCGGCGTCGAGAACACCTGGGGCGCGCTCGACGGCCGCACCCCCGCCAGCCCGCTGACCTACGGCCGCATCACCACCGACGACGCTGCGGGGGTCATCCGCACCTACGTCGGCGAGGGTGAGCTCACCAACGACGACCTCAAGACCTTCGGGAACCGCGCCGTCGCCCGGGTGCCGAAGCTGCAGAAACTCATGCAGCATGTCTGCCGCGAGGGCTTCGAGCACCACGTCGTCATGAACGCCTCCCGCACCGCCGGCATCCTCGCCGAGGCCTTCGGGCGCTACCTCGGCTGGGAAGTCTACCACCACGAGGCCCCGCAGGATTGACATGACCGACTCTGAACTCGCCCTCAAGGCTGTCGCCCTCCGGCAGCGCATGCTCCGGCTGATCCATGACGCCGGCGCCGGCCACACCGGCGGCGGCCTGTCGTGCCTCGATATCCTCAACGTCCTTTATAACCGCATCCTGCGCGTCACGCCGGAGACCGCGGACGATCCGCGCCGCGACCGTTACGTCCAAAGCAAGGGCCACTGCGTCGAGGCGCTCTACGCCGTCATGGCCGATCGCGGCTACTTTCCCGACGCGGCCCTCGATACCGTCGGCCACTACCAATCCTATTACGTCGGCCACCCGACGCGGAAGGTCCGTGGCATGGAGATGAACACGGGCGCGCTCGGCCACGGCCTGCCGATCTGCCTCGGCCTGGCGCTCGCCGCGAGGATGGACGCCACCGGCGCCCGCATCTTCACGCTCCTCGGTGACGGCGAACTGGCGGAGGGCTCCAACTGGGAGGCCGCCATGGCCGCCGCACACTACCAGTTGGACAACCTCGTCGCCATCCTCGACCACAACACGCTGCAGATCACCGGCCGCACGCGCGATGTCATGTCGAACGAGCCGCTCGCCGACAAGTGGCGCGCCTTCGGCTGGGAGGTCCGCCCCGTCGACGGCCACGATTACGCCGCCCTGACCGCCGCGCTCACCGCGCCGCCGCCGGCCGGCAAGCCGCTGTTTATCCTCGCCAACACCGTGAAGGGCAAGGGCGTGAGCTTCATGGAAAATGTCGGCAAGTGGCACCACGGCGTGCCGAGCGACGCCGAACTCGCCACGGCCCTCGCCGAATTGGCTGCCGCCGGCAAAAAACTCTCGGAGGCCCAAGCATGAGCGCGCCCGCCCCGTCCATGTTCACCCCGGCCGCCCAGGCCATGATCGGGCAGCTCGGCCTGAAGAAGGGCCGGGCCAACCTTGAGGAATTCGCGGACACGCTGCTGGCCCTCGCCACGGCCGACCGCAACATCATCGCCGTCACCTCCGATTCGCGCGGCTCCGGCAAGCTGGCGCCCTACGGCAAGGCGCTGCCGCAGCAGATCATCGAGGTCGGCATCGCCGAGCAAAACCTTGTCGGCCTCACCGCCGGCCTTGCCGCCTCCGGCAAGAAGGCCTTCGGCGTCTCGCCGGCGTGCTTTCTCACCGCCCGTTCGCTCGAGCAGATCAAGAACGACGTCTGCTACTCCAACGTCCCGGGCGTCCTCGTCGGCATCAGCGCGGGCGTCAGCTACGGCGCCCTCGGCTCGACCCACCATTCCCTCCACGACCTCGCCGCCCTGCGCGCCATCCACAATCTCACCATCATCGTTCCGGCCGACAACTTCGAGACGCGCGAGGCCGTCCGGTTCGCCGCGTCGGCGACGCGTCCGGTCTATCTCCGCTTCGGCAAGTCCGCCATGTTCGACCTGCATCCGGCGGGCACGAAGTTCGAAGCTGGCCGGGCCATCCCGCTGCGCGAGGGCCGCGACGTCGCCTTCCTCGCCACCGGCGAGACCGTCGTCCACGCGTTGCTCGCCGCCGCGCACCTGACCGGGCAGGGCATTTCCGCCCGCGTGCTCAGCCTGCCCACCGTCAAGCCGCTCGACACCGCCGCCGTGCTCGCCGCCGGCCGCGAATGCCGCGCCGTCGTCACGGTGGAGGAACACATGGTCCACGGCGGGCTGGGGGAGGCCGTCGCCTCGACGCTGCTCGAGGCCGGCCTGCACCCGAAGTTCAAGATCGCGGGCCTGCCCGACGAGGACACCGTCACCGGCGCCCAGGCCGACATCTTCCGCCACTACGGGATCAGCATGGAAGGGCTGAGCGCCACGGCCCGGGAGCTTCTTGGATCTTAGCCCATAGGCCCTATAAATCCTATAGGACCTATCCATTCCCATGCCGCTCATCCTCGCCCTCGACCAAAGCACCTCGGCCACGAAGGCGTTGCTCTTCGAGGCCGACGGCCGGTTGGTGGACCGCGAGTCGGCCGACCACCGCCAGTTCTACCCGCAGCCGGGCTGGGTCGAGCATGATGCCGAGGAAATCTGGCAGAACACCCTGCGCACCCTGCGCACCGTGCTGGCGCGGCAGGCCGCGCGGGTGGGGGAGATCGCCGGCCTCAGCCTCACCAACCAGCGCGAGACCATCGTTGTCTTCGAGCGCGGCACCGGCCGGCCGCTTTTGCCCGCCATCGTCTGGCAGTGCCGCCGCAGCGAGGCGTTGTGCGCGGAGCACGTCGCGGCGGGGCACGAGGCGCTCGTGCACGGGCGCACCGGGCTGAAGATCGACCCGTATTTCTCCGCCTCCAAGCTGCAATGGCTGGTCCGGCGCGACGCCGGGCTGCGCGCCAAACTGGCCGACGGCTCCGCGCTGATCGGCACGATCGACGCCTACCTCATCTACCGGCTCACGCAGGGCGCGGTCTTCGCCACCGACTCGACCAACGCCAGCCGCACGCTCCTCTACGACATCGGCTCGCTGCGGTGGGACGACGATCTCTGCGCGTTGTGGGAGGTTCCGCCCCGCGCGCTGCCCGAGGTGCGCGA
>JAQSDJ010000230.1:7897-12449 GCA_029945855.1 Lacunisphaera sp.
CCCTGGCCAAACCGCTGGCCATCTGCGGCGTGATGGGTGATTCGCAGGCGGCCCTTTTCGCGCACGGCTGCTTCACCCCCGGGGCGGCCAAGGTCACCTTCGGCACCGGTTCCTCCGTGCTGCTCAACATCGGGGCGCATCCGCTGCGCTCCGCGCGCGGCGTCCTCACGGCCCTCGCCTGGGTGCGCGGCGGCGCGCCGGTCTACGCGTTCGAAGGCATCATCATCAGCGCGGCCTCGACCCTCACCTGGCTGCGCGACCAATTGGGGCTGCTCACCACGCTCGACGGGATTGAGACGCTCGCCACGGCGGTGCCCGACAACGGCGGCGTCTACCTCGTGCCGGCCTTCTCGGGCCTCGGCTTCCCGCACTGGGCGCCCTCCGCCCGCGCCGTGCTCGCCGGCCTGAGCACGCACAGCGACCGGCGCCACGTGGTGCGCGCCGCCTTGGAATCCATCTCCTACCAGCTGCGCGACGCCTTCGAGGTGATGCGCGCCGAGGCGGCGGTGCCGGTCGGCGCCGTGCACTGCGACGGCGGCCCGACCGCCAACCGCTTTCTGATGCAGTTCACCGCCGAGATGACCGGCGCGCAGCTCCTGGTCGCGCCGATGGCCGACTGCTCCGCCCTCGGCGCCGCCCGCGCGGGCCTGCTGGGTCTCGGCCTCGTGGCCTCGCTCGACGACCTCGCCGCGCAGCCGCGCGAGGCCATCACCTACACCCCGGCCCTCGACCGCGCCGCCGTCGCCGCCCTGGCCGCCGGTTGGCGACACGCCGTGCGCCAGAGCGTCCTGCCTGTTTCGTAACCCCAACCACGCCCCGTTATGAAGAAGTCCCCCCGGATTCTCCTGCTCCTGAGCGGTTTTCTCCTCCTGTCCTCTGGCTTCGCCGGGGAGCGCGCCTTGGTCGACCTTAGTCGCTCGCCGCATGCCGTCATGTATATGCCGGACCTCGCCGACGTGAAATGGTCCGGCGGCCTGCTCGGCGACCGGTTCGAGACGGCCCGCACCACGATGGTGCCGCACATGTGGGAGATCCTCAGCAGCGAGAAGGACAGCCATGCCTGGCACAACTACCTCATCGCCGCCGGCCAGGCCCAGGGCAGGTTTTCCGGTCCGCCGTTCAACGACGGCGATTTTCTGAAATGGTTCGAGGCCCTCGCGCAGGTCTACGCCGTCACCAAGGATCCCGCGATCGACGCGAAGATGGATGAGATCATCGCCGTCGTGGCCAAGGCCCAGCGCGAGGACGGCTACCTGCACACGCAGACCATCATCCCGCAGCGCGCCGGCGAGAAGACGAAGGAGTTCGCCGACCGCGAGCACTTCGAGACCTACAACATGGGGCATCTCATCACCGCGGCGTGCATTCACTATCGTGTGACGGGCAAGACCACGCTGCTCGACTGCGCCCGCAAGGCCGCCGACTACATCGACCGCCTCTGCAAGGAGCGTCCGCAGGAACTCGCCCGCAACGCCATCTGCCCCTCCCACTACATGGGGGTCGTCGAGCTTTACCGCGTCACGCGCGAACCGCGCTACCTCAAGCTCGCCCAGCAGCTGATCGAGATCCGCAGCCTCGTCCCCGAGAAGGACGGTTCCGACCACAACCAGGACCGCATGCCCTTCCGCGATATGACGGAGGCTGTCGGCCACGCCGTGCGCGCCAACTATCTCTACGCCGGCGTCGCCGACGTGTTCGCCGAGGACGGCGACCAGACCCTCTACGCCACGCTCGCCAAGATCTCCGACAACGTCGCCGGCCGGAAGCTCTACATCACCGGCATGACCGGCGCGATCTACGACGGCGCCTCGCCCGACGGCGTGGATTACACGCAGCACAAGTTCATCAAGACCATCCACCAGGCCTACGGCCGCGACTACCAGCTGCCCAACCTCACCGCCTACAACGAGACCTGCGCCACCATCGGCTACGGCATGTGGATCTGGCGCATGCTCGCCGTCACCGGCGACTCCGGCTTCGCCGACCTCTTCGAGCAGACCCTCTACAACGGCGTGCTCCCCGGCATCAGCCTCGAGGGCAAGGACTACTTCTACGTCAACGCCCTGAAGAAACTCCACGACTTCAAGTGGCCCATGCGCTGGTCCCGCACCCGCGAGCCCAACATCAAGGTCAGCTTCTGCTGCCCGCCCAACGTCGTGCGCATCATCGCCGAGATGCATAACTACGTCTACGCGCTCTCGCCCGACACCGTCTGGGTCAACCTCTACGCCGCCAGCAAGCTCGACACTGCCTGGCTCGACGGCAGCCGCATCAAACTCCGCCAGGAAACCGACTATCCCTGGGCCGGCGCCGTGAAGCTCGTCATCGAGGAGGCCCCGGCGCGTGACGTCTCGCTCAAGCTCCGTATTCCCGGCTGGCTCCGCGACGGCGCCACCTTGCGCGTCAACGGTTCGCCTGTGGCCGCCGAGCTCAAGCCCGGCACCTACGCCGACGTGAAGCGCACCTGGCAGGCCGGCGACACCGTCGACTTCACCATGGAGTTCAAGCCGACCCTCTGGGAGGCCAACCCGCTCGTCGAGGAGACCGTCGACCAGGTCGTGCTCAAATACGGCCCGCTGGTCTACTGCATCGAGTCGAACGACCTGCCTGCGGGCGTGCAGCTCAAGGACGTGGCCCTGTCCCTCTCGTCGCCCGCCGGTTTCAAGGCCGAGCGGACCACCATCGCCGGCGCCGACGTGCTCGCCTTCACGCTCAACGCCCTGGCCGTGCAGCGCAGCGACTGGAACGGGCAGCAGCTCTACCGCGAGGTCGAGCCCCGCGCCCCGCGTCCGATCCAGGTCAAGGCCGTGCCTTACTACGCCTGGGGCAACCGCGGCGATACCGAGATGAGCGTCTGGCTGCCCGCCCGCTGAGTTTCCCTTTCCCTAATCCCCTCAGTCCCTCAACCACCCCGTGATCAAATGAGTCAAGCAACGCCCCCTGTGTCCGCCCCGCCTGCTGGCGACGGTTCCACCATCACCGCGCAGCAATGGCGCTGGTCGGCCCTCGCCGGCATGGCCTCGTATCTCGACGCCGGTTCGATCGTCGCGCTCGGCGCGGGTCTCGCGATCTTGCAGAAGGAATTCAACCTGAGCGACGGCGCCCTCGGCGTGCTCGCGGCGATCGGGCCCAACGCCCTCGGGTGTGCCATCGGCGCCTTCCTCGGCGGCTGGCTCGGGGACAAACTGGGCCGCAAGCGCATCTACCAGTATGACCTCATGGTCTACGCCTTTGGCATCCTGATGGTGGCCCTGGCCGTCAACAGCCCGATGCTCTTCATCGGCACTTTCATCGTCGGTGTCGCGGTCGGGGCGGACGTCCCCACGTCGCTGGCCCTGGTCGGCGAATTCGCCCCGGCCAAGGCCCGCGGCAAGCTGCTGGGCTTCACGCAGGTCGCCTGGTGCCTCGGCCCCGTCGTCGTGCTCTGGATGGCCCTCGCGCTCGCCCCGCTCGGGCTCCTCGGCATCCGCATCGTCTTCCTGCACCTTTTCGTCGTCGCGATCGTCACCTGGGCGCTGCGTCGGGGGCTGGCGGAGTCCGCCCGCTGGAAAGAGGCATCCCAGAGCGCCAAGAACGTCGGCCGCAACATGAAGCTCCTCTTCAGCGGCTCCAATCTCCGCGCGCTCGTCTGGACGGCGACGATCTACCTCTTCTGGAATCTCGCCGCCGGCACCGCGGGCATTTTCAATCCCTATATCATCAACACCCTCCACGCGGGCGGCCAGGCCATGAGCGTCGGCCTTTCCAGCGCCAGCTTCATCATCGTCATGATCGTCACGGTCACGGTGTTCATGAAATACTCCGATCGCAGTTTCCGCACCCGCAAGCTCATCTGGGGCGTCGGGGCCGTGATGCAGGTGGTCGCCTACGGGATTTTTCTCTTCCTGCCCTTCACCGTCACCACCGTCGTGCTGAACATCGTCCTCTTCGGCATCAGCGCGGCGCTCTCCGGCGAGGCCTTCTACAAGGTGTTCAGCCAGGAACTGTTTCCGACCATGCTGCGCGGCACGGCGCAGGGCTTCACCTTCGGCGTCGCCCGGACGATCCTCGGGTTCTGGAGCTTCTTCGTGCCCGTGCTCGCCAATACCGGCATCAAGCCGGTGGCCGCCCTGCTGACCCTGTTCCTCGCCATCAGCGGTTTCGTGGGTTTCTTCTTCATGCCTGACACCTCGGGCAAGTCGCTCGAGCAGATCGAGTCCGAGCGCGGCACGGCCTGAGTCCACCCCATGGCCGACCTCCGCCTCACCGCCCTGCGCTGCGAATACCTCGTCGACCCCGCGGGGCTCGGCGAGCGCGCGCCGCGCCTGAGCTGGCAGCTCGAGTCCGGCCGCCGCGGCGCCCGGCAGGTCGCCTACCGGGTGCGCGTCGCCTGTTCGCCCGAGAATCTCGCCGCCGGCACCGCCGACCGGTGGGACTCCGGCCGCGTGGACGGTGCGCAGACGGTGCATGTCGTATATGCCGGCCGGCCGCTGCGCTCGCGCGACGTCTGCCACTGGGCCGTCGAGGTATGGGACGAGACGGGGGCGGTGGTGCAATCGGCGCCCGCCCGCTG
>JAQSDJ010000231.1 GCA_029945855.1 Lacunisphaera sp.
TGATGCCGAAGGCGCCGAGGCCCATATCGCGAGAGCTGAGGAACTGGTAGTGCTGCGCCCCCTCGGCGGGAAACTGCGACCACAGCCAGAGGGCGATGAGCGCCGGCACGATGAAGGCGACGGCCGCCAGCTTCACGGCGAACCGCTTGGGCAGCCCGAGCGCGATGACGAGCGCCGCCCCGAGCGGGGTGGCGATGGCGAGCTGCAGAAGTTGGGCGTTGTCAGGCATGAACGGAAAAAGGCAGGCAACCACTAATTGACACTAATGAACACTAATGAAACCACCCCGCTATCGGCGGAAGCAGGCATCAGAAGGTGTCTCGATGAATCCATAATTAGTGAGAAATTAGTGTGGATTAGTGGTTAAAACACTCCGGCGGCGAAGGCCCAGAGGAGCACGGCGCCGAGCAGGAACCAGTAGACGTAGGTGTGTAAACTGCCGGTGTAGAAGGCGCGGGCGCCGTAACCGACGAGGCCGACGAAGCCCGCCAGCCCGCGGATGATGAGCCCGGCGAGGAAGATCTGCTCGAGGAAGTTCAGCAGCATGGCGAAGCGCTGCTGGACCTTCGCCACGTAGTAGTCGTAGAGGCGGTCGAAGGAGCCCTTGAGCCAGGTGAGCCAGCTGAAGCCGAAGCGGAATTTCTCCTCGAGGGTGTCGACCGGCGCGGATTTGTAGAAGAACAGGGCCGAACCCGCGCCGAGGGTCATGACGGCGAGCGAGACGAGGAGGATGGTGAGATGAGCAGAAGAGCCCACGGCCTCTGGCGTGAGCTCAGCCACCGAACCGGCCAACTTCGCATAGACTCCCGAGTAACCACCCGCTATTGAAAGTATCGCGAGCAGCACAAGTGGGAGGGTCATCGAGATGCCGCTCTCATGCGCATGTTTCGCTTCGTCCGAACGCGCCTCGCCCAAGAATGTAACTTTCCACACACGGACCATGTAAAACGCGGTCAGCACGGCGGTGAAGGCGAGGATCACGAACACAGCCGTATTCTTCTCTACAGCAAGATAGAGGATGGCATCCTTCGAGAAGAAGCCGGCCAGACCGGGCATGCCGATGATCGCCAGCACGCCGATCGTGAAAGTCCAGAAGGTCACGGGCATTTTCTTCCGCAGCCCGCCCATCTTGAAAATATCCTGCTCGTGATGGCAGCCGAGGATGACCGAGCCGGAACCGAGAAAAAGCAATGCCTTGAAGAAGGCGTGCGTCGTCAGATGGAACATCGCGGCGCCAACGCCCGTAGCGATCGGCCACAATTCGGGGATAGTTTTCAGGAAAGCAAACCGACTGTCGCCTGGCGGCATGCCGTGAAACCCATCACGGAACTCACTGTTGAGTGACCCCAACCCGAACGCCGCGACCATGTAGCCGAGCTGCGAGAGCGTCGAGTAGGCCAGCACCTTCTTGATGTCGCGCTGGACGATGGCGCAGAGCGCGGCGTAGAGCGCCGTGATCGTGCCGGTCCACATGATGACGGTGAGGGCGTCCGGCACCATCAGGACGTTGATGCGGCAGAGCATGTAAATACCGGCGGCGACCATCGTGGCCGCGTGGATGAGGGCGGAGACGGGCGTCGGGCCCTCCATCGCGTCGGGCAGCCAGACCTGCAGCGGCATCTGGGCGGACTTGCCGACGGCGCCGCAGAACAGCAGCAGCGGGATCAGGGTGCTGTAGACGTGCTGGTCGCCGAGCGCGGTGAGGTTCACCGTGCCGTTGCTCCAGTAGCACATGACGATGCCGAGCAAAAAGCCGAAGTCGCCGACGCGGTTGACGATGAAGGCCTTTTTCGCGGCGTCGGACGCGGACTGTTTTTCAAAGTAATGCCCGATCAGCAGCCAGGAGCTGAAGCCGACCAGCTCCCAGAAGATGAAAATCATGAACAGATTGTCGGCGAGCACGATGCCGATCATCGAGAACATGAAGATGGACAGCCCGCCGAAGAAGCGCGCCTTGGCCTTGTCGTCGTGCATGTAGCCGAGCGAGAAGACGTGGATGAGGAAACCGACAACGCCCACGATGAAGAGCATCAAGGCCGCAAGGTCGTCGAACTTGATGCCAAGGTTCACCGCGAAGCTCCCGAAGCGCAGCCACTCGACGGACTGCTCGAAACGTTCGCCGTGTTGCAGGAGGATGAGGGTGACGGCCGCGATGGCGCCAGCCGCGGCGGTGGAGACCCACGAGGCCAGCGTGCCCCGCTGGCGCAGGAACAGGGCGATCACCGCCGCGGAAACCAGCGGCAGGACCAGGACGAGGATCGCGTGTTGGAGCATGGTCATCTGCGGAAAGTAGCGGGTAGCGAGTAGTGGGTAGCGAGTAGGCAAGCCAGCCGCGGGCCACCGCTGGGCGGAAAAGTATTTTGGACTGGGTTTGTTTTGATCATGCTCGCTACTCGCTAGTCACTACTCGCTACTAATGTTTAAGCTGGTTCAGTTCCTCGAGCTGCACCGTGTGGCGCTTCCGGAAGAGCGCGACGATAATGGCGAGGCCGACCGCGACCTCGGCCGCGGCGATGGTGAGGATGAAGAACACGAAGACGTTGCCGTCGAGCGTGCCGTTGAAATGCGAGAACGCCGCCAGCGCGAGCGTCGAGGCGATGAGCATCAGCTCAAGGCACATGTAAACGACGAGCGTGTTCTTGCGCAGGAGCACGCCGAGGAAGCCGAGGGCGAAGAGTGCGGCGCTGACGGCGACGTAGGTGTTGAGGCCGATGGGGTTCATGCGAAGTAGCGAGTAGTGGGTAGCGAGTAGTGAGTAGGCCGAACCGTAGCGGGCAAATGCTCGCTACTCGCTACTCGATACTCACTACTTCCCAGTTTCATGACGCCTCCTCCTTCACCTCGAATTTCTTGCTGAGCACGATGACGCCGAGCATGGCGATGAGGAGCAAAAAGCCCACGACCTGCACCGGGAGCAGGTAGGTGGTGAAGAGCTGCTGGGCGTAGGCCTTGAGCGTCGGGGCGGTGGCGGCGACCGCCGGGGCCGGCAGCACGGCGCGCTGATAGAGGCTGACACAGCCGAGCGCCAGAATCGCGCCGCCGACCAGCGCGGCGACGATGGTCGCCAGCTTGAAGGGCTTGATCGAGCCCGGGGTCGTGTCGAGCAGCATGACGATGAAGAGGAACAGTGTGACGACCGCGCCGGCGTAGACCAGCAGGAGCACGAAGGCCAGCAGCGCGGCGTCGAGCAGCACGAACAGGCCGGCCACGCCGACCAGCGAGACGATGAGGAACATCGCGGCATTGACCGCGTCCTTGCTCACCACGACCAGCGCGGCGCAGGCGAGCGTGAGGAAAGCGAAGGTGTAGAAGAGGAGGTCCATGAATCAAAGGACTGAAGGACTGAAAGGCTGAAGGACTGAACCTGCAACCAACGACACGGCGCGGGCGTCGTCGGATGTTGCCCGCTGAATTCTACAGTGAGTCGCTTTCTCGGGGGAAAATTTCAGCTTTTCAGTCATTCGGTTTTTCAGCTTTTCAGTGCGCGGCCTTGCCGCGCACTTCGGCGGCCGCCTTTTTCTTGTCCCATTTGAGATGCTGGTCCGGCAGCGTGCCGCCCAGCTCGTAAAGCCGTTCCTTGTTATTGACCATCTCGGCGCGGGTGTAGCCGGACAGGGAATACTGGTTCTGGAGGAAGATGGCCTCCTCGGGGCAGACTTCCTGGCAGAGACCGCAATAGATGCAGCGGAGCATGTCGATCTCGAATTCCTTAGGGGCCTTCTCGACGTGCGCGCGGTCCGGCTGGTCGGCAGGCACCGCGCCCGGCGTGATGCGGATGGCCTTGGGCGGGCAGACGAACTCGCAAAGCTGGCAGGAGACGCACTTTTCGCGGCCGTGGGGATCCTTCACGAGCGTCGGCACGCCGCGGTAGTTCGCCGGGATCGCGGGCCGCTGTTCCGGATACTCCATCGTCACGTTCGGCGCGAAGAAATGCCGCATGGTGATCCGCATCCCCGCCAGGATCTGCGGGAGGTAGAGCCGCTCGGAGAGCGTCAGGGGCTTGCGGTCGACGAGGTAGGGCATGGAAAAGTCAGTTTTTAACCACGGATTGCACGGATGGACACGGATGGAATGCCATCTGTAGGTCGGGCTTTACGCCCGACATGTCGGGCGTAAAGCCCGACCTACCTTGATGTGTATTCGTGTTCATCTGTGGTTGTCAGATTTTTGGCTGCAGCCAGGCGATCACGATCGCGTAGAACAGGAGGTTGCCGATGGCGAGCGGCAGGAGCTTCTGCCAGCCGAGCTTCATGATCTGGTCGTAGCGGAAGCGCGGGACGGTCCAGCGCACCACCATGAAGAGGAAGATGAAGCCGGCCACCTTGCCGACGAAGATGACGATGGAGAGCAGGCCGAGCCAGATGGGCTGGTCGGTCAGGTGCAGCCAGGTCGCGACGTCGGCCAGCGGCACCCACGGCAGCGGGTTCCAGCCGCCGAGGAAGAGCAAAATGAACACGCCGGAGCCGATCATCATGTTGGCATATTCGGCCACGAAGAACAGGCCCCACTTCATCGCGCCGTATTCGGTGTGGAAGCCGCCGACGAGGTCGGCCTCGCCCTCGGCCATGTCGAAGGGCAGGCGGTTGGTCTCGGCGAACAGCGCCACGAGGAAGATGACGGCCGAGACCGGCATGTAGAAGATGAACCACGCGCCGTCCCAGGAGAGCCACGAGCCCGACTGGGCCTGCACGACGCTGAAGAGGCTCAAGGTGCCCTCGCCGCCGGGGGCGTTGACCCACAGGAAGACCGGCAGCACGGAGAGCGTCATCGAGAGCTCGTAGGAGATGAGCTGGGCCGAGGCGCGCACGCCGCCGAGGAAGGGATACTTGGAATTCGACGACCAGCCGGCGATGATGAGCGAGTAGACGCTGAGCGAACCGACCGCGAAGACCGCGAGGATGCCGACGTCGACGTTGGCCAGGCCGAGCGGCACGAGGTGGCCGGCCGCGTCGAGGTAGGCGCCGAAGGGCACGACGGTGATGGTCGTCAGCGCCGGGATCATGGCCAGCACCGGGGCGAGCATGAAGTAGACCTTGTTCACGTGGCCCGGCAGCGGGTCCTCCTTGAGGAACATCTTGAGGCCGTCGGCCATCAGGTGGAACACGCCGACCCGCTGCAAAAACGGGCCGAGGACCGGCACCCAGGCGAACCAGATGGGCATGGCGCGGTTCGGGCCCGGCCGGCCCTGCATCGCCGCCGACACCTTGCGCTCGATCAGCGAGCAGGCCCCGCCGATGGGGAACAGCACGCCGATGACGCAGAGGCCCTTGATGACCATCTGCAGGAGCGGATGGAGGCTTTCCCAGAGTTGGATGACGGCGTTCATACGGCGGCAATCCGGTAGGGGCGCTTGCCCTCAAGCGTCCTTGGGCCGTTGGGGGCAACGGCCCCTACCCGATGGCAATGCAGGTCGATTGTCATGTCAGGTGGTGGCCGCGGTCGCGGCGGGTTTAAAGTGCAGCGTCTCGCCCTCGACGAAGGGCAGCGCGGCCCACGGTGTCGCGTCGAGCAACAGGCCGGTGGCGGGAAGACTGGCGTGGGTGACGGTCGCAAGCGCCGGCACCTCGGCGGCGAGGGCGGTCCAGAGCGAACCGAGGTCAGCCGGCACCGGCACACCGCCCGCCGCGGCGACGAGCTGCGCGAGGGTGGCGAGATCATCGGCGACACCCGCGGGGCCCGGGACGGCCTGGGCGAATTTCTGGATCCGGAACTGCTGGTTCACGAACGTGCCCGATTTCTCGAAGACGGTGAGCGTCGGAATGACCACCTTGGCCGCCGCGCTCGTGGCGTTTTGATGCGTGCCGAGATAAATGATCGCGACCTTCGCCAGCTGTGCGGCGGTGAGGCCGGCGGCCATGAGGTCCTCGCCGAGGGAGAAGACGGTCTTCACCTTGCCGGCGTCGATGTCGGCCGCGAGGCCTTCGAGTCCACCGGTCTTGACTGGAGCGGCGGCGACCCCGCCGTCGGAAGAACGCGGCGAGGTCGCCGCGTCTCCAGCATCGGGAAGCTTATTGATCAGTCCGACCACGAGCGCGCCGCGGACGTTCGGGTTGCGGTCGGCGGAGAGGAGCAGCTTGTCGCCCTCCCCCACCCGGCTGACGAGCGAAGCCGGTGCCTGCAGGGCAGCGGAAAGTTTCTTCGTGAGGAACTGTTCCTCGACGCTGCTGCGACCGGAGCCGACGATCGCGACGCCATTCGGGCAGGGCGAATTCGCCAAATGAGCCGTCTTGCCCCGCGGCTCGTCGGGGACGACTCGCCCTACCAACAGATCCGCGGCGGCCCGCAATGCCATCTCATGGGTCGAGGCCACGCCGTTGACCGCCGGCGAGGTGATCCGGTTGTCGGCCCTCACCTGCTGGTAAAGCGCGCGGCCGGAGTCGGTCATCCAGGTGTCGTTGACCTCGTCGTTGCGGCGCGGGGTGATGCGGTAGAGGACGCCCTCGCGGCTCGAGACGGTGGTGTTGGCGCCGAAGGAGGACTCCGGATCGATGCCCGGCGTCTCCTTGAGGAACCAGACGCGCATCTTGAAGCGGAAGTCGGTGCTCGTGAGCGCGCCGACGGGGCAGATGTCGACGGTGTTGAGCGAGTAATTGTTCTCGAGCTTCCGGCCCGGGTAGCAGGTCAGCGTGCTGTAGCTGCCGCGGTCGATGAAGCCGAGGACGTCGTCCTTCGCGATCTCGCGCGAGAAGCGGATGCAGCGCGAGCAGAGGATGCAGCGCTCGTCGTCGAGCGTGACGCGCGGACCGAGTTCGGTGCGCTTGGGCTTGACGTTCTTCTGCTCGACGAAGCGCGAGTAGCCGCGGCCGTAGGCGGTGGAGTGCTCCTGCAGCATGCACTCGCCGGCCTGGTCGCAGATCGGGCAGTCGAGCGGATGGTTGATGAGCAGCATCTCCGTCACGCCCTCGCGGCAGTCCTTCACCAGCGGCGTGTTGGTGCGGATGTGGAGGCCCGGCGAGGCGTTGGTGCCGCAGCCGATCTGCGGGCGCGGCATCCAGTTGACCTTCTGCTTCCCGGTGGCCGCGTCGATGATCGGCGCCTTGGTCGCGGGATCGACGGCCGGCATACCCATTTCGACAAGGCACATGCGGCAGTTGCCGGCGACGGACAGCTTCGGGTGGTAGCAGTAATGCGGGATCTCCACGCCGATGAGCTTGGCGGCCTCGATCACGTTCGTGCCCTTCGGCACGGCCACGTCCCGGCCGTCAATGTTGACGGTCACGAGGTCGGCGGGTTTGGGAACGGAAATCATCGGAAAAATACTTTGGGCCCGCGAATCACGCGAATAAACGCGAATGGCTGAAAGACTGGTTGGGATTCGGGTGCATTAGTGTGATTCGCGGGAGAAAAATCAGATCAGCGGGGTGGCGGCGGGTTGGGCGGTCTTCTTGGCCTCGGCGTAGCCGGCGAACTCGTCGCCGAACTTCGCCAGGAAGCTCTGGGTCGGCCACGAGCAGGCCTCGCCGAAGGCGCAGATGGTGCGGCCGGGGATCTGGTCGGCGACGTTCTTGAGCAGCGCGGCGTCCTCGGCGCGGGCGGTGCCGTGCACCATGCGCGTGGTGATCTTCTTCATCCACAGCGAGCCCTCGCGGCAGGGCGTGCACTGGCCGCAGCTCTCGTGCGAGTAGAACGCGTTGATGTTGGCCAGCGCCTCGACCATGTTGACGGTGTCGTCCATCACGATGACGCCGCCGGAGCCGCCCATCGTGCCGATCATGCCGAGCGAATCGAAATCCAGCGGGACATCCTCGACGCCCCAGTCGTAGTCGACCATCTCATGGCCGACCTTGCGCTTGCCCTTGTAGCGTTCGCCGAAGCGCATGACCTTGGCGGAGGAGCCGCCGGGGATGACGGCCTTGAACTTGCGCCCGGGGAGCGGGCCGCCGCAGACCTCGTTGAGCAGCTGGCCCATCGTGATCTTGCCGGCCTCGAACTCGTAGTAACCCGGCCGCTGGACGTGGCCGGAGACGCAGAAGATGCGCGTGCCGGTGTTGTTCGGCGTGCCGATCTTGGCGTAGGTCTCGCCGCCCAGGTCGGCGATGTGCTTCACGTGGCAGAGCGTCTCCACGTTGTTGACGATCGTCGGGCACTGGTAGAGACCGAGGACGGCGGGAAAATACGGCGGCTTGATACGCGGGTTGGCGCGCTTGCCCTCGAGGGACTCGATCAGGCCGGTCTCCTCGCCGCAGATGTAGGCGCCGGCGCCGCGGTGCACAAAGATGTCGCAGCTGTAGTTCGTCCCGAGGATGTTTTGCCCGACGAAGTTGGCGTCGCGGGCCTCCTGGATCGCCTTCTCCAAAATGCGGGCGCCGTGCGGCATCTCGCCGCGGATGTAGATGTAGGCCTGCTTCACGTTGTTCGCGAAACAGGAGATCATCGTGCCCTCGATCAGCTGGTGCGGATCCTGGTGCATGATGTAGCGGTCCTTGAAGGTGCCGGGCTCGGACTCGTCGGCGTTGACGATGAGATAGATCGGCTTGCCGCTCTTGCGGTCGACGAGGGTCCACTTGAGGCCGCAGGAGAAACCGGCGCCGCCACGGCCGCGCAGGCCGGACTTCTTCACCTCGTCCATCAGCTCGGCCGGCGGGCGGGTGAACGCCTGCTTCATGACCGCGTAGCCGCCGTGCCGCAGGTAGCACGGGAGGTCAGGGGTGTAGCCGGGCTCGTCGATGTGAGCGAAGATCAGGCGGCGTTGGACGGGGGCGGGCATTGCTGAAGTGAGAGTGAGAGGGAAAGGTCCGGAAGGAGGCTCAGGGCTTTTCGTCGAGGACGATCTCGATGCCGCCGGTCCAGCGGGCGGCGAAATTGTAGACCATGGCCAGCAGGATACCGAAGACGAGGCCGCCCACCGCATGGATGAAGGGCATGAACAGGGCGCCGGCCCCGGCAAACAGCCAGGGGATGCCGAGGAGCTTCGGCGCGTAGTTGAGGTCGGCGGCGGTCGCGGCGGCCCCGAGCGTGAGCAGCAGGACGGGCGCGACGAGCATGCCGATGACGCCGTTGATCAGACCGAGCACGACGCCGAAGCGGATGGGGGGAATCTGGAGCACGCGGTATTTTTTCATGGGGCCGGGCGGCGCGAGGCCGCGGTGCGGATTTGGTCGCTCAAGGCCTTCACCTTGGCGGCGTCGACTTTCTCGTGCAGGTCGTCGTCGATCAGGACGACGGGGCCGGTGCCGCAGCTCGCCAGGCACTCGACGAAATCGATGGTCACCTCGCCGTCGGCGGAGACCTCGCCGGTCTTGCAGCCAAATTCCTGCTGGAACTGCGCGCAGACCTGGTAGCCGCCGGTGAGCGCGCACGAGAGCGTGCGGCAGACCTTGATGTGGCGGCGGCCGATCGGCTTCTGGCGGAACATGGGGTAAAACGTGACGACCTCGTAGACGTTGATCGGCTGCAGCTCGAGTTTCTGGGCGATCCACTCGATGGCCTCGGTCGAAATCCAGCCGACATCCTCCTGGACGAGGTGCAGCAGCGGCAGCAGCGCGCTGCGCTTCACCGGGTAATGGGTGATGACCTCATCGATCTGCTGAAAGGTGGCGGGCTTGAGATTCATCGGGCGGAAGTAGCGGGTAGCGAGCAGCGGGTGGTGAGTAGCCGGCAAGAACGAGCGTCATCACGCTCGTTCGCGGGATGCTCGCTACTCACTACACGATGCTCGCTGCTTTTCATGATCATCGGTCGCACTCGCCCATGACGAAGTCGAGGGAGCCGAGGATAGAGACGACGTCGGACACGAGGTGGCCGACGCAGAGTTTCGGGAGGAGGGAAAGGTTGCAGAACGAGGGGCTGCGGATCTTCATCCGGTAGGGCACGCCGCCGCCCTTGCTCACGATGTAGAAGCCCAAAATGCCCTTCGGGTTCTCAGCCTCGAAGTAGACCTCGCCGGCCGGCATCTGCGGGCCTTCGGTCACGAGCATGAAGTTGTTGATCAGCTCCTCCATCGAGGTGAGCACCTTGTCCTTCGGCGGGGCGAAGATCTTGCGGGCGTCCTTCGCATACCACTCGCCGCCGGGAAAATTCTTCACGATCTGCCGGATGATGCGGATGGACTGCTTCATCTCCTCGCCGCGGCAGAGAAAGCGGTCGTAGCAGTCGCCTTTCGCGCCGACGGGCACGTCGAACTCATATTGCTCGTAGCCGGAATAGGGCCGGTCCTTGCGCAAGTCGGTCGGGATGCCGGAGCCGCGGAGGTTCGGGCCGCTCAGGCCGTAGGCGATGGCGTCGGCCTTGGTGATGACGCCGACGTCCACGGTGCGGTCGAGGAAGATCTTGTTGCGCGTCAGCAGCGCGAGGCACTCGTCGAGGATGGGCAGGAACTGGTCGCAGAAGGCGTCGACCTTCTCGATCCAGCCCGGGGGCACGTCGCGCTGCAGGCCGCCGATGCGGCTGTAGCTGGTGGTGAAGCGCGCGCCGGTCAGCTCCTCGAAGAGCTTGTAGAGTTTCTCGCGCTCCTCGAAGCAATACATGAACACCGACCAGGCGCCGACATCGATACCGAACGCGCCGAGGCCCATCATATGCGAGGAGACGCGGGCCATCTCCGCGGTGAGGACGCGGATGGCCGCGCAGCGCGCCGGCACCTCGAGGTGCGCCAGCCGCTCGACCGCGATGGCGTAGGCCATGTTGTTCGCCAGCGGGGCGATGTAGTCCAGCCGGTCCGTGTAGGGCACGAACTGGTTGTAGGTCATGTTCTCGGCGATCTTCTCGTCGCCGCGGTGCAGGTAGCCGATGATCGGGTCGGCCTTGGTCACCATCTCGCCCTCGAGCTCGAACTGGATGCGCAACACGCCGTGGGTGGACGGGTGCGACGGGCCCATCGAGAGCGACATCTTCTCGGGCTCGAACTCCGGGGGGAGGTTCGCGGCCGTCTTCGCGGCGGGGTCGGGAAAGGAAAAGTCGGCGGCCATTTACAGGAAAAGGCTGAAAGCTTGAAGAGCTGAAAGGCTGAATCCGGTCAGCGGAATCGGAAAAGAAAGTTGGGAGGCGCGGCCAGTCATTGAGATATTCAGCTTTTCAGTCATTCAGCTATTCAGCCTTTGGATTCTGCTCGCTCCACGCCTCATCCTTGGCGCGGGGCTCGGCGTCGCCCATGGGCTGGCCCGGGGTGGCGACGAACGGACCGCCGGCCATCGGGGCGGCGATGACACCGGCCTTCGTCTCGGCCGCGATCTCGGCGTCGGGCAGGTCGGTCGGCAGGCCGGCGAGGGGGAATTCCTTGCGCAGCGGGAAATGCGGGTAGCCGTCCCACATCAAAATGCGGCGGAGGTCGGGATGGCCGGCGAACTTGATGCCGAACATGTCGTAGACCTCGCGCTCCAGCCAGTTGGCGCCGGCCCAGAGGCCGACGGTGCTGGGCATGACCGGCGCGGCGTTGTCCGGGCAGCCGGCGGCGAGGCGGACATAGGTGTGTTTCGTGCTCGAATAGAGGTGCCAGACGACGGTGAAACGCGGCGACTGCTCCGCGGTCCAGTCGATCGCGGTCAGGTCCATCAGGAAATCGTAGACATGGTGGTCACGCAGGTGCTGCAGCACGGCGAGAATCTCGCCGGCCGGCACGTCGAAGGCCGGGCAATCCAGGCTCGCGCGGGCCGTGGCCGAGGGAAATTTCAGGCTAACGGCGGTCGGAAGGTCGACGTCGGTGGTCATGCGCGGCGGGCGGTGGGTCAGGCGCTCAACAGCCTGGCGGCCGAGGGCTCGCGTTTGACCTTGTCCTGGAGCTTCATGAGCGCGTCCAGCAGGGCTTCGGGGCGCGGCGGGCAGCCGCTGACATAGACATCGACGGGGATGATGCGGTCCACGCCCTGCAAGGTCGCATAGCTGCGATACATGCCACCGGTGCTGGCGCAGGCGCCCATGGCGATGACCCACTTGGGGGCGGCCATCTGGTCGTAGATGCGGCGCACCACCGGGGCCATCTTGTAGGTGACGGTGCCGGCCACGATCATGCAGTCGGACTGGCGCGGGGAAAAACGCATGACCTCGGCGCCGAAGCGCGCGATGTCGAACCGGCTCGCGGCCGTCGCCATCAGCTCGATGGCGCAACAGGCCAGCCCCATGGGCATGGGCCACATCGAGTTTGTCCGGATCCAGTTGATCGCGGCATCCGCCCGGGTGACGACGATGTCCCCTTCTATCTTGCTGTTATAGGCGATCTCGGTGTTGGCGGTGACCATTTAGTAAAAAATCAACGCAAGCTACCAACCGCCCCACCCCACGCAAGGAGCTTTTGCTCGGGCCGCGCTCATTATGAGGATCAACGCACGCCGGTATTAAGCGGATGCGAAAAAAGATCCACCGGGGAGGCTTTGTTCTGCGCAAGCACTCGCCCTATCCGATCGCGTAAAGTCCTCCTTCGCCAAGGCTACGGAGGACACTTTTCTTTCGATGGCTCTTCATCAAAGATTGGGGACATGGGGCTTTGGACGAGCCACCATGTCCCC
>JAQSDJ010000232.1 GCA_029945855.1 Lacunisphaera sp.
CCCATATCTACGCCGAGCTGGCCGGCTGGGGCCAGGCCGGCGACGGCCACAGCGTGGCCGCCTCACACCCCGAGGGCGCGGGGCTGCGCCGGGCCATGGCCCGCACCCTCGCCGACGCCCGCGTCAACGCCGTGGACGTCGCCTACGTCAACGCCCACGCCACGTCCACGCCCGCCGGCGACCGCTCCGAGGCGCTGGCGCTGCAGAGCGTCTTCACCGCGGCCGGGGCCCGGCCACGCATCAGCAGCACCAAGGCGCTCACCGGCCACGGCCTCTCCCTCGCCGGCGCGATGGAGGCGGCGTTCTGCGCCCTGGCCATCGATGACGGCTTCATCCCCGGCGCGGCCCATCTCGGGGAACCTGACCCGGTCTGCGCCGGCCTCGACCTGCCGCGCACCTCGCTCGAGGTGGCCCCGCATCTCGTGCTCAACAACAGCAGCGGCTTCGGCGGCAGCAATGTCTGCCACCTGCTCCGCCGCCCCGCCTGATTTTGCCATGACCGATCCCCTCACCCTCCGCCTCCAGCACCTGATCCTCGCCACCCTCAAGCTCGACGACGTGCGCCCCGAGGAACTGCCCGTGGACGAGCCGCTCATCGGCTCGCCGCGCTTCGGCCTGGATTCGCTGGACGCCCTGGAACTCGTGCTCGCGATCGAGCATGAATTCGGCGTCAAGATCGGCAGCAGCGAGGAATCGCGCTCGGCGCTCGGCAGCGTGAACACGCTCGCCGCCTATCTCCGCACGCACGCCCCCGGCCTCTGAACGGCCCCTCCCGATGCACGTCCCGGTCGATCAACTGCCCGCCGGCCTGGCGGCCTGCGACTGCCTCACCCCCTTCGGCGATGCCGCGGCGACCGCCGCCGCCCTGCTGGCGGGCCGGCGCGCACTCGAGCTTTCACCCGTGCTCGGCCGTGACGGCGGCGACCCCGTGCCGCTCGCGCTGACCGGCCCCATGGACGAAACCCTGCCGCCGCGCTGGCTGCCCGGCCTGCGCACCCTGGCCGCCGGCATCCCGCCCGCGGCGTGGGGCGCGGCGCGCACCCCGGTCATCGTCGCGAGCAGCAACTTCGGGGTCGGCAGCCTCTACGCCTTCACCCGTGACCACGACCCGCGCCACCTCGCCCACGGCACGCCCTTTGCCAGCGTGGACCTGCTTCGCGCCGAATTCGGCTGGGGCGGGCACGTCCATGTGTTCTCCCACGCCTGCGTGACCGCGCACCTCGGGCTGGCTCACGCCGCGCGACTGCTGCACGCCGGCCTCGCCGACCGCGTGCTGGTGTTCGCCTTCGACTTCGTCAGCCCGTTTGTCGCGGGCGGCTTCCACAGTCTGAAAATCCTCAACGGCCAGCTGCCCGCGCCCTATGCGCGGCGCGAAACCGGTTCGATCGGACTCGGAGACGGCGCCGCCTTTGCCGTGCTCACGCTCGAGCCCGCGGCCTTCCGACTGGCGGCGCACGCCCTGCACAACGAGATGTTTCATTTCACGTCCAACCAGCCCGACGGCGCCGGCTTCGCCGCCTGCGCCGCAGCCATCGCCACCGCCACGGCCGGCCGCCGCGTCTGGATCAAGGGCCACGGCACGGGCACGCTGGACGCCGGCCGGCTCGAGGCCGAGGTGCTGGCCCGGCAGTTTCCCGGCGCCCCGCTGGCTTCCTGGAAAGGCAGCCTCGGCCACACCCTCGGCAGCTGTGGCCTCGTTGAGCTCGCTGTCGCCCTCGCGGCCCTGCGCGGGCCGGCGGGAATGATCCCTGGCACGGTGGGCGGCGCCGCGCCCAGCTTCACCGACACCGTGGCGCTCGAACCGTTCGCCGCCGCGGGCTTCGACGGCGCCATCCTCACCAGCAACGCCTTCGGCGGCGCACACGCCGCGATGCTCCTTACCCATGATTGAGCGCTTCCTCCATCACGTGTGCGTCGAACAGCCCGGGCCGGAGGAAACCGCCGCCGGCGCGCGGTTGCGGCTGGCGGACAAATTCCCGCGCACCGCGCTGCGCCGCATGACCCACCTCGGCCTGCTGCTTGGCTCGGCCCTCGACGGCGTGGCGCTCGGGCCGGAGGACGCCGTGGTCTATGCGTCGACCTTTGCGGAAACTCGCTCGCTCGAGGATTTCCTCCTGAGTTTCCCCGCGGCCAGTCCGCTGCTGTTCCAGACCTCGATCCATCCCGGCGGGGTGCAGCAGGTGCTGATCGGCCGGCAGCAGCCCGTCGCCCGGCTCTGGCCCCACGCCGGCCGCGCCCGGCTGGTGGAACAAGCGTTGCTGTCCGCGTTGCTTGAACCCGCCCCGCGGGTGGTGCTGGTTGGCGGGGAGGAACGCGGCTCGTGGATGCTCGAGCACCACGCGGCCTCGGCCCGGTCGTTCGCCTTCGCCGCGATCCTGACCCGCGAAGCCGCCGGGGCGGCGGGTCGCCTCAGCTACCTGCCGGGCGATACACCAGATGATACCTGCCCGTCCCTGGAAAACCTCCTGGAGGCCCTGGCCGAGCACCATCCCCTGGGCTGGCACGGTGCCGGCGGGGTGTGGGCCTTGGAGTGGATATGAACGCCCCGGCCGCAGTCCCCCGCAATCCCGGCCCAAGCTGGGGCTACGGCTTCCTCCTGTGGGCGGAGCGCTGGTGGCCGCGGTGGTTTTTCCGGCCGGTGCTGCTGGCCGGCACGGGCGTGGCGCTCGCCTTCATGCCGGTGCAGCGGGCGCACTCGCGCGCCTACCTCGCCGTCGTCCTCGGCCGGCCCGCGACGCTCACCGAGGTGTGGCGGCATTTTTTCGCCCTCGCCGATTCACTGGTCTTCAGCCTGCGGGCGGCCCGCGGCGTGCCGGTGCGCTGCGTGCTGGCGCCGGAACACGCGGCGGCGTTCGAGACGCTGGTGCGCTCCAGCCGGCCGGCGCTCTTCGGCACGTTCCACTTCGGCGGGTCCGACCTGCTCGGCTACCTGCTGAGCGAGCGCGGCCGGCGTGTCACCATCATCCGGCTGCAGGTCGGCAATTCCACCGACACCCGCCTGCTCGGCGAACGGTTCGGACACCAGGTCTCCTTCCTCTGGATCAACGATCCCGCCCGCCTGCTGTTCGACCTCAAGGCCGCCCTCGAGGCCGGCGAGTCCCTCGCCTTGAAATGCGACCGGCTGGAATACAGCGCCCGGAGCGAGCCCTTCCGCTTCCTCGGTGCCAACCGGCTGTTTCCGTTCACCATCTACCACCTCGCCCTCCTGTTCGACCGGCCCGTGGTGTTCTGCATCGCCGTGCAGGAAACGGCGCGGGACCAGCTGCGGGTCCATGCCTCGCCGGTCTTCACCCCCGACCCGGCGGCGGATCGCGCGGCCAACACCCGCGCGGCGCGCCGGCACTTCCAAGGGGTGCTCGACCAGCTCGAAACGCTGGTCCGCGCCCATCCGTTCCTCTGGTTCAATTTCATCCCGCTCAACCCGGCGGCGACGGGGGGAACCTTGCCCCCCGACAGTCCTCCCATCCAACCAGCCTGTCATTCTGAGCGCAGCGCAGAATCCACGGCGGCGAGCCCGGCGCCAGGAGCGAACCCGTGGATCCTGCGCTGCGCTCAGGATGACAATCGAATGCGAGGCGCAGACTAGCGCCCCGGCCCGCCGCATGTCCCTCCGCAACGTCTATTACTATCCGGTCTACTACGGCACCCTGCTGCTCTTCGCCGCGGGCGGCTTCGAATTGTGCGTCCTCAGCCTGTTGTGCGGCTGGCTGCCGGCGACGGCCCGGACGGAGCGTTTTTTCCAAAAACTGATCCACCGGCATCTCGCGGTCTTCCACTGGTGGTGCGACCTGACGCGGCTGGTGCATGTGCGCTACCAGGGCTTCGGCGACTGGCCGGCGGGCGGTCTGGTGCTCGCGGCCAACCACCCCGCCCTGATCGACATCACCTGCCTGCTGGCCCGCCTGCCCGGGGCGGTGTGCATCTTCAAGCCCGCCATCCGCCGCAATCCCGTGCTCGGGGCCGCCGCCCGCCGCGCCGGCTACCTCGGCAGCGACGGGGGGCATGAAGTCGTGCGCCGGGCCGCCGTCAGCCTCGCGTCCGGACAGACGCTGATCGTGTTTCCCGAGGGCACGCGCACGCCGCCCGGCCAGCCGCTGCTGCCGTTCAAGCCCGGCTTCGTCCTCATCGCCCGCCACGCCCGCGCCCCGATCCAGCTCGTGCGCATCACCACCGACTCCGATCTCCTTACCAAGGGCTGCACCTGGTGGCGGCTGCCCCGCTTCCCGGCCCACGTGGCGGTGACGGCCGGCCCGCTGATTTTCACCGACCCGAGCAGCAGCCCCGCCGCCATCGCGGCCGGGATCGAAGCCTGGTTCCGCGCCCCCGCCTGACCATGGGCGTCTCCTCCACCACCCACCTCGTCCTCCTGCCGGCCTACAACGCCGGCCCGCGCCTGCGCGAGGTCGTGGCCGAGGCGCTGCGCCATTGGCAACCGGTGCTGGTCGTCGACGACGGCAGCGATGACGGCAGCGAGCAGGTTCTCCGCGAACTGGCACAGCACGAGCCCGCGCTGACCGTGCTCACGCTGCCGCGCAACCGCGGCAAGGGTGCAGCCGTGCTGGCCGGCGCGCTGACGGCGCAGCGTCGCGGCTTCACCCATGCGCTGGTGATGGACGCGGACGGACAACACCCGGCCGGCAGCATCGCGGAATTCATGGCCGCCTCGCTCCGCCATCCGACCGCCCTGGTCCTCGGCCGGCCGGTCTTTCCCGCCAACATCCCGGCCGAGCGGCTCCACGGGCGCAAGCTGAGCGTCGGTCTTGTCCACCTGGAACTGCTGGGCCGGGCGGTGGCCGACCCGCTGTTCGGCTTCCGGGTCTATCCCCTCGCCCCGCTGCTCGCGGTGCTCGGGCCGCGCCGCGGCGGCCGGCGCTACGACTTCGACACCGAGGCGGCCGTGCGTCTCGGCTGGGCGGGCGTGCCGCCGCACAACCTCACCGCCCCGGTCCGCTACTTTTCCCGCGCCGAGGGCGGCGTGTCCCATTTCCACTACCTGCGGGACAACGTCACCCTCGTGTGGATGCATACGCGGCTCCTCAGCGAACTGCTCTTCTGGCGCTGGCCCGCATTGCTCCGGCATCGCCGCCTCTGGCGCGGCACAGGGGTTGCACTCGCCTTGCTGCTTTTCGCCCTGCCCCCGGGTCACGCAACCGGGGGCGATCCCTTGGTCAATCCGGAGCTCCGGATCGCGGCCGCTTCGCCGGCGTGGGCCGATCTCGTCAGCGCCTTCGCGGACCACGCCGACATCACGGCTGATTTCACCGAGCGTCGCCATTTCCCGTTCAAGCAGGAGCCGGTCGAACTGCAGGGCGAGGTGCGCGTCTCCAGCAAGCGCGGCCTGAGCCTGCACTACACGGCGCCGACCGAGACCACGATCATCCTCGACGAACAGGGGTTGCTGCTCCGCGCCGCCAGCGGAGAGCAGGCGCGGCCCGCTGATCCGCGGGCCGCGGCGGCGAACGAGGCCCTGCGCCACCTCCTGCGCTTCGACCTGGCGGCGCTGGCGCGGGACTTCGAGCTTTTCGGACAGCGCGACGCCGGGCCGGCGTGGACGCTCGTCCTCGTGCCGCGCACGGAAACGTTGCGCCGCAGCGTCGGTCGCATCACCGCGGCCGGCGAAGCCGCCACGATCCGGCGCATCGAGATCCGCCGCTCGGCCCGGCAGGCCATCGTCATCACGATCGACATGCCGCGACCGCCGGCGGCGTTCACGGCAGATGAGCTGAAGCGGTTTTTCCGATGAGCGGAGTCAACCCATGCCTCGATTGTAGGGCGGGGTCGCCTGACCCCGCCTCGAATGCGCTGCGGACCCCGCAAGCAGGCGGGATCAGCGATCCTGCCCTACAGTTTTTCCGACCATGACCTTCCGTCGCCGCCAACTGCTGGGCTGGAGCGTCCTTGCCGCCGCCGCGCTGCTGGGCGGCGCGTGGCTGCTGCGGCTCGATTATGGGCGGAAGATTTCCACCGACGTGCTCGACCTGATCCCCGCCGATGAGCGGGCCCCGGAGCTGACGCTGGTCCGCTCGCTCGCCAGCCAGGCGGAGGCGCGCACGATGCTGCTGGCGCTGACCGGCCCGGACGGAAAGCCGGCCGCGACCGCGGCGGCGGCGGGTTTTGCCGCGGCGCTGGCCCGGGAACCGGCGTTCGAGCAGGTGATGCTGATGGGTGACACCGCCGCGCAGGACGCGCTGGGCCGCGAACTCTTCGCGCAACGCTTCACCCTGCTGTTCCCGCTCTGGCTGCACGAACGCCAGACCGCCTACGCCGCCACCGGTGCCGCCCCGGCTGACTTTTCCGCCTGGCTGGCCCGGGAAACGGCCACGGCTCTCGGCCAGTTTCTGACCACCCCCGAGGCCCTGGCATTTCAGGAAATCATCCCGGACGACCCGCTGCTGCTGCTGCCCGGCGCCGTCGAACGCCTGAAGGACGGCCTGGGTCTCGTGCAACCCGCGACGGCGGGAGCACCAGCCGCCCTCGTCTGGGCGCGGCTGGCCGCCTCGCCGCTGAGCGAGGCGGGACAGGCGCCGGCTTTTGCGGCCATCGAAAGGACGGCTGCGGTCGTCCGGGCGGACCACCCCGGATTCGCGGTGGCCTACACCGGCGTGAACCGCTTCGCCGCCGCCAGCCGGGCCCGCATCGAGCGCGAAGTCACCTGGCTGAACCTCCTCTCGCTTGCGGCCGTGCTGACCGTGGCCTTCATCTTCATCCGGAGCGTGCATCGCGGCCTGCATCTCATCCCCGTGGTGCTGCTGTCGGTGCTCGGCGCGTGGGTGGCGGCGACCCTGGTGTTCGAGCGCCTCCACATCATGGTGTTCGTCGTCGGCTCGTTGCTGACCGGCGTGGCCATCGACTACGGCTTTTATCTCTTCATGCAGCCGCCGGCCCATCCTGCCGAGGATTACTGGTCCAAGGTCCGCCGGCTGGCCAAGCCGCTGCTCGCGAGTTGTCTCACCACCGTGGCCGGCTTCGCCCTGCTGCTGTGCTCGGACCTGCCCTTCATCCGCCAGCTGGGGGTTTTCGTCGGCGCCGGTCTGGTCTGCGCGCTGGCCGCGGCCGTCGTCTATTTTTCCACGGTGCGGCATCCTTTTCTTGAAGCCCGCCGGTTTCGCAGCGGTCCGGGCCTGACCGGGGGCCTGCGCCGCGGCCTGCGCCGGGCCCTCATCGCCGCGTGGCTCGTCGCCCTGCCCGGGCTGGCGCTGCTGCAATGGAAGGACGACATCCGCGAACTGCAGATCCCCTCGCCGGAGATCACGCGCGAACACGACCGGATCAGCGCACTTTTTGGCGAACAGTCGGACCGGACGGTTTATCTCACCTACGGCGCCAGCGTGATGGAAGCGCGCGCCTCGCTGGAATTATTCGAGGCGTGGCTGCGCCAGGCCGGCGGCGGTCGCACGCGGACCATCGGGCTGGCCGCGGTCGTGCCCACCGATGCGGTTCATGCGGCGGCGCTGCGGTTCGGCCAGGAGCACCCGGAGTTCGCGGAACAATTGCGCACGGCGCTGGCCGCGGCGGGTTTCGAGGCCGAGGCCTTTGTCCCCTTCTTCGCGGCCTATGCCCGTCATGCCCAGGCCGCCACGGCGGACGATCCCACCCGGTCGCTCGCGGCCCTGCAGGCGAAACTCATCGGTCCGGTCGGACTTTTGCTGCATGCGGGACGCCCACTCAGCTGGTTCGTCACCCTCGCCAGCGCGGCGCCGGACGCCGCGCCGCCCCCCGGGACCCGCACGGTCAGCGCCAGCCAGCTGCAATCGCTCAACCGGATTTTCGCCCGCTACCGGCAGTCCGCGCTGTGGCTGAGCCTGACCGGCCTCGCGATCGTCGGGACCGGCGTGCTGCTGTCCTACGGCTGGCGCGACGGCGCGCGGATTTTCGCCATTCCGTGCGGCGCATGCCTCGGGCTCTTCGGCCTGTTCGGCTGGTTCGGGCATCCGCTGAACATGTTCCACCTGCTCGGGGCCTTCCTCGGCGTGTGCCTGACGCACAACTACTCGATCTTCTCGGCCACGTCGGCCTACCGGCACGAGCCGCCACCGGTGTCGGTGCTGCTGTCGGCCCTGACGACCGCCGCCTCGTTCGGCGTGCTGGCGCTGAGCGGCATTCCCGTGGTGCGGGCGCTGGGCTCGACCGTGGCCCTGATGGTGATCATCGCGCTGCTGGTGATCAAAATGGAGCCCTTCGCCGCTTTGGGGGAAAAGCCGTGAGCCAAGCCCTACTCCAGTCCTGGGCTCGCACCGTGCGGCGGCACGGGGGCGACCGCGCGGTCGTGCAGGCCGGCAACGGCGCCGCGGTGACCTTTCGCGAACTGGACGCGCGCGCCGAGGCCTGGCGCGCCGCGCACGCGGCCGCCGGCCTGCGCGGCCGCGCCGTGGTGTTCGCCGCGCCGAACGGCATCGGCTGGCTGGAGGTTTTTCTCGGCCTGCTCAAGGCCGGGGCGGTCGGGGTGCCGCTCGACGCGGCCGAGCCGCCCGCGGCGCAACGGCAGCACGCGACGACCCTCCGCGCCGCCGGCTGGTGGGACGGCACGCGGCTGGTCCTGCTGCCCCGCGCCAAAGGTTACCGCGACCCGGCGGTCGGCCTCATCAAGCTGACCTCGGGCACCACGGGGAAGCCGCGCGCGCTCATGTTCACCGCCGGGCAGCTGCTGGCCGACGGACGGCAGGTGACGACGACGATGGGCATCAGCCGCCGCGACCTGAACTACGCGCTGATCCCGCTCGGCCATTCCTACGGGCTCGGCAACCTGACCGTGCCGCTGCTGGCGCAGGGCGTGCCGCTCGTCTGCGGGAGCGCGCCACTGCCGCACGCCATCGCCGCGGACTTTGCCCGGTGGCGGCCGACGGTGTTTCCCGGGGTGCCGGCGATGTGGCGCGCGCTGGCGGCGTCCGACCTGAAGCTGGACAGCCTGCGGCGGGGAATTTCCGCCGGCGCCCCCCTGCCGCCGGAAGTGGCGCGCGATTTCGCGGCGCGGTTCGGCCGGCGGCTGCACAATTTCTACGGCTCCAGCGAGACGGGCGGCATCGCCTATGATGCACCGGGCTGGGCGACCCTCCAGGGCGGCGTGGGCCGGGCGCTGCGCGGTGTGACGCTGCGCGGTTTTCCCGGATCCCGGCTGCAGGTCGGCAGCGCCGCGGTGCTGACGCACGGCAACCGTCGCCGCCGCGGCGGGCTCGGCGTGTGGATCATGCCGGATCGCGCGGCCCTCGGCGGGCGCGGCGAGGTGACCCTGCTGGGCCGACGGGGCTCGACGGTGAAGATTGCCGGCCGGCGCGTGAATCTCATCGAGGTATCCGACCGGTTGCGGCGACTGCCGGACGTCCGGGAGGTCTGGGTCGGGGTCAGCGCGGGAGCCGATCCGATCCTCGGGGCTGTCGTGGCCAGCGGATGGACCGCCGCCGAGTTGCGCACCGCGCTGCACGCCGACACGGCCGCGTGGAAAATCCCGAAAAAGATCCTGGTGGTGTCCGCCCTGCCCGTGACCGCGCGTGGGAAGGTCGACGTGCGGGCCCTGCAGGCGATGGTGGGCTGAGGGGTGGCACTCCAAGCATGGACGTATATGGGTTGGTCAGATGTAGGTCGGGCTTTATGCCCGACCAGAACCCACTGTCGGGGATAAACCCCGACCTACAAAAAATACCTGCAACCCACCAGCTCTGCTTACATGTCCAGCGTTTTCACGCCGAACAGCGACGCCTCGATCTCGACGAGGAGGGCGGCGCGGCAGATCTCGGCCTGCAGGTAGGAGACCTGGTCGGTTTTTTCGAGCAGTTCCTCTTCCAACATGGCGGCGACCATCGGCTGGTCGGCCGCGTGGCGGACGTAGACCTTGAAATGGCGCCGGGAGCCGCCGTCCCGGTCGAGATCCGGGCCCAGCCCGCAGGCGTGGGCAATCCCGCGGAGGTTCTCCAGCGTGCAGGCCAGCTGTTCGCGAGGATTGTCCAGCGCGACGGTCGCGTGGCCGCGGATGGCCGCGGTGCCGGAGATGAAGACCGTAGCGCCCTCCGTTCCGGGCACCACCGTCGCCCGGGCAAAACTGGGCGGCCGCGGCCCGAACTCGGCGGGATAATCGTAGGCGGCGACCTGGAGCGGATTCTCCACATGGCGGGGGGCGACGGGGCTGGCGGCGAACACCACCGACAGGCGGGCGGTCGTGGTGCCGACGGCGGAGGCCGCGGGCAGCCGGGCGTTGAACCCGCGGCCAAAACACTGTTCGAAGGCCAGCGAGCGGCCCCGGCAGAAAAGACGGTAGTTTTCCAACCCGCCCGGCCTGCTCCCGTTGATGGCCGGGACATCGTTCCAGATCCGCGCGAGATGCTGCCCACGGGTTGCTTCGAGGATGTTGTCGTAGAGCCGGTGGGTGGTGTCCTCCAAGCCAGTGATCAACGGCACCGTCGCGGCGCCGAGCAGCCAGTCGCCCGCCTGGAAGAGAGCCAGCCGCCCCACATGACCCACGGGCCGGGCCGGGCCAAAGAGATCTTCGCCGGCCTCCCCCGCGAGGACAGGCAGTCCGGCGTGAAACCGCCCGCGTGCACCCAAGGTGATGCGCAGTGACGGCAGGCCGGTGGTGGTCGGAGGCATGGGATTATTCTGCGGGCAGGATCCCGGGGGAGCCGAGGACGAGGGCGGCGGCCGCGCGCCGCCGGGCCGTCCGCTGGCGCAACAGCTGCAGGACGGCGACCGTCACCACCAGCAGGCCCCCGGCGAGGAAGGCCAGCCGGCCGTTGCCCCCGGCGATCGCCTCGCCGCCGCAGACTAGCGCAACAATATAGCCGGCCATGACCAACAGGGACACGACCAGATAGGGCCCGACGGGCACGCGCAGCAGGCCCAGCAGGTAACTCTGCACCCAGAAGGGCGGACCGGGAGTCAGGCGCACGATCAGGGTGATCTGCCAGGCTCCGCCGGTCGTGCCGTCCGGCAAATGGATGTCGAAATATTTCAACAGGCGGCTCACGAGCGGACGCAGCGCCCGGTTCGCGAGCCAGTAGGTCAGGAGCAGATTGACCGCCACCGCCAGGAGCGACCAGCCGATCACCCAGCCCGTGCCCAGCACCGGTCCGAACACCGGTCCGGCCGCCAGCGTGAAGGCGATCATCGGAAAACCCACGGCCGGCAACAGGGCCATGGCCCCGAAAAACACCAGCGGTCCTGCGTCCCGCAGGGCGAGGATCATCGCGTCCAGCGCCTGCCGCAGCCCCGTCTGCCTGGCCGCGATGACCAGGGCGACGAACAGGATGCCGATCCCCGCCGCCAGCAGGAGGTGTTTTTTGGTCCAGCGAAAGCGGCTGGTTGATGCGATGGATTCCATGCGTTCCCCAGCTTACTTTCCGCGCCGCGCCGCGTCAAAGGATGTCACCGGTTTTCATGTGGAGTGACCACCCCATTGCAGGCGGCTTGACCGTCGGCCAAAGTGGAGCGACTTGGCGCGGCCGTCGGTTCAACGCGGTCCACGCTCCTTCTCATGCACCACCGAATCAAGGGCGCCCTGCTGGGCTCCATCCTGAGCGTCGCCCTGTCTGCCGCCGAGCCGCCGCCCGCCCCGCCGTGGTCCGCCGGCGCGGTGAATGTGGAAACCGGTGTGCTCTGGGAGATCGGCAGCGGCACGCCCATCGCCTACCGGCTCGTGCCCACGCAGCTCTCGTGGCGCTCGGCGGAATTCTGGGGCCACGGTTTCGCGGGCGGCTCGCGCCTCGTGCTCCGCCACCGGCTGACGCTGCTCGGCACCTGGATCCAGAGCGGACCGGAGTCCCACTATCTCGGGTTCGCCGGTTCGCCTTCCCTCGAGTGGTGGGACCAGACCGGCGCCTGGTCGCTCTTCACGGGCGCCGGCGGCGGTTTTGGGGTGATCGACTCGCGCGGCATTCGCGGCGGCCAGGGTCAGGACTTCACGCTGAACTGGTTCATCCGGGGCGGACTCGAGCATGTCACCGCGAGGAACATCCGGTTGAGCGCGGGAATAATGTATCAGCATATGTCGAACGGCGGCATGACCACGCCCAACCCGGGGATCGACGCGCTGGGCTTCACCCTCGGCTACGGCTGGAGCTACTGAACTTGATCCATGTGGCTTTTGATCATCGTCAACCTGGCCGGCAAGGTGGCGGCCTTCCTCCTCGGGTGGACGGCGCCGGTCACGGCCGTGGCGCTGTGGGTCGCCCCCGACCTGCTGCTGGCCTATCATGTGTTTGTGCCGCGGGCACAGGGACTGGTGCGCCTGCACCGGCGCTTCACGACGCCGCGCCGGGAGGTGTGGCTGACCGTCGAT
>JAQSDJ010000233.1 GCA_029945855.1 Lacunisphaera sp.
AACCGAGCCACTTTTCTCCGCTCAGCTCATCCGCTGCTGTGGGACGGCTCTGATCGCTGATAACATTGTCCTCGATGATCCAGCCCTTGCTCCAGTGCGTGCCGATGAGGCCGATCTGCTCAGCGGTGGGCGCGGCCCACTGGGTAGCGGCGTGGCACATTCGAAATCCCTTCACCGTGATGTAATCGCGGCCCGGCTGGTCAGGATAAAAACAACTGTCGCGCACGTTGATCTCCACGAGCTGCTCGTTGGGATTCAGGCCGCGAAAATTAGCGTAAAGTGTCGTGCCGTGCACACCATTCTTGCAGAACCACGTCCAAGTGGACGCATCCTGATCTCTGCTAAGCGGGAAGGGCTCGGGGTGGAGGACGCCTTCAAGCGAATGGGTTTCGCGGAGGGATTTTCCATCTATGTAGATTTCGCCTGTATGGTGTGAACGCCCGAGATCGGTGAACCAGTCGCCGGCGATCAATTCCTCGTAGGGATTGACCGTTCCGAAGAACGTGCGGGGCAGGGTGACTTGCCACACATCGTTAGCATAAGGTCGCCACCCGCGTACGATCTCGGAGCCCTTGATCACGACTGTTTCCCCGGGGGCGGCCCGGTAGACAATACGTTCGGTATCGGACGTGCCTCCACGCGGCGGGGTCACACGCTCGCGATAGACACCCGCATGGACAGTGATGGTGTCACCGGGCTGCGCGAGTTGCGCCGCCGCCGAGATTGTGGCAATAGGCCGGGTGGGGGAGCCGTCGTTGGTGTTGAGACCGGAGGGGGAGACATGATATTCCATGGCGAAAACCGCTGGGGAGAGGCTCAGCAACGTGAACAAATGGGGGAATCTTTTCATAGCGCTTATCGGCTTACACCGACTGGTTCCTTAAGGTATTAAAAAATGCGGCTTGTGCGTAGAAATCTTCGTCACCGTTGGCCATCAGGATAACCGTAGCATTGTCGATCTGTATTATTCTGATGCGCGGATGCTATCATCGAGAGGAGCGTTTGACCGGATGCTGGATTGGGCCGTCGGCCAGGTCCTATTCGGGTCGCTTGTTTTTCCAGAGCTTTAGGTCGTCCCACAAAACCTGGAGCGTTTTCCCCTGGGCTTTCACGTGTGAAACCAGCTCCTGCGAGGTGTACAATTTCATCGGGTTGTAGCCGGTGACACCGTTCGGAGCGGGATCTTCGTTCATGTAGGTGATGTTGTGGATATCAAAAACGACCTGCGGTCGCCCGCTTTCGGGAGTGATGGCCATCCAGAAACGACCGGTCGAGCGATCGCCTTCCTTGAAATAATATTCCAGAGTGAACCATTGCCCGACCGGCACCTTGATCGTGGGGTTGTTGCCCGCCCACACTTCCTTCTGACCGGGGTTCTCGGCGTTGAGAATAAAGTTGAGCTCACTGCCTGCGGCGGAGGGTTTGCCGACGCCGAGCGTCACACGGAAACCATGCCGCTCTCCTTCGATCCACCATTCGTTGTTCCAAAACTCGGCGAGTGTGCACCAGTTTATCGCTTTCGGGTAGGTTTTCAAAACGTTGAAATCCTCACTCAGATAGACACGAATCGATTGATAGAATTCCTTGAATCCCCCCTTAATGCCGTAGAACTCTACCTGGACGCGGGCCTTCGCCTGGTTTCCGTCGGCGCGCCAAAAGTCATTCAGCCAAAACTGCAGCACCCGATTGGTGGGTTTGCCTGGCTCGGGCACGACTTTCGCGTATCGCTGGTTCGGCGTTCCTCCGGTATAATTCACGCATACCGTGCCAATCATGCCGTCGGTCTGAAGCATGAGCCAATCACTGAGCAGCAGCGCCGGATCGCTGCCAGTAATCGCATCGGTCTTATCGCCGGGCACAATCGTGGTAGTGCCTTCAAAGCCCGATTGAAATATCAGTTCGGGCTGGTCGGTAGCAGCGTGAACCCCCACGGGCATAGCCCGGAGTTGACCAAGGAGTATGAGGACGGTGAGTGCATACCTGCCAGAGTAAGCGTGGATTTTCATGCAAATGGGATATTGGCGGATGACGCGCGCAAAACTAGCATAGGACTTGAGGTTTGATTTCAGGCCTGAAGCTCGCGCTCCACCCCGAAGACCATGGCGTCGGCCCTGGTCGCCCGGCACACGATGAACGTTGGAGCGGAATCGGGGTGAGGCATGAAAGGGGAGATACATTCACGGCTCCCTGAGCGGATAAGCAACCTGGTTTAAGTTCAATTGAATGAATGAAGCGCCGGTTGAGACGGGCGGAGGAGTTTTCTTCTCTCGCAGCGTGCCCGACTTCACCCCGCGCGGATAGCTCCAAGCCATGCCGTCAGACCACAACCTCCCATGATCATGATCGCCCCACGTCCTGTCTTACATCTCTGCCAGCGTTTCATTCGTCAGCCCCTAACGGGCTTTCTAGCGGCCTGCGGCTTAGCCCTTGCCGCACAACCCTTGCCGACCACGGAGACGCCGCCGGGCGGACGGGAAGAAACGATCGTCCTCTCTCCTTTCGTGGTCAATTCCTCGAAGGACGTCGGCTATGTGGCGACGAACACCCTCGCGGGCAGCCGTCTCAACACCCCGCTGGCCGACACCCCGGCTTCCATTTCGGTTTTTACCCCGGAGTTTCTGGCCGATATCGACGCGAGCAATGTGTTGCAGGCGCTGGAATACAGTGTGAACTTCCAGGAGGATCGAACCAATGCGGGCGGTAATCCCCAGCAGGAAAACGACATCAACGTGCAGGCGCGCGGCTTTGCCGGGGGTGGTTTTCGTCAGGCGTCGCGAAATTACTTCACTTGGTTCTTAAACGGCGACTCCTACAACACGGAGACCCTGACGTTCTCGCGGGGGCCCAATTCCATCCTTTTTGGGCTCGGGGACCCAGGTGGCATTGTGAATACGACGACCATGCAAACCCGTTTCACGAATCGCTCCAAGGCAACATTCCGTTTCGATGAGAATGGGTCCGTGCGGGTTTCCGCTGACGTTGACATGCGGCTCAACGATAAATTTGGCCTGCGCTTCGCCGGTTTGGCTGAAGACAGTAAGACTTGGCGCGAACTTGCCTACAAGGATCAGCTGCGGGCCTATCTGGCGGGCACCTGGCGCGTCACCCGCAAGACCACGGTTCGCTTTGACGCGGAATACGCCGACATCAAGCAGTTGCGCTCACTACCTTTCACGGGCCGCAATCGTTTCGGCGGCTGGGTGACGGCGGGCAAGCCGGTCTACAGCGGCGGCACGACCTATCCCACGGGCACGGCCCGTCTTTCCGCCAACTCCACGACGCCCCGCCTGACTCTCGATTCAGATCAAGGCACAGCGGTGAACTGGCAAAATCAAGCCGTCGGCAGCGCCAATCCCAGCCCTCCCGGCAATGTCCCGCTGACCGATTTCGATTTCCTGCCCAAGACGGTTGATTTGCGCGGCCCCGCCGCCACGACCAACAATCCGCTTTACACGTATTCTGCCTACTTCGAGCAAGAGGTGATGCCTGATCTCTTCATTGAATTGGCGGGCAACGTGCAATGGGAGAAGCGGGACTGGCGTAATCCCGTGCAGGAAGGTCGCGCCGGCATCTTTGCCGACCCTAATGCTTTCCTCCCTGGCGGCGCACCCAATCCCAAGGTGGGCACCTACTACATTGAGGACCAGGCCATCCAACGGGTGCGCACGCGCGACCTCCAGAACTTGCGCGCCACGGCGACCTACGAGAAGGATTTCGCGAATTGGCTGGGTCGCCACCGCTGGGTGACTCTCGCCAGCCGTGAGCAGCTTGAAACGCTGACGCTTGACTACATCGAGTCGAACGTGACCCCCCTCAATCCCGGGTTGTTCCCCAACCTGCGCTCTGAGGCCAATTACATCAATCGTCGCACCTACCTGAACTTTAACGGGGGCAATCGAAACTATGAGGCCGATCCGTGGGCGGACCAAAAGACGTATACGATCGTTGATCCAACCTACGGCTTGGTTGGCACAGTGACACCGGAGTTTGTGGCCACCGCCATCAGGCCCAGCAAGGAAGTGGTCACCAGCATGCTGCTAGGGGGTCAAAGCTATTTCCTCAAGAATCGGCTGGCCGTCACCTACGGATATCGCAGCGACGAGGTGGTGCAAAATTCATTTGTTGAGACCGTTGATCCGGTGAAAGGAGTGGTCACCTCCGGCGTGCTCGGGCCCAAGCGCACCGCCAAGGGTGACACGCGTAGCCTGGGTGCGGTGCTGAAGGTTTGGAAGGGACTCGCGCTCTCCTACAACACAGCGGAGACCTTCCTGCCGCAGACTCCGATCGACATCAAGGGGCAGTCACTCGGCAACATCAAGGGCGACGGCTTTGACGTGGGTGCGCGCTTGTCGGTGCTCGACGGCCGGGTCTACGCGACGGCGACCTACTATGAAAGCAACTCGGAGAACCGCGGGGCATTCAATTCCCTGACCACGGTCACTGATATAAATCGGATATGGGAAGCGATTGAAGGTCCGACCGGGCCGCACCGCCTTGATCAAATCAGCACTCAGGACACTCGCGATGATACTTCGCAGGGCTGGGAGTATGAACTTGTCGGCAATATTACTGACAGCTGGTCGGTGCGGATGAACTACGCGACCCCGCGTAATGTGCAGAGCAACATCAACCCGCGGACCAAGGCCTACATTGAGGAGTTTCGCGCCCTTTGGACGTCCGCAGCCAATGCAGACCTGACCATTCCCAACCTGACGACGGACAACACCGTGGCTACACGCCTGACCAATGTAATCGATGCTCGTCTCGCCGGTGATGCCCGCGCGGAGGGCCGACAGGGTCGTGGTGTGCGTGATGAAGTGTTCACGGTCTTCACCAACTACAAGTTCCGCACGGGGACCATCAAGGGGTTTAGCGCCGGCTACGGCCTTAGGGGCTACGGCAACAACGTGCTGGCTTATGTCGGCACCACCGGGCTGGGCACTCCTGTGTTCGGCCGGGCCTACTGGATTTCTGATCTTAAGCTGGGATATGAGAATACGTACCGCGCTTTCGGTAAGAATGTAGATTACAAGATTCAGCTCAATGTGGCAAACCTGTTCGATGAGGATAATGTTATCTACAATCAGGCGAACAGCACAACCGGCGTGAAAGACGTGTATTACTTTATCAACCCGCGCACTGTTTCGATGTCCCTGTCGTTGACCTTCTAAGTTTTCTAATCGCCAGTAATATCCCGGGCCCGCTTTAAGCGGGCCCGTTTAATTTTGATTACAGTGGTCGCGCCCGCAGGGATTGCCCTTCGCGCCAGATACCGCGCACCAGCACCCGCTGCGGTCGCGCCGGCAGTCCTTTTTCGCCCCGCTCGACCAGCGAGGCCAGCAGGCCGATCGCGACGCGGCCTACTTCACGGGAATCTTCATCGATACCGGCGTAGGCGTGGACGTTATCGGCAAGTGAAATGATCGCGAGCCCAAGCTTATCGGGGGCTTTGATCCCCAAGGCGGCGACCATTTCGGGGAAAACGTAATGCGTGGTGACGAGGGCATCCGGACGAGCGGCGCGCAGCCACGAACGGAATGGTCCAATGCGGGGCTCGCCGACAAAAGGGGGCAGGCGTTCGTCGACCGGCCATTGAGACTGTTCCAAGAGATACCCAGCCATATAGTTATGGTCCAAGCGTTCATTGTGTGACTGGGGAATGGCATAGCCGATGCGCTTGTAAGCTCGGGCCCGAAGTTCGCCCAGCGTCTGTCGGATGGCGGCATAGTGGTGTGAAGACACCATGTGCAATTGCGGGCTTTTCACCGTATAGCCGAATGTCACTGCCGACAAATCCTCAATCTTGAGGTCGAGCAAGGTATGTGCCTGGGGTTGGGGGCAGACCAGAATACCACGAATGTTGCGCGCCCGTAAGACACCGTTAAGCCGCTTGGGATTGCTGCTGTAATCGTTCAGATCGAGTGTCTCGAGTTGGTACCCCAGTTGAGTGGCAGCGGCGATGGCCCCGGTATGATAATCGCGATACTCAGGTGGTAGGCGCCAGTTGTAACCGCCTGCCGAAGTCACGATCCATCCCAATACGCCGTGGAAAGCGGGCTCAGCTGCGCCCCGGCGGTAGGCCGCGAGGGCGCCGAGCATGGGGTCGCGCTGATAGCCCAGCTTTGCTGCGATGGCGATAATGCGGTCGCGGGTCCCTGCGGGCAGGTTCGGGCTGTTGTTGAGGGCAAGGCACACAGTCGAAGGATCAACCTTCGCAGCGAGCGCGACGATCTTCTGAGTGACACGGCTGGACATATTCAATTGAATGAACAACCCAAGCGTGGCTGCCAATGCGGGAATTCCCGGTGATTGTATTTTCATGCAGCTCATGTGCGATGCCCTCGCCGTGCTCGGTTCGCGACACGGCCTCATTTTCGACCCGATTGGCCGGGAGTGCCGGTTGGTGCGTTTCGACACGTTTGAGCAGGCGCCTCGTTTCGCCCTGCGGGCCGGGGTCCGGCTTGATGGCGGTGCCCGCCTGTTCCCCTTGTGCGCGACAGCGTCCGATTTTGATCTGGTCGATCAGCGCACCGCTCCGTCCACCGTACGCTGGATCGGTCTGGCGGGAGAGCTGGGATTGAAGGTGGTCCTGTCGGCGACGGTGCCGTTCCGACCGAGAGACCTGGATTTCTCGGCGATTCCAATCGTGCATCTGAGCCTGTCCGTGGAGAAACTGCCGGGGCAGTTTCGCTGGAGCAAACGGGTGCCCATACCGGAGTCGGTGGAACTGTTTCTCGAAATTGGGGACGGTGATCTGCAGGTCAGCGCGGGAGGCGCCGCGGACGAGTTGGAGGTCGAATTTACCAGCTGGCTTCGCCCGGAACGTGACGCGCAGTTTCCGCGGCGCACGTTTGATGCCCGCAGTCAGCGCGACACGCTGGTGGCGCCGGGGGCGGACCGCACCGGACGGGGCTTTCGCCGGTCCGTCGCGCTGGATGCTCCGGTGGCGCTGGATGTCTTCTGGTGCGCTTGGCCGGGAGAGGGGCTTACGATTGACGGGGTAGCGTGCGCGTTCTGGCATGCCCGGCAATTTGATTCCCAGGCCGCGGTGGTCGCTTGGGCGCGGAACCACGGCAGCGAAATCCGGCGCAATGCTCTCCGTGTGGATGGATTGGTTCAGGCGCACGACCTGGGCCCGGCCGTAGACCACCTGCACGCTTTCACGCTTCACTCCTGGCTCATCAACACCTGGCTGGTACAGACGGCGGACGCACCTTGGTTAAGCATTTGGGAAGGCAGCTGCTATTTTCATTCCACCCTCGATGTGGAGTTCACGCAGGCGCCGTTCTACCTCGCGGTCTGGCCGGAACTGTTGGGCCTGCAACTCCGGCAGTGGGCGGCGAGGTCGTGTGCGGGTGAAATGAGCCTCGGAGACCGGGGCGCAGGCACGGCTTTCATGCCCCATGATGTCGGACGCTTTGCGGAGGTGGGCGCAGCCGCGTATCCCCATCCGATGGAAGTGGAGGAGACGGCGAACTATCTCCTCCTCGTCTTTGCTCATTGGCGACGCACGGGAGACCGGTCGATCATCGACACCCACTCGGGTCTGCTGGCTCGCCTGGTGGGATTTCTCCGGGCGGCCGACTCCGGGGGATCGGGTGTGCCCGATTGCGGGGTGGCCAACACCATCGATGATGGCTCCCCTGCGATCCAATACGGCCGGCGGCAGGTTTACCTGGCGCTCAAGACGCATGCGGCCCTGCGTGTTGCGGTCGTCATGCTGCAGGATCGACTAGGGGTGGATGAACTCGCCGATTGGGACTCGGCCGCCACCCGGATCCTGGCCGAGGTTGAGCAGGTGGCATGGCAGCAGGATCATTATGCTGTGCTGCTCGAGAGTTCCGGCCGGCTGCGCAATCCTTGGACCGGGGAATGGACCGACTATCCCGAGATTCCGGGATGGGATGCACCGCATATTTATACATGCAATGTCTTGCCCATCCTCGACATGGTCGGATTTGAACTCGGCCTGAATCGCGACCGGGTGCGCACGGATCTCAACACTTCTACCCGCCGGTGCCTTCGGGAGTATGGCTGCGCGCACACCGATTTTCAGACCAGCCGGCAGGCCACCGCCGCTGGGGGTGACGGCCTCACGGGTGCGGCGCGGGAACCCGGCTGGATCTCGATGAACATGCTCCGGGACCTGGCGGCTTTGCGGCGAGGTATCGACCTGCGCGCGCTGGCCGGGCGCTATTGGGAGTGGCAGGTGCTGACCAACAGCCAAGGCCCGCAGCTTTTTTTCGAAACATTCGGAGGCAATAATCTGTGCTTTTACCCGCGAGGGGTCGCCATCTGGGGCTTGTTCGAGTCGATGAGCGGTCTGGTCATCGATCGCGCGGCCGGTCGCGACGACGTGCGTCCGCCCTGGCCGGATTTGTGCCTGCCCCGACTGTGGGACGCCGCCTGGGACGCCGCCGCGGGCGCGGAAAGAGGGCCGCACCCTGGGTCGGTCACCCGCGCCAACCTATAAAAACCAAACTCTTGTCAAATTCACCTTCCGTAATCGTCTCTCTCTCGGAGTGGGAACTTGCCTACTTTTTCCCGGGCCCGCTTCTGCCCAGGCTTCGCGAATTGTTGCCCGGAGCCCTTTGGTTCGATCCGCTGCAAAACAATATGGATTGGACGAAAACCCTGCAGCAGTTTCGACCAAGCATCATCATCAGTGGCTGGCTCACACCTCCGATTCCAGCGCACACGCCGGACCTGCGATTTGTCTGCCATGTCGCCGGTTCGGTGCGGCGCCATGTGCCGCGAGCGCTGCTGGAGCGAGGGGTGGTGGTGGGCAATTGGGGCGACACGGTGGCGGAGGTCGTCGCGGAAGGTGCCCTGAGCATGATTCTGGCCTCGTTGCGTCGCCTCCAGTATTTCGGGGATCTGATGCACCGGCAACAAGGCTGGCAATGGGCCCCGGCGGGGACGAAGAGCCTTTATGATCGGAAGGTGGGCATCCACGGTTTCGGGACGGTGGTGCACCGCCTTTTGCCGCTCCTGAAACCTTTTCGGTGTTCCGTGCGGATTTTCACGGCCGGGGTGCCGGACAGTTGGTATGCCGAACATGGCGCGGAGCGGGCCGGGTCGCTCGAACAACTATTTGAATGGGCCGATGTCGTGGTGGAGGCGGAAGCGCTGACCGCGACCAACCGTGGCATCATCGGCGAAACCTTGCTCAGGCGGATGCGGCCGGAGGGGGTATTCGTGAACATCGCCCGGGGTGCGCTGGTGGACGAACCCGCGCTGGCCAAGGCGGCGAAGGAGGGCGGGCTGCGTGTGGCGCTCGATGTATTTCAAGAGGAACCGCTTCCCCCTGATTCCCCGCTCCGCGATCTGCCCGAGGTGGTGCTCACACCCCACGTGGCCGGACCCACGGAAGACCGGGCGCACCTTTGCGGGGAATGGGCGATCGAAAACCTGAAACGTAACCTGAGAGGTGAGCCGATCCGGTCCCCGGTGACGGTCGCTATCTATGATCGCTCGACTTGAGGATGCGGGAACTGTCTGTGATGCTTGCATATGATTGGACATCTTGAGCTTCGCGGGTTTACGCGCCTAAACCATGGGGTGTCCGCGTGGATCGGGTACGCGTTTATCGGCCTCGGTTATCACCCTCGTCACTCCCTCCTGATCGAGGGGACGGCATATTATCTTTGTCGTTCGATCAAAATTCAGCCGCTGGAATTATTCGCGGCCAGTTCCGTGAACCAACTCATCAAACTCTGACAGTAGTGCCCCTCCCTGCATTTCCCTATGCTCAACTTCCTGGATTACGCGGTCATTGCCTTCTACGTCATTTTCATGGCCGGCCTCGGCTGGTATTTCAGACGCGACACTGCTGACAGCAGCGAATTCTTCCGTGGGGGCGGCCGCATGCCTTGGTGGATGGTGGGGGCTTCCGTTTTCATGAGCGTGTTCAGTGCTTGGACGTTCACCGGTGCTGCGGGCACGGCCTATGACAGTGGTCTTGTCATTTTGGTGATATATTGGGGAAACGCTCTTTGTCTTTTTCTAGCCGCCGTCGTGTTCGCCGCGTGGCTGCGTCAAACCCGCGCAATCGTGGTGATGGAAGCGGTGAAGGAACGATTTGGCCGATTTAACGAGCAGTTCTCCATTTTGCTGGCGGTGCCCACGTCGATCATAGTCGCGGCAATAAGTCTCTATGGACTCACTATCTTCATTGCCCCGGTGTTCCACTGGAATTTACAGCTCACGATCTGCGTCTGTGGTGCGCTCGTGATCGCAACCTCGACAATTGGCGGCTCTTGGGCCGTGGTCGCGGGCGACTTCATGCAGGCCATGATGCTTGTTCCCGTGACGCTGGTAATGGCGGCTTTCACTTTGGAGTTAACCGGTGGGCTAACGCCGCTGCTCGCCCAGCTTCCTCCGACGCATCTCGATCTCACCGGCAGCGCCTCGCCGGGGTTCGGCTTGATCTGGGTCGTGGCGATGTTGATTGAACGCATCTGGCTCCAAAACGGATTGTCGAGTGGCTGGAAGTTTCTAGTGGTCCGCGATGGTGCCGATGCCCGGCGCGCCGCGGCTTTGGCCGGGGTATTGTTTCTACTCGGCTCCGCGTTATGGTTTTTGCCGCCGCTCGCCGCTCGGGCGCAAGGCGTAAACCTCACCGAACGCTTTCCAGAACTATCAAATTCATCGGAAGCGGCGTACGCCGCCATGGCTATGGATCTCCTGCCTTCTGGTATGCTGGGTCTAGTGGTGGTGGGAATTGTTGGAGCGACCCTGTCGCAGATGGACCACGGTTTGAATCGAAATGCCGGAATTGTGGTGAGGAGCGTGTATCTCCCCTTCCTGCGTCCTTCAGCCAGCGAGCGTGAACTGGTCCTGGCGGGGCGGATTAGCACGGTCACTTTGGGTGCGGTGATCGTGCTTCTTGCCCTCTTGTTCAGCACCTGGCGGGACGTCGGCGTTTTCAACCTCATGCTCAGCTTTATGGCGATGCTGGGTGCGCCGATCGCCATTCCCATGGTCTGGTGCTACTTCACCAAACGAAGTCCCGATTGGGCGGCTTGGAGCACCTCGTTGGTCGGATTTGTGGTCAGTGCCCTCACTGGTTGGATGCCACGCCAGACTTGGTTTAAAGCATGGGCCGCCGAAGCCAATCTTGCGGACCTTGTTCGGTGGGTGACGGAAAACGAGTTCTCGGTCGTTGTTTTGGTGAACTTCGTGGTGTGCTCGATCTACTTCTGGACGGCGACGTATTTGGCCCCGATGCGCGATCCAAAGCGCATCCTGGAGGTCGACGAGTATTTCACAAAGCTCCGAAAGCCGCTTTCCCCTGCGGAGATCGCCTCCCAAGGCGTGGATATGACGCCTTTGCGCATCGCCCGTCTGTGCGACATCTACGCCATTTTTCTTGGTTTGCTCTGCTTGGTTCCGAACTCGATGCGTGGCCGAATTTGTATCGGCTTTTGTGCGTTGTTTTTCCTTGGAACTGCGCAAGCGTTGCGCTGGCTGGCGCGTCGGGAGACAGCACGTGTGGCTGCACTCAATACGGCGATATGAGCTCTCTGGTTCTTCGCTTGGGCGGGCTTATCCTCGCCCTGCTGTCCGCCGCCGCCGCACCAGCGCGTCCCTTGCCCCCGGCTGATTTCGCGCTGAGCCCCTACACCGGCTACACACGCGCGCACTGGCTGGAGATTACGGAGCAAATCATCGCGGGCGCCATGCCGTGGCTCGATCCGGACACCGGCATGCCCGCCTTGCCCGAAAATCCCGAGCACAAACAAGTCGAACTCAGCGACGCGATCACCGTAAGAAAGGAAGCGCTCGAGCGGATCCTTACCGCCGTCATCTTCTACACGACGGCCACCGGTCGCGATACGGTGCCGAGTTATGCGGGCTCTCTGTCCGCCCCATTTGTCCGAGCCATCGCCAAAGGCGTCGATCCCCGCGATCCGGCGTATTGGGGGCCGGCGCAAGACTACGACCAGGTGGGCTCCATTCTCGCGCTGGCCGTCTACCTCAACCCGCGGTTGTTTTGGGATCCCTACACAGCAGAGCAGAAACGCCTTCTGCTCGATTATCTCCAGCGGCAGACGGTCCTCAAAACCTATAACAACAACCACCATTACTTCCACATGGTGCCGGCGCCATTGCTGGAGCGCGAAGGCTACGACGCCCACCGGCCGCACCTGACGGCGATGTTTCAGCGGCTGATGGGTTGGTATCGCGGTGACGGCTGGTTCATCGACGGCAGCAACGGCGGCTTCGACCA
>JAQSDJ010000234.1 GCA_029945855.1 Lacunisphaera sp.
CCCTCGCCGGCAGCGACGTGACCATGACGGGCGCAGGGCTCGTGACCGTGCGCGCGACGCAATCCGGCGACACCACCTACGCGGCCGCCGCGTCCGTTGATCGCAGCTTTACCGTGACGGCTGCGGGTTTTGCCTCCTGGCAAACCGGCAAGTTCACAGCCGGTGAACGCGCAGACCCCGCCGTCAGCGGGCCGAACGCCGTCTTCGGCCAGGACGGCCTGCCGAACCTCGTCAAATACGCGCTCGGCCTAGAGCCGAAGCAGAACATCACGACCGGCCTGCCGGAGGTGGGCACGCTCGGCTCCGACTGGACCTACACCTTCACGCGGCCGGACACGGTCACGGATGTCACGTGCACGGTAGAAGTCTCCTTTGACCTGGTTAGTTGGAATGCTAATGGGGTTTCCCTCGCCTTGGTTTCTAATACCGGAGGCCTCGACCATTGGCGCGCGAGTTATCCGCTGACCGGGACTCCGAGGATCTTTTTCCGGCTTCAGGTCACGCGGCCGTGACGGGTTCCTGCGCTCCCGGGGCTCGTGATCTCAGAGGGAAAATGGGGTCCGGGTGATTGGCGGAGATCCGGTCGCGCGGGTGGGGACGACGATGCCGGCGGCGAGGCCAACGAGGTTTTCTTTTGGGCAATCCGCGGAACTCAAAAACGATCGCAGGACAAGAAATACGCAGTGGCCGCGGGTGCACCGCCCGAACGCGGCGCAGTTCCGCCGCGCGGCCGAACCGTCGTCGGTTGCATTTGGGGGAACGAGAATGGTATTTAGCGGAGTGCCCCAGAGAAACGGTCAGTCACCAACCGAACGAGTAAAGTGCGTCACCTCGCCGGCACTTGATCGAGCCAGGGAAATCCAACACTCACCCCCATGAAACTCCCCCGAGTTGTCTTCGCGTTCATCCTGTCGGTCCTCGGCCTGGCCAGCCAATTGCGGGCCGCGCCCACAATCGACACCCAGCCGACCGACAAGACGGTCGTCATCGGCAACAACACCTCTTTTTCCATCACGGCCACGACCAGCGGCGGAGCCCTCACGTTCCAGTGGGAAGGTTTGCTCGCCGGCGGCTCGACTTGGGGTCCCCTCGGCAACGCCGCACCCTTCGGTGGCGTGACGACGAACTCCCTGACCGTTAGCGCCCCGGCCTATGTGTTCAACGGCGCCAAGGCGCGCTGCATGGTCACTGACGCGAACGGGACGACGACTACGAGCGAGGCGATCCTCACCATCAACAGCCCGGCTCCGGCGCTCATTCTCGCGAACCCCACGAGCAAGTCCGCCTTCGAAGGCGATGGGGTCGCGACCGATTTCGCCGTCCTGGCGTCCGGCACGGGTCTGACCTACCAGTGGCAGTTATCGACCAACAACTTTGCCGCCGCGCCCACCAATCTGACGGACACGGGGGTCTATTCCGGCACGGCAACGGCCACCCTGCACATCGCGGATCCCTACACCAATTTCTCCGGCGCGACCTACAACAACAGTTCGCCATTCAAGTATCGGTGCGTGGTAATGAGCACCACCGACTCCTACGTCATCAACAGCCGCCCCGCGGCCCTGATCATTTACGCGTCGCCATCCAACACGGCCGTGGTGACCACCATGGTCAACGGCAGTCTGGCCTCCACCATCATCTCCAACGACCCGAGCGCCATCACGGTCGTGGTGAGTGGCGTCCCGGCGAGCCCTAACGGCACCGTGCGCATCGGCCGCTACGCGGACTTGAACGGCAACAACCAAATCGATCCGGGTGAACCCTTGGTGCAGGGGGCGGCCGTGACCGACGGCCTTGCCACCGCCTTTGGCGGGATCACGGATCCCGACATTCCGGGCGACGCCGACCTGACGGCCGACGGCACCATCAACGCGAATTTCTACATCGCCAAATCGGCCGAGTTGGGCCGCGGATCCGGCAATTACATCTTTCGCGTCGCGAGCACGACGGGGGCATTCCGGACGGTCGACAGCTCCGTCTTCACGGTCACCCAGCCGACGCTGGCCCATACGGTCAGCGGCACGGTGACAGATGGAACGAATCCCATTCCCTACGCACAGGTGGCGCTGCTCGTGAACAGCACCAATGGTGGCAACGTAGTCAATGAAACCGTGGCCAATATCAGCGGTGGGTTCACGCTGCAGGCCGATCCCGGATCCTATCAGGTCCTCGCCCTGGCCCCGGGCTACGTGACCAGCTTCAACACGTCGCCTCCGGCCGACACCACCTCCGGCAATGTCTCCGGCCTGACGATCAGTCTCACGCCAGCGGCCTACATGAACACCGTCATGCTCGTGGACCAGGGCAACCCGGTGCGCAGCGTGCAGGTTTTCTTCCAGTCGGACTCGACCGGCAACATCGCCATCGGCAACACGGACAACAACGGCGTGGCGACGGGAGGCGCGGTGGCGGTGGCGGATTGGAGCTTGGATATTTCCAGCCAGAGTCTGGCGGGCCTCGGCTACGTGCGTCCACAAAGCAACAATGGCATCGCCCTCAATACGACCAACTACACCTTCCCGCTGCAGGCGGCCAACGCGATGATCTACGGCACCCTCACGGACAACGCGGCGAATCCCCTGCCCAACGTGAACGTCAACGCCGGCGAGCAGAGCAACACCTACTCGGCGGACACGCTGACGGACGCCACCGGCCACTACTACCTGCCGATCTACACCACCGGCGCAAGCAACTGGAACGTCCAGGTGGACAATCAGGATCCCATCTGGGCCTCGAGCCATGTGCCTGCCTACATCATGCCGGCGGGGCAGCCGATCAACAGTGTGGCGGGAGGCTCGGCGAACCTCGCCAATTTTGTGGCGAACGTGGCTACGGCCCACCTCTCCGGCCTCGCCACCAAGCTCGGCGTGGCGCAGCCAGACCTCCGGCTCGACCTTTACAGCGTCAACTTGGGCAACGGCAACAAGAGCTACGCGGGCTCCACCACCACGGATGCCTCAGGCAATTTCTCCTTCGGGGTCACCGCCGGCACCTGGGCCTTCGCCCTGAGCACCAACACCAACAATGGCACCCCGGTCAACCCGACCAACATTGTCGGCCCCGGCCTGCAATATACCGTGAACGACGGGGATAATACCACGGGCATCGCCTACCTCATCCTCGACAGCACGGGCACAATCAACGGCACGGTCACTGATTTCAACGGGGTGGGGGTTTCCTACGCCAACATCGATGCCTCCGCCACGATCGGCCCGGACTTCTATCACGCCGGGGCGCAGACGGATGGCTCCGGCAATTATTCCTTCCCCAGCATCGCCGGCACTTGGACCGTGAATGCTTTCAGCAACCTCTCTTTCCCGCAGGCGGTGGTGACGGCGGTCCCGGGTCCGAACACCCAGAATTTCAGCCCGAGCGTCTTCTTCTACATGCCCAATGACCAACCCTCGGTCACGGCCGGCAGCGGGACCAACTTCAATGCCGGGGTGAACTACTCGGGCGGCATCACCGGCGTCGGCTTGCAATGGGAGGTTTCCACCGACGGCGGAACCATCTGGGGCAACGTCCCGGCCTCGGGTCCCTACGGTGGAGTCACGACCAACTCCCTCAACATTTCCCCGGCCACGACCGGCCTGAGCGGCAACCAATACCGACTCGCCGTCTCGTTCGACTACAACAGCCAGGCGCATACCCAGTATTCGACGGCGGCCACGCTGACCGTGACCGGCACAGCCCCCGACATCACTGTCCAGCCGATTTCGGACAACATCACGGCCAGTGGCGGCATGAGCTTCACGGTCGGGGCTTCGGGCACGCCGACTCCTTCCTACCAGTGGCAATATTCCACCGACGGAGGCGCCAACTTCTACGGCCTGAGTGACGCAGTGACCGGCAACGGCACATTCGCCGGCACCCAGACTACCACCCTGAACGTGAGCAACGCCTCCACGTTGCTGAACGGCTACCAGTTCAAGTGCGTCGTCTCGAACGGCGTGGGCTCGGACGCGGTCTCGAGCATCGTCACGCTGACGGTAAACGCGGCGTCGCAGGCGGTCACCTTCAACGGCCAGACCCTCACCAAGGATGTGCCAGCGACACTCGGCGCCACGGCAACGTCGGGCTTGTCGACCTTCAACTACTCCGTGCAGTCGTCCACGACCACCAGCACCCTCGTCGGCGATCAGCTGACGATCACGGGCGTCGGCTCGGTCACGGTGCGCGCCACGCAACCGGGCAACGAATATTATTCCTCCGCCTTTCAGGACGCCACATTCACGGTCAACAAACTCTCGGGCTCGGTCACGCTGGGGAATCTCTCGGCCACCTACGACGGCAGTCCGAAGAGCGCCACGGCCACGACCACACCCGTGGGCGGCCTCACGGTGAACTTCACCTACACCCCGCCGGGCGATGCCACCGCGCCGACCAACGCCGGCAGCTACACGGTCGTCGGCACCATCAACGATTCCACTTACCAGGGCTCGGCCAGCGACGTGCTCGTGATTGCCAAGGCCGGCCAGACCATTTCGTTCACCGGCCCGGTCGACCAGGCCTACAGCGCAACACCCCTCACGCTGTCCGCCAGCGGCGGCGGGTCGGGCAACCCGGTGACCTTCTCGCTGGATTCCGGCCCGGCCAACCTGTCCGGCACCAACAACAGCACGCTCACCCTGACCGGCCCCGGCACGGTTACAGTCCGGGCCTTGCAAGCGGGCAACGCGAACTACAATGCGGCATCAGATGTGGTCCACTCGTTCGTGGTGTCGGCCGCCGCCACAGGCTTTGCCGCCTGGCGCGATGCCAAGTTCACGATTGGCGAACTCGCCGACTTGAACATCAGCGGCCCGAACGCCATCTACGGCCAGGACGGCCTGCCGAACCTCGTGAAATACGCCCTCGGCCTCGAGCCGAAGCAGAACATCACGACCGGCCTGCCGGTGGTGACCACGACGGCGACGGACTGGGTCTACACTTACCAGCGCCCGGACAGCGGCGCCGGCATCACCGACGTCAACTACACGGTCGAATATTCCACCGACCTGACGACTTGGACGCCGCTCACCGACACGTTCGTCTCCAACGTCGGCGGCTTCGATACGCGCAAGGCGACCTATGCGCTGGCCACGGCGACAAAGATTTACTTCCGCCTCACTATCACCCAACCTTAATTTCCCATGAAGAAGCTGATCCTCCTGCCAACGCTCATGGTTACGTCGCTGGTGTTCGCCGAGGACACCGCCTATTCCCCGCCCGTGGGCGGCATGACGCTACCCGCCGCCGCCAGCACCGACACTTTCGTCTCAGTGGCCTTGGCGACCAATGCCGCGTGGGTCGGCACGGTGGCAAGTGTCTCCGGCAGCGACATCACGGTTGCCGGTGCGCCCGGTTGGACGGCCAACGTCTTCGTCACCCCGGGCTATCACTACGCACGACTGTTGAGCGGAGCCCAAGCGGGGCACTATGTCAGTATCATCTCCAACTCTGCTGACACGCTGAGCGTCGATGCCGCCGGGCTGAACCTTTCGACCATTGCGGCGAGCGACAAGATTGAGATCGCGCCCTATTGGACGCTCGGAACGCTTTATCCGGCAAGTCAGGCCGATACGGCCTTCACAACGACGACGAACACCTTTGCCAGGAAGACCCAGTTGCTTTTCTTCAATGATACGGCCATTGGCATCAACCGTTCGGCTGCCGCAACGTATTATTTCTACAGCGGCGCTTGGAGAAAAGTGGGGCAGGCAACGACCGTATCCTACGACAATACGATTGTTTATCCCGATACTTTTTTCATCCAGCGCAACGTAACCTTCCCTACAGCTTTAATTCATCTAGGGCGAGTTCAGCCAGGTTTTCTCAGCACAATCCTAACCGCATCGACCGTCCAAAATGACAACTACGTTGCCTTGGCATTTCCGATGGGCGTCACGCTCGATGGAACCGGGCTGGCCGCTTCAGGTTTCACTGCGTCAACGAATACATTTAGCCTTAAAGATCAGCTGCTCTGGTTCGATCCCTCCGGGACTGGAACCAATAGATCCTCAACATACACCTATTTTTATTATAACGGCGCTTGGAGGAGAAAAGGAGAGTCTGTTTCCGTAGATTTCGGTCCGACCGTTCTCGCGACCGGATCTGGTTTCATCATCCGCAAGGCGGCAAACGGCATCACGGCACCGTGGACTTTTTCAACTGGATATTAATCACAATATGTTCTACACAAATAACATCATGAAAAAGCTTTTGGCTATCACCCTGCTTTCCGGTTTGGCAACCTTGGCTCAAGCCACGGTCACCTTAGATTTCAATGTTGGCTTTTTGACGAACGCCGACGGAACAACTCTGATAGCGAATGGTAAGTTGATTCAAATAGTCGCGGCACCAACCACAGGTGATTTTATGGCTCCGACGCCAACTACCTTCACGAGCGGTAGTGAAATACTCCTTTGGAGCGGAGCATTCAACAGTGCGACAGCTTCCTTAGGGGCTGGTGCAATGACGATTGCCCCTTCGGCATTTGCCATAGCCACGCTGCCTGCGGGATACGCATTAAAGTTACAGTGGTTTCCAACACTAGATAGCACGGCGCTCACCCCAGGTAATAGCACACCGTATGGTCTATACATCGGTCAATTTAGCCCCGATGCCACCACGATCACAAACATTGGCACGGACATTGCGTGGAACTCACCAGCCGATACTAACACTGTGAGTTATAACTTGTTTACCATTAGCACTGGGCTTGGTGGGATTGCGAATAGTGTCGGCGTGGCCAATCTGACCACCGCCGCCATCCCCGAGCCGTCCACCTATGCCGCGATTTTTGGCGCGCTGGCCCTTGGGTTTGTCGCCTATCGCCGCCGCCAACAGGCGGCCTGATCAGGGCTTCTTCCCTTCCAGTAAATTCTCCCCGGGGGCGACCAGCAGGTCGCCCTCGATCTTTTTACGGAGCTCCTGCGCCCAGCGGGCCTGCGGGAACTTCCCTAAAACCTCGCGGGTGACCGACAGCGCGCTGTCGCGCTGCTTGTCGTTGTCCCATTGCAGGGCGAGCGTGCGCAGGGCTGACAGATCGACGGTTTTGCCGGAAAGATAATAGCCGAGGGCCGCCGCCAGTTCCACCTGCTCGCTCAGGGCGCCATGCGCCTGGATGCGTCGGAGCAGGAGTTCCGGCTGCACCGCCGCGATCTTCGCGCGCTCGACCGCCTTGATCCGCTCGAGCGCCTCGTGGTGTTTCCCCGCGGCCAGTTCCGCGTCGATCCGGCGCAGCTCGGCCCGGGCTTCCGCCTCGTTGCGGACCACGACCGCGGTTTTCTCGGTCGGCAGCGTGAATGATCCCGCCGATGCACCCAGCTTGTCCCGGGCCCAGCGGGCCTCGGGGAATTTTGCCGCGGTCTCCCGCGCCACGGTGAGGGCGCTTTCCCGCTGCGGCCCCCCGGACCAGTTGTCGGCGAGCTGGCGCAGCCAGGCCTGGTTGGCCTCGGGCCGGGACAGATACAGCTGCAGCGCCCCCGCCAGCTCCGCCTGCTCCCGCAGGGCGCCATGCACCTGGATGCGGCGCAGCAGGATTTCCGGCTGCAGGGCCGGGTGACCGGCGCGCTCGACCGCCTTCAGGCGGACGAAGGCGGGTTGGTGGTTACCGGCCTGGATCTCGGCGTCGATCCGGCGCAATTCCATGCGGGCTTCCGCCTCGGTGTGGAACAGCATGGCCGGAGTTTCCTCGGGTTTCATGACGTCCGTCGCCGGTTCGGGATCCAGGGCGGCATCCTGCAGGGCGGGAAAACGGTTCCGGGCCACGATCGAGAGTTCCCCGGCCAGTTCCCGGGCCGAGGCGCTGCGCAGGCTCCGCAGGGCGAAGCGATACGCCTCCGGCGTGAGGCGGGTGTTGCGGAAAAAGGCCAGGAAGAGCGAGCGGTCCGAGGGCGAGTCGCTGAGGATCACGTTGAGCAGCCGCCGCGTGCCTTCGCTCCAGCCGCCGTCCTTGATCTTGGCCTGGTCGATGAGAGCGGTGGTGAGGTTGAATTCCGTCAGGGCCGCGGAAACCTTCCCGGCCATGAGCAGGCCCTGCACATACAGGATGCGCGCCTCGATGCTCAGGGCGCCGGCGTCGGCGGCTTCCTGGTGGGCGGCCTGCAGCCAGCTCACGTCCGGCAGCCCGCTCAATTTCTTCATGAGCAGAATCACGGCGGGCTTCTCGGTGCTGAAGTGCAGGAAATAGCGCTGCAACCGGTCGCGGGCGGCTACGGCGTCGCCCAGTTGGATGAGGGCGGTGATTTCCTCGGCCCGGGGCAGGGGATTGGTCGACTCCACCTTCAACCAGTCGCGGATGGCCGCGTCCGCGGCGGCCCGGTCGCGGGCGGCGATGGCGAGGGTCAGCTGGAGCTGGCAGCGCTCGGCCGGCAGCCCGAAGCGGCCCGGGTCGCGGGCGATGGCCCGCAGCGCATCCGCGGGCCGGCCGCGGACCGCCTGCGTCCTGGCCCAGGCGGATTCGACGGCGATCGTCGGCGCCGCGGCCTGGGCGTCGCGCAAGCGCTCGATCTCGTCATAGCGGTGCAATCTTTCCAGGGCCGTGACCCTTTCCGCCAGCAGCCAGCGGCGGGTGGCCTTGTCCTCCGGGGGCGTGACTTGCTCGATGCGGTCGGTAAGTGCGAGCACCCGCTCGTAGTCTTCAAGATAGCCGGTCAAACGCAGCAGCTTCTCCCGCGCGGCCCGGGGGGGCGGACCGTAGTCCAGTCCTTCCTCCATCAGTTGCAGGCCGCGGTGCAGATAGCCGAGACCGATGAACAACTCGGCCAGCGCCTGGCGGCCGCGGGCATCCGCGGGTTTCTGGCTCACCCCGCGCCGGAGCAGCATCAGGCCGGAGCCGTAGCGCCCCGCCCGGGCCTCGTGGATGCCCTCGTCGATCAGGCCCTGGCCGCGTTTCGCCCGCAGTTCGGACCAGCGCGTGGGCAGCGCGAGATCCGCGTAGGTCACGTGGTTGTAGGGATTCCGCCCCCAGAGCCAGGCGAGGGCCGCCGTGCCCAGCAGATAAGCAGCCAGCGTGGCGCCCGTCCCCCACAGCAGCAGGCCGCGCAGGCTGACATAGACAAACAGCCGCCGCGGGGTCTCCTTGAAGCAGTGGCCGAGGAGTCCGAGCCGCCAGCGGGCGTCGGCGGCGGACAACGGTTTCCAGACAAACCGAAGTCGCGGGAGCTTGAGCTGGGCGGTGGGCTGACGGTCGGCGTGAGAGCGCATACGGGGCACCCGCATTATCCTCCGCCGTTGCTCCGGCGGAAAGACAAAACCAAGCCCCCGGGGTCAGTCAGCCGGAAGGTGCAGATGGAGGAGAGGGAAAGCAGAGACCTGAAACCGGAGACCTGAAACCTGAGGGGAAAGACGGTCGTGCAGGGCAGACGCGGAGGCTTTTCGATCCAAAAAATGGCTGACTGGAATCCTCAGCCAAAAAATTCATTTCAACCACAGATAAACACAGATGCACACGGATTGATAAAGAGCTGGGGAACCCGAATCGGAACCATTCGGTCCCCGGGTGTTAATTCCCTTCAGCTGCCCGGTCCGGGCTATCTGTGTTCATTTGTGTTCATCTGTGGTTTTTAACTGCAGGAGTCCGGCTCTGGTTTCAGACTTCAGTTCTCTCGGCCCGCGAATTCCGCCTTCGCCGCGGCGAGGCCGCGCTCGTAGGCGGCGACGACCTTGTCCCAGCGGTGGTTCAGCTCGGCGTCGACCTGCTGGCGGGCGGGATCGGCCTCGAACCACGCGAGCGTGCGGCGGATGCCGGTGGCGAAAGGTGTTCTGGTCGCGAAGCCGGGCACGAGGCGCTTGAGCTTGGTGTTGTCGAACACCGCCGACACCGCCTTGTCGCCCAGCAGGGTGCCTTCCACCGCCGGCACGCAGGCGATGATGAAGTCCGACGCGATGTGCACGAACCTCGGCGTGGTCACGCCCGCGGCCGCGGCGGTCAGCGCGAAGATCTGGTTCCAGGTGAGCGCCTCGTCCGACGTGATGTGAAACGCCTCGCCGAGCGCCGCCGGATGGCCGAACAGCCCGATCAGCCCCCGGGCGAAATCGCTGTTGTGCGTGATCGTCCACAACGAGGTGCCGTCGCCGGGGATGATCAGCGGCGCGCCGCGGCGCATCCGGTCGACCGCGGTCCAGGGCTGCTGCCAAGCGTTGAGCACGAGCGGAATCTGGTCGTCGCCGTAGGTGAGGGAGGGGCGGACGATTGTATAGGGAAAGCCTGTCACGCGGTGTGCGGCCTCGAGCTCGAGCTCGGCGGCGATCTTTTTGCGCGAATATTCCCAGTGCGGGTTCACGCGCGGCGTGGACTCCGTGATGAGGTAGGGGGGCGCGGGCGGTTTTTGGTAAATACTCGCCGAGCTGATAAAGATGTATTGCCGCGTCTTGTCGCGGAACAAATCGACATCGCGGCGGATATCGTCCGGCCCGAAGGCGATCCACTGCACGACGACGTCCCAAGTGTGGCTGGCGAGCGCGACGCGGGCGCCGGCGACGTCGGTCATGTCGGCGGTGATTGTCCGGGCACCGGCGACGGGGCGGTGCTGGCCGCGGTTGAGCAGCCAGAGTTCGTGGCCGGCAGCGATGGTCTGCTCGGTGACGGCGCGGCTGATCACACCCGAGCCGCCGATAAAGAGGATTTTCATGGGGAAGGAATTTGCACAGGAGGAAACGGAGAGAACAGAGAAAGGCGACGAGCTTGGTTTGATAGAATCTCTGCTTCCTCCGTTACCTCCTGTGAAATTCTATGGTTTGCGCATCGTCTCGCCGAGCGACCAGGCGCCGACGGGGATGCTGCGGAGTTTGTGGACGGTGGCGACATCCGCGCGCTGGCAGCGTGTGGGCTCGCGGCCGGCGAGGATGGCCTCGAGGTCGTCGGCCACGTAGCGGCCGATCAAGGTCTGGATCTCCGGCACGCTGCCGAGGCGGTGGGCCTGCAGCAGGGTGTTGGGCGTGGTGCGGCCCGGTTCGTCGGCCGGGATGGGCTCCTCGGGCCAGACATCGATGCCGGCGCGGATCTGGCCGCTGCGCGCGGCGGCGAGGAGCTCCGGGAAATTCACCAGCGCGGCGCGGCTGCCGAGGATGACCACGCTGCCCGGTTGCATGCTCGCGAACTGGCGTGCGCCGATCCGGCCGGCGTTCTCGGCGGTGACGGCGGCCAGAATGAAGACCACGCGGCAGCGGGCGAAACATTCGTCGAGCGAGGCGGGGATCGCGCCGGCTGCCCGCAGCGTGGACTCCGGCACCCATGGGTCGTGGATGAGGATTTCGTCGGAAAACGGCCGCAGCAGCGGCAGCAAGGCGCGGCCGAGGTTGCCGAAGCCGACGATGCCGAGCGGCTTGCCGTGCAGGAGAAACGAGTCGTGGTTGTCGCCCTTGAATTCCTGGCCGAGACGCAGCGCGGCATCGGCCTCGTGCATGCGCCGCGCGAGGGAAATCGCCATCGCCAGCGCCAGCTCGGCAACCGGGCGCGCATAAACCGGCGCCGTGGAGAGCACGGGAATCCCGCGCCGGTCGCACTCGGCATAGTCGACGTTGAGGAGAAAATTGCTCTCGACGTTAAAAACCGCCCGCAGGTGCGGCGCCCGGTCGAGGCGGGCCTGGTCGATCGGGGACTGCCCGATCAGGGCGATCGTCTGCGGCAGATAGCGGTCGATGTGCTCCGCGGCGGCGGGCGAACCGTCGTGCCAGATCACGCGGCCGAGTTTTTCCAAGCGGTGCTTGGTGGGCTCGTCGAAGATCCGCCCGATCCGGCGGGGGTGGGGATCGAGGAGGATGACGGGATCGGAGGGTGACAAGGTCGGCATCGGCACCCCTGACGTTTAACCACTAATGGCCACTAATCATCACTAATCTGCGCCGGATGCTTGGTTATGGGTTCAATCGGCTCCGCGTGTCTTGTGTAGGTCGGACTTTATGTCCGACACGGCTCAGCCGAAATCTCAGATTGATTTAACCACGAAGAGCACGATGAGGCGCGAAGGTAGAATGCGAGCAAGCGAGCCGGAACTATTCAGTCGCCCGCGAATGACGCGAATGGACGCGAAAAATAGCATGACCAAGGCACGTCATCAGAATTCAACTCGTGCTTCTTCCACTGCTTGAATGTGGGAGGGGCTTTATGCCCCGACGGAATATCAGCGACATCTGCTGTCGGGGCATAAAGCCCTTCCCACACCTTTGGGGACGT
>JAQSDJ010000235.1 GCA_029945855.1 Lacunisphaera sp.
ATCTATGTCTTCCAGCGCTACCTGGTGGACCCCGGCACCGGCCGGCTGACGCTGCCGGTGGAGGACGACCTGGGCGCCGACTACCAGCTGGAAACGGTGTGGGAACGGCGCTTCACGCCGCTGACCGTGAGCCGCCTCAGCCGGATCCTCTCCGTGCGCGAAGGCCCCACCGCCCGCCCGGTCCCGCCGCCCCAGCCGCTCGAGAAGCTGACCCCGGCCGAGCAGGAGAAAGTCCGCGAGCAGTTCCTCGAGCGCTTCATCAAGCGGCTGCCGTGAGCCCCGGCCGCCCGCCGGTTCCCTTCGTGTCCGCCTCCGTCCTCTTTCAACGCCCGGCCTTCCGCCTCGCCCTGTTCGGCCTGGCGGCGGTGGCCGCCGTCTACTTCGGGTTCATCGGGCTGGACGTGGAGACGGCGGGCATGCTCGTGAAGCGCTTCGGTTACTACGTGATGCTGCTGACCTTCGTGCTGTGGATGGCGGCGCTGTGGCGGCTCTGGCGCGCGCGGCTCCCGGGCGAACCGCCGGACCGCCGGGAACTGCTCGGGGCCGGCGCCTTGATCGCCCTCTTCACGGTCATGGCCGTGTCGGCCGAGCCGTTCCGCAGCAAGGTGCTCTTCGATGAGTTCGTGCTGCAGTCCACGGCGTTCAACATGCATTTTTTCCGCGACACGGCGACGATGGTGCGCGGCTACGACGTCCTCGGCACGTTCCTGTCGCTCGACAACTATCTCGACAAGCGGCCGAACTTCTATCCGTTCCTCATCTCGCTCGTGCACGACCTGACGGGTTACCGGGTGGCCAACGCCTACTGGCTGAACGCCGCGATCTTCCCCGTGACGCTGGGCCTCGCCTATTACCTGGGCCGGCGGATCGCGGGCCGGTGGGGCGCCCTGCTCACGGTCCTGCTGCTGGGCTCGCTGCCCCTGCTCGGTCAGAACGCCACGAGCGCCGGCATGGAACTGCTGAACTTCACCATGATCCTCGCCGTGGCCGGGCTGGGCGGCGCCTACCTGCGGCAACCCGACGGCCCCCGGCTCTCCGCTCTGGTGCTGGGCGCGGTGCTGCTGGCGCAGACGCGCTATGAATCCGGCATCTTCGTGCTGCCGGTGGCGCTCATCATTCTCCTCGGCTGGTGGCAGCGCGGCGGCATCGTGCTTTCCTGGCCCGTGGTGCTGGCGCCGCTGCTGCTCATCCCCTGCGGCCTGCAGAACAAGGTGCTCAGCAGCACCAAGTGGATGTGGGAACTGAAGGAGGACCAGGATTCCCGCTTCAGTGTGGAATACCTGGACAAGAACCTCAGCGGGGCGGCGGATTTTCTGTTCAGCACCAGCCAGCGTTACGCCAACTCCCTCACGCTCACGGTGCTCGGCTGCCTCGCCCTCGGCTGGCTCCTGTGGCAGCTGCTCCGGCGTCGCCCGGTGCTGCGGGAAATCCCCCCGGACCGGCTCGCCCTGTTCCTGATCGGGTGGGGGGCGATGGCCAACACCGGGCTCATCATGTTTTATTACTGGTCGAGCTTCAACGACCCGATGGCCTCCCGTTTCGCGCTGCCGCTGCACCTGGTGTTCGCCTTCGCGGTGGTCGCGGCCGGAGCCGGGCTGGCCCGCCGCTGGCCGGTGGTGCCGGCGCTGCTCGGCGGCGTGGCGATCCTGGCCGTCGTGGCGGCCACCAGCCGTTTCGCCCAGCCCCTCTATTCGCACACCGGCGGCGAGGAGATCGAATGGGAGAAGCGTTTCGTCGCCGCGCGCCCGCCGGGGGCGCGGTTGATCATCACCAACAAGTCCACCCTGCCCTGGCTGTTGCTGCAGACCCCCTCCGTCCTCATCGGCCGGGCGCGGCTGGTGGCCGACCGGGTGCAATCCAGCCTGCAGGATTCCCTCTTTAGCGAGATCCTCGTCACACAATCCTTCCGGCCGACGACGATCGACGGCGACCATGCCATGGTGCCCGAGGACAAGCTGCCGGAGGGCTTCGAGCTCGAATTCCTCACCGAGCGCCGTTTCGGCACCAAGATCACGCGCATCAGCCGGCTGGTTGCGATCACCCTGCCTTCACCGGGGACGGTTCCGCAACGACGTGAAGTCACCCCTGCGGCAAGTCTCCGAGTTCCTCCTGCCCCCGGTCCGCAAGGCCTGCCGGAGCCAGCTTCGGGATATTAGAGCGACATGCCTTAAAACCGTGCGAGGACTCCACCCATGATCGCTGCCCGTCTGGCGCCGGGCCCGACCGGCCCCCGCTGGCTCCAAGCGGGACTGACGGTGGCCCTGCTTGGCTGGCTGCCGCTGCTCTGGAGCGTGCTCTGCACCGCGGCCTCACCCGGTGTGCCGTGGAATGCCGCCCGGTTGGCGCCCTCCTTTGCCCTGGCCTATGGCCTGCCCGTCTACGCGTTGCGCGACTCGGGCGCGCAACTCGGATGGTTCTATGGGCCGGCCTTTCCCCTTTGGAATCTGCCGGCGACGCTGACATCCAATCCCACCCTGGCGGTCTGGATCGCGGGAGGGTGGAATGTGCTCACCTGGCTCGTCCCCGTGGCCTTGGTGCTGCGGGCGGCCGGGGTGGTCCGCGGCGTCCGGGTCGCCGCCGCGGCGGTTTTCGCCGGCGTGCTGTTGTTGGGCAACTCGGTCACGAACTACGGCTTTTATTTCATCCATGTCGACGGGCTGTGTCTGGCGGCCGGGCTTGCCGCGGTCCTGGGGGTTCACCAGGCGGGGCAGACCGGCCGGGCGCGCTGGCTGCATCTGGCCGCGGCCGGTCTCGTCGTGGCCGTCTGGACCAAGCAGATCGCCGTCGGCCTGGCGCCGGCGATGTTCTGGCATCTGTGGCGCGAAGGCCGGTGGTCGCTGGCGTGGCCGCTTTTTTTCCGCGGAGTCGTCTATGCCGCCGGCACGACGGTGGCCGTGTTCCACTGGTTCGGCGCACCCGAGGTGCTGCACAACCTGTGGCTGGTTCACTCCCGCAACCCCTGGCGTGGTGGCTTGGATTTGCTGGGGAGTGAACTGTTCCGGTTGTTCCGCTCGAGCGTGGTCTGGTGGCCGCTGGCCGGATTCACCCTGTGGGTGTGGCGCGGGCCGGGCCGCCGGCCGCTGCCGCCGGCGGCCGGCGGGCTGGTGCGACTGCTGATCCGGGTGGCGTGGTGGCAGCTGCCACTGGGGTTGATCGCGCTGCTCAAGGCCGGCGGCGGCCTGAATTCACTGCACCCGGTGCATTATCTCATGCTGGCGCTGTTGATCGCGGCCTACCATGCCGCGGATCACCCCCTGGCGCCCGCCGCGGCACGCGTGGCGGCGGCGCTCTGGCTGGCGGCGGTGTTGGTGCCCCTGGGCAACGCCACCCGGTTCGCCCTGGGTCCGGGTTCCTATTGGCGGATCACGCACCGCCAGGAAGAACTTGTCGCCCAGGCGCGCGCACAGCCCGGCCGATATTACTACCCGTGGAATCCTCTGGTCACGCTCATCGCGGAACGGAAGATCCAGCCATTGGACGATGCGCTTTATTGCCTTTGGCTGGCGGGGCTGGACCCGTCGGCGGAAAAGATTCGCGCGGCGGTCCCGGCCCGGCCGATCATTGTATACGAGGAGCCGGCCCAAAGTCATTTCGCGCTGCGCTATTTCCCGGCAACAAAACCGGCGCCATGAACGCCATCCCGTCGCCATCTCCCCAGCCGCGGTTCACCCCGGGGCGCGCCCGGATCCTGGCGGTGCGCTGGGCCCTGTGGCTGGCCGCGTTGGGCTCGCTGGTGATCCTGTGGGGGGCGCTCTGCACCGTCCCCGGCCTCCAATGGAATCCGCCGCGGTTCGCTCCGTCCTATGCCTTGGCCGAGGGGCTGAACATCTATGCCACGCGGGCGTCGGGCGCGCATCTCGGCTGGTTTTACGGGCCGGTGTTCGCGCTGTGGGGTGTGCCGGCGGCTTGGGTGCCGCAAATCACCTGGTCTTTCATGGTGTGGGCGCTGCTCAACTATGTTGCGATCTTCGGCCCCGTCTGGCTCGTGCTGCGTGATGTGGCCGGAGAATTCCGGTCCGCGTTCGCGGGCTGCGCGCTGTTTGCCGTGCTGCTGCTGGCGAATGCCATCACGCAATCGCTGGTTTTTGTCATCCATGTCGACGGTCTGTGCGTCGGGCTGGGGACACTGGCCTGCTGGAGCCTCGGCCGGGCGGCCGCCGGACGCGGTGGCCGCTTTCTCCACCTTGCGGCCGTTGCCGTGGTGCTGGCCGTCTGGACCAAGCAGGTGGCGGTCAGCCTGGTGCCCGGGATTTTCCTGTGGCTGTGGTGGACGCGGCAGACGCGGTTCATGCCGACGCTGTTCCTCTGGCTGGTGGTCTACGGGGGGCTCATCACCGCAGGGTTTTTCCTGTGGTTTGGGGGCGAGGAACTCTTGTTCAACCTCTGGCTGGTGCACGCGCAGAATCCCCGCAAGGGCGGCTGGCCCCTGCTCGGCACCGAGATGGGGCGCATGGTTTCAACCGCCGTCGTGTGGTGGGTGGCGACCTTGCTGGTCCTCCTTGCCCGCCGGCCCTCCGCCCTGGAATCGACGTCCGGTCCCCTCATGCGGAAGCTGCTGGGCTGCGTGGCGCTCTGCCATCTTCCGCTGGGACTCACGGCTGTGCTCAAGGCGGGGGGCGGACTCAATTCGATGCACAGCCTGAATTATCTCCTGCTGCTGCTGGTCCTGGGGTTGCTGCCGCTGCTGCGGCCTGCGGCCGCCGGGGTGGAGCGGGCGTCGGGCGTCGGGCGGTTGGGGGCGGGCTGGGGCCTGCTGGCCGTCGTGGGGCTCGGCCTGGGGGTCGCTTTCCATCACGCGGGCAAAATGAATGCGCAGTGGCTGCCTTACCGGGGTCAGGAAAAAATGCTCGCGACGGCCCGCGCCAGCGCCGGACATATCTATTTTCCCTGGAATCCATTGCTCACCTTGGTCACGGACCGGAAAGTCTATCCCTTCGATGACGCCCTCTACTGTCTCCACCTCGCCCGGCTCGCCCCGTCCATGGCGGCGGTCCGCGCCGCCGTGCCGCCGGGCGCGATCCTGTATTACGAGGAGCCGGTGCAGAGCTGTTTTGCGTTGAACTATTTTCCCGAGTTTCGTGCGGGCCCACGGCTGCCGGTCGGAGGCAAACCATGAGCGCCGGCGGCATGAGCATGACGGCAGGCCGGCGGCTCTCCTGGCGAGTGGTCCGGATGCGGCCCGGGCCGGCCGCCACCGTGGTCGCCGCGGGTGCTTCACTGGGCGACCGCGGGTGGTCGTGGCTCGACGCGGTGGACGTCGGCGTGCAATCCTCGAGGCGGCCTCACGCATGAAACCCTGGCGATACAAACTGGCATTGATGGCGGCCTTGCTGGGCGTCTATGTCGCGCTGGCGATTTTCCCGGGCATCATGCGAAGTTTCGGGGTGGGCGTATCGGTGCTGTGGTTTCGCGACACCCACTCCATGCTGGCGGCCAGCGACTCGGCCCGGGAGGGCCGCGATCCGTTCGTGGACAATGTGCATGATGTCGCCGGGGAAAGGCACATTTATCCGGACTGGTGGTTCCTGCTGGGCCGGCTCGGGCTGAGCCGGGCGGACTCTTTCTGGCTGGGGGGGCTGGTGGTCGGCCTGTTCTGGCTGGCGGTGCTGGCGGTGCTCCGCCTGCGCTCGCGGCGGGACGTGGGGTGGGCCCTGTTGGTCTGCGCCTCTCCGCCGTTTTGGCTGGCGGTGAACCGGGCCAATCCCGATCTCCTCGTCTGCGCCCTCCTCACGCCGGTCGTGCCGTGGTTGCTGCACCGCCGGCGGTGGGTCCGGATGCTTGCACCCGGGCCGGTGGCGCTGGCCGCGGGCCTGAAGTTTTTCCCGGTGCTGGCCGGGGCGGTGTTTTTCTATCCCGCGGCCACGCGGCGGGAGGAACAAATACGCTGGTGGCTGATCGCGGCGCTCGGTCTCCTGCTGGCGTGGTCGCTGGCCGACGATGTGCAGCGCTACTTGGCGGCCGGCTGGCTGGCCCGCGGGCTGTTCACCTTCGGCGCGGCGTCGGTGCCCCTGCACTCCGGCGTGGACCCGGAGATTTGCGTGGACCTTGGTCGACTGGCCGGGGCGGCATTGTTCGGGTGGGCGGTTTTGCGGCGGTCGGGAGCGAATCCGGCTGTGACGGACGAGTGGGAGCGAACCCGGCGCTATGGCGTCATGGGGGCGGCGGTGCTGGCGGGATCATTTTTCCTCACCGTCGGCTACCTTTACAAGGTGATCTTTGTCGTTTGGCTGCTGCCGCTGTTGCTGGCCGGCCCGGCTCCGGGCGGGACGGTGCGCGCGGGGACCCGGTTTTGTCTCTTCTGCCTGGTCGGCATGTTGTGGGGCGAGGGACTGGTTTGCGCCGTGATCTCCCAGTGGCCCGGATTGGCGGACGCCCATGGCCTGGTCGTGCTTCGGCGGACCGCCGCGATCATCAGCGGCCTGTTGGCGTGGGGTTTCATCGTGCCGGTTGTCGCCTGGCTCGGGGCGGAAATCCGGTCCATCCGGTCGTTGCGTGCCTCTATCCCATGACCACCTCCGCTCCCGTTCCCCCGGCTCCGCGCCGGCTGCTGACACCGTCTCTCGTGTTCGTGCTGCTGGTTGTTGCGGGATTGAGTGCGTTTGTCCTGAATCCCCGGGTCCAGCGCCAGATGGGCATGTCCATGTCCGGAGTCTGGTTTGTCGATTCGTATGCGGTGCTGGCGGCCAGCGACGCGGTGCAGGCGGGTCTGGATCCCTTCCAACCCAATCCCCTCGATGTGATCCAGCGTCCGCACAGTTATTCCAGCTGGTGGTTCCTCCTCGGGGAACTCGGTTTCACCCGCCAGGACAATCCCCTGGTCGGCGGACTTTGGGTCGGGGCCTTTCTCGCGGCGGGTTTTGTGCTGCTGCGGCCCTGCACCTATGGCGCGGCGCTGTGGGGTGCGCTGCTGATGCTATCCCCGCCCGTGCTGCTCGCGATGCTGCGGGCCAACAATGATCTCGTCGTCTTTGTCTTGCTGGCCGCCGGGGTGCTGGCCGCCCGGACCGCGACCCCGTGGCGGCTGGTCCTGTTCGCCCTCGGGCTGACGCTGGCCACGGGATTGAAATTTTATCCGATCATCGCCGGCCTGGCGCTGCTGCTGGTGCGGCCGCCCCGGTTGATGCTCAGTGCGGCCGCCCTCACGCTGCTGGCTGCGGGCGGCGTGCTCTTCTCGGTCCGCGGCGACCTGCGTCAGGCGGCCATTCCGGCGCCTGACAGCGTCCACACGCTGGGCGCCCCCGTCGTTTTCCATGATCTGGGCTGGATCCCGGGCCTCACGTTCGGGGCCGGGGTGTTGCTGCTGATCGTGCTGGCGCTGCTGTGTTGGTCGCGCGGTTGGTATCTCCGGTTGGACGAGGCCCGGGGCGACGGACGCGACCGTCTGGCCTTTGCCTGCGGTGCGGCGCTGCTGGTCGGGTGTTTCCTGGCCGGAATCAGCCACGCCTACCGGTTTGTCTTCGTGCTTTTCCTGGCGCCGCTGCTTTGGCGTGCCGCGGCTGGCTCCTTCCGGTCCCTGCCGGTGGGGCTGACGCTGGCGGTGGTCTGGTTTGACGGATTATACTGCCTGGCCGCCAATGTTCCGCTCAGTCCGGCATGGCTGAGCGACACCCTCAAGCAGCTATGGTGCTGGCGGCTGGCTTCCCAGCCGCTGGTGTGGGTTGCCATGGCCTCGCTGGCGGCCACATTGCTGGAAATGGTCCGTGCCGCCTGGGCGGACGGGCGAAAGGAATTCCGCCCATGACCACTCCGGGGCTCTCCGCCCTGCGGCCGGTCTGGCTGCTGGCCGCAGTCACGCTGGCGGGATGGATGGCCTGCGCGCTGTGGCCGCGCTGGCTGGAACTGATCGGCCTTACCGGCTACGGGCTGTGGTATCTCGACTCCTATGCGGTGTTGGCCGCGGTGGATGCGGTGCGAACCGGCGTGGATCCCGGCAGCGCCAATCTGCTCGATCCGCTGCTGCGGAATCACAAATACTCCGACTGGTGGTATGCGTTGCGCTGGCTGGGATTGACGCGCGAATCAAACTTCCTGGTCGGCACCGCCTGGGTGGCGGCATTCGCCGTGACCTGCTGGCAAACCGCCAAGCCGAATAACCTGCGCGAGTCCGCCTGGCTGGCGGCGTTATTGTTGTCGCCGCCGGTATTACTGGCGGTCTATCGCGCCAACAACGATCTGGTGATCTTCGTGCTGCTCGCCTGGGGCGGGGTGGCCGCCGCCGGCATGGCTTGGTGGCGGCGACTGCTGGCGCTCGGGGCGCTCATGCTGGCCACCGGATTGAAGTTTTATCCCGTGGTGTCGGCACTGGCCTTCCTTTGGGTCCGGCCGGTGCGGCGGATGCCGCTTGTCCTGCTGGGCGCGCTGGTCGCCGCGGGCGTGACGCTGGCCAGTGTCTGGCCGCAGCTCGCGCGCGGGCAATTCCCGGTGGAGTCCGGGTTTCATACCTTTGGCGCGCCCCTGCTGGGCCGCGAACTGGGTTGGACGGATCCGGCGTCACTGGTGGTGAGTTTGCTGTGCCTCACCCTGGGTGCGCTGGTCCTGGCCGTGACGCGTTGCACGGTCGGGCTCGCCGAACGGGGCGAACTGCGGGCGCGGCTGCCCGCCGCGCTTGGGGTCATCGTGCTGCTGGCGTGCTTCGCCGTCGGTGTCAGCTACGCCTACCGCTGGATTTTCGTGTTGGGGATGGCGCTGTGGCTGTGGCGGCAGGCCGGAGACCGGACGATCGCGCCTCGCGTCCGCGGCACGGCCCGGCTCGGGGTCGCGTTGTTGTTGTTCTGCAGCTGGGCCGATGGCGCCCTCTGCCTGGCGGTGAATCTCGGACTGCTGCGAGGCACCCAGCCGGAGATCGATGCCCTGCAGGGCGCATGGCGGCTTGGGACGCAACCGCTGCACTGGCTGCTCATGATGCTGTTGGCCGGCTGGTTGCTAGAAGCGACGATGGCGACCTGGCGCGACTGGCGGGCAGACGCGATCCAGGACTGAGCCTTAACGTTGTCCGGCTGACCCGATGGCCTGGAGCAACCGGCTGTAGGGTCCGTGGAGCGCCGCGTCGACCTCTGCCTGGGTCAGATGGTGGATGAAGATCGAATAGCCGATGTCGGCGTCTGGCTGCCGGGCGCGGAGATAGTGGCAGAGGCGGGCGAAGCGCAGCAGGTCGTAACGTTGCCAGGTTTTCTCGAAGGCGTCCCCGGCGCCGGCGGCATGCACCTCGCGCCGCGTGGTCTCGTTGCGCCAGTATTCCCGGAATAGCGGTTCCTTGGTCCGCGCCTCCTGGTATTCCTTCTCCAGCCCGGGTGTCCACGGTCCGCGCACCGGGCTGTAGACCTGGGCCAGCATGGTCGCGCTCACGCAATAGGTCCCGGCGGTCATTTCATACCACCAATGACGCACCTTGAAGCCGTTCACGTAGGGCAGCGGCGTGGCCGCGATGCCGTAGTAGCCCGGTTCGCCCGAGCCGAAGTAGGAAAGAAAGACCGGCTGCGCCGCGGTCGCGGCCTGGTGTTCGCGGAGCCAGCGCGCCAGGCCCGGCAGGTCCTGCCCCCAGTCGAGCGAACTGTCCACGAGCAGCCGGTGGCCGTTCGCCGGTCCGCCCGCGAGGGTGTTGAAGAAGGCGAGATAGTGCGGCGCGATCCGCCCGCTGGCCGCGAGCTGGCCCGCAACCAGCAGCGCCACCACCGCGTGCCGCCGCCAGCTCACCGACAAACCCGGGGCGGCCAGGCCGCCGATCATGATAAAGAGAACCGGATAAACCGGCAGGATGTGCCGGTGACCGATGTTGAGGTGGCTCGCGAGCGAGAAGGCCCAATACAGGGTGAAGAACACCAGCAGCGGCGCGACCAGGGTCAGGTCGCCGCCGACGCGGACGGCGGGATTCATCCAGCGCCGGCGCAGCGCTGGCACGCCGAGCACCAGCGCGACCAGCAGCGCCAGCGTTGATTTCCACCAGAACGCCAGCGGGAAGAAACTCACCCAGCCGGTGACGCCGTATTCGCCCGCGAGGAAAGCCGAACGGGCCTGCGCGGATTGCACGACCCAGCTGTAGCCGAAGAGAAAGGCCTCCGGCAGCAGGTGGCCGTCCCGGCAGAACTGCACCACGCGTCCCTGCCAGCCGAGGAAGGGCAAGACCTGTTCCCAGGGGACGATGTAGTGGTCGGCCGCCGGCACGCCGGGGGCGAAGCCGCTGTAGCGAAAGCCGAAGAACAGCCAGATGATGAACACGGCGGCGAGCCCGTGGCCGGCGAGGGTGAGCGGGGCGAGCTTCAGCCACCGGCCGCGCTGGCCCGCCGGGTCGGTGCTGATGCGCCAGACCAGCAGCCCCACCATGACCGGCAGCAGCAGGACGGCGGAGTATTTCGCCACGCACGCGAGCCCGAAGACGCCCGCGCTCAACGCCCCCGTGCGCCAGCCCGGCGTGCGCAGGTGCCGCCAGAACGCGCCGCAGGCCGCGAGGAGGAAGAACACGGCGGCGGTGTCCGACGTCGCGAGCGCGGCATGTGCGAGGATGTTGGGGTCGAGGCAATGGAAGGCGAGGGCGAGAAAGCCGCCGGTGGTGCCGAAGAGCCGGCGCGCCCAGCCAAACACCAGCAGCCCGGTGCCCGCGGAGAAGAGCACGATCATGGCGCGCCCCGCCATCAGCATCGGCCAGTGGTCGTGGCCGGTCTCGTAGAAGAACTGGTGGCCGACCGGCGAGGCGTCGGAGGTGCTCCAGTAGGGGTTGTCCGCCAGCAGCGGCGGCGGTGCGTTCATCAGCCACGCGGGCAGCGCGGCCCAGCGTTGCGGCAGGTTGCCGTTCTCCGGGTGGATGCGGTAGTCGCCGAACTGGTTGTAGAGGTAGCCGCCGGTCACGTGCAGGATCTCGTCGGCGGTCACGCTCTTGCCGGACACGGCCCACAACGCGAGGGTCACGTGCAGGACCAGCAGCGCGGCCACGCCGCCGGCGATCTTCCAGGCGGACTGGCGGTCAGCGATCGGCATCAGGCGCGGCGGACCCCCGGATCATTTCAGCGCGGCGCGGAGCTGCTCGCACACGTAGTCACACTGCGCCCGGGTCATCTCGGGGAACATCGGCAGGGAGAGGATGGACTGCGCCGCCTGCTCCGCCTGCGGAAACGCGCCGGGCCGGTAGCCGAGTTCCGCGTAGGCCTTCTGCCGGTGGATCGGGATGGGATAGTGCACCACGGTCTGCACGCCGGCCGCGAGGAGCTTCTTCGCCACCGTGTCGCGGTCATGCGCGGGGAAGCGGACGACGAACAGGTGATAGACGTGCCGGCCGCACCACGGCATCTCTTGCGGCAGCAGAAGGTCCGGGCAGTCCTTGAGGTTCTCGCGATACCAGGCGGCCACGTGCTGGCGCCGCTCGTTCCACAGTGGCAGGTGCTCGAGCTTCACGTGGAGGATGGCGGCCTGCAGCGTGTCGAGGCGGGAGTTGTAGCCCTTGACCTCGTGGTGGTATTTCACGACGGAGCCCCAGTTGCGCAGGAGCCGCAGCTTCCGGTCGAGCGCGTCGTCGCTGGTCGTCACCGCGCCGCCGTCGCCGAAGGCGCCGAGGTTTTTCCCGGGATAAAAACTGAAGCCGGCCGCCGTGCCGAGGGTGCCGCAGTAGCGGCCATCCTTCAGCTTCGCCCCGTGGGCCTGGGCGGCGTCCTCGATCAGGTGCAGGCCGTGCTTCGCGCAGAGCGGGGCGATGGCGTCGATGTTCGCCGGCTGGCCGTAGAGGTGCACCGGCATGATCGCCTTGGTCCGCGGCGTGATGGCGGCGGCGATGGCGTCCGAGTCGATGAGGTAATCCTCGAGGCGGCAGTCCACCAGCACGGGCTTGGCGCCGGCGTAGGAGACGGCCTCGGCGGAGGCGATGAAGCTGTTGGCGACCGTGATGACCTCGTCGCCGGCCCCGATGCCGAGCCCGCGGCAGATGAACTGCAGGGCATCGGTGCCCGAGCCGAGGCCGACGGCGTGTTTCGCGCCGAGGGCGGCGGCGAAGGCGGCTTCGAACTCCGCGCACTCCTTGCCGTGGATGAAGCCGCAGTGCTGGAGCACCCGGTCGATGACCGGGTCGAGTTCCGCGCGGAGCTGCGCCGTCTGGAGCGGCAGGTCCTGGAAGGGGACTTTGAATGGGGCGGACATAAGGTCAGGGGCGGC
>JAQSDJ010000236.1 GCA_029945855.1 Lacunisphaera sp.
ACCGGGCAGCTCCAGCCGGCCGCGGCCGGCGCCGCGGAGTTGCCGCCGATCCTGGCGGGCCTGCGGCAGGATGCCGCCGCGACGGCCAAGACGCACGGTAAACAGGTCGGCCTCGGCGGGCCGGTGTATTTCTTCGCCCGGGCCTCGGGCCGCGTGGTGGCCGTCGAGCGCAACCGCGTCCTCGTGGCGGTCGACGGGGTCGAAGGCGCGACCGTCGCCCTGCGCACCGGCCCGGTCTTTGGCAACACGGTGCGCGACGGCTGCGGCCTGCTCGAGGTGAACCGCGTGCCCGGGCTGCAGGAGTTCAACGCCATTTCCGCCGAGCTCAACCGTCTCGTCGAGGAACGCGTCCAACCCGCCTTGAAGTCGGGACTGGCCGTCGGCACCCGCCTGGCCTTCGCCGGCTGCGCCGAGGCACCCGAGCGGGTGGGGAACGGCCCGGTGCTGAACTTCATCCCGGTGCAGGCGGAGGCAAAGCCATGAACGCGGCGACCGACCTGATCCTCGAGGCCGAGGGCATTGAGAAATCCTTTCCGGGGGTGCGCGCCCTGAGCGGTGTCGGTCTGAAGGTGCGGGCCGGCCGCCTCGTCGCCTTGCTCGGCGAAAACGGTGCGGGCAAGTCCACGCTGATGAACATCCTCTCCGGGGTCTTCCCCGCGGATGCGGGTGAGATCCGGCTGGACGGGCGCCCGGTGCGCTTCGCCACCCCGCTCGAGGCGCAGACGCACGGCATCGGCATCGTCTTCCAGGAACTCAGCCTCATCCCGTATCTCACCGTCGCCGAAAACATCTGGCTCGGGCGCGAGCCGCGCACGGCCGCCGGCCTGATCGACTTCCGCCGGCTCAACGCCGACACCGCCGCCGTGCTCGCCCGCCTCGACCTCAAGGTCACCCCGACCGCGCTCATCGCCGACCTGCGCGTCGGCCAGCAACAGTTGGTCGAGATCGCCCGCGCCGTGTCCGCCAACGCCCGCGTCCTCATCCTCGACGAGCCCACGTCGTCGCTCTCCGCCCACGAGGCCGCGGTGCTCTTCGGGGTCATCGCCGACCTGAAGAAACGCGGCGTCGGCCTTGTCTACATCACCCACAAGTTCGACGAGCTCGCGCACGTCTGTGACGACATCATTATCTTTCGCGACGGCTGCGTCGTCGGCGAAGGTTTGTTCGCCGATCTGACCCGCGAGGCCATCGTGCGCCTCATGGCGGGGCGCGAATCCCGGGAACTGTTCAAGCGGACCGCCCTCATTCCGGGTGCGTTGTTGCTGCAGGCCACCGATATCTCGCTGCCCGGGGAGGGGGTGGGGCGGCCGTTTCTGGTGGAGCGGGTGTCACTCACTTTGCGCCGCGGCGAGGCGCTCGGTGTCTTCGGCCTGGTCGGCGCCGGGCGCACGGAGCTGCTTGAGACCCTTTTCGGACTGCACCCGGACCGCGCGACGGGCCGCGTCAGCATCGAGGGCAAGTCGGTGGCATTCGCCTCGCCGGCCGATGCCATCGCCGCCGGCCTGGCGCTGGCGCCGGAGGATCGCAAGCGCGACGGGCTCGTCCTGCCCATGAGTGTCGCCGCCAACGCGAGCCTCGCCAGCCTCCACCGCACGCTGCGGGGTGGCTTCGTGAGCGAGGCGCTCGAGACCGCCTACATCACCCCTTACATCGAGCGCTTCCAGGTCAAGACGCCCTCGCTCGACCAGCTCATCGTCAACCTCTCCGGCGGCAACCAGCAGAAGGTTATTTTGGCCAAGTGGCTCGCCACCGGCCCGAAGATCCTCCTCCTCGACGAGCCCACCCGCGGCATCGATGTGAACGCAAAGCGCGAGATCTACGCCTTCATCGACGAGCTGGCCGGCCTCGGGCTCGGCCTGATCGTCGTCTCCTCCGAACTGCCCGAGGTCCTCGCCCTCGCCGACCGCGTCATGGTCCTGTGCGAGGGCCGCAAGACCGCGGAATTCACCCGCGCCGAGGCCACGCCCGAGCGCGTGCTGCACGCCGCGCTCCCCGACCTCGCCGCGCTCGCTTCCTGATCCCATGGCCGATCCGAAATTCAACGCCTTTTTCGCCCGCTTCCGTTCCCTGCTCGCCCTGGCCCTCATGGTGCTGGCCTTGAGTCTGCTCTCCGAGCACTTCCTCACGGCGGACAACGGCTGGAACATCCTGCGGCAGATTTCCGTCAATCTCTGCCTGTCCATCGGCATGACGCTGATCATCCTGAGCGGCGGCATCGACCTGTCATGCGGCGCCATCCTCGCCCTCGCCGGTGCTGTCGCGGCCGGGCTGCTGAAGAACGGCCTGGGCGTGCCCGGCACCGGCCTGCTGCTCCAGTTCACCACCTCCGGCGCCATCTTCGCCGGCGTGCTCGTCGGCGGCGTGCTGGGCTGGTTCAACGGCTTTGCCATCACGCGGTTCAAATTGCCGCCCTTCGTCGCCACGCTCGGCATGCTGAGCATCGCCCGCGGCCTGACGATGCTCTGGACCGGCGGCTTCCCGCTCACCGGCCTGGGCGAGAGTTTCGGCCACCTCGGCACCGGGGCGTTCCTCGGCATGCCGATGCCCGTGTGGATCATGCTCGCGCTCACGGCGGTCTTCGTGGTCGTGACCAAGCGCACGCGCTTCGGCCGCCACCTCTACGCGGTCGGCGGCAACGAGCGCGCCGCCCGGCTGACCGGTCTCAATGTCAACGGCATCAAGGTCGCCGTCTACACCCTCGCCGGTGCGTTGGCCGGGATCGCCGGCCTGATCGTCACGGCGCGCCTCGACTCCGCCCAGCCCAACGCCGGCCTCGGTTACGAGCTCGACTCCATCGCCGCCGTCGTCATCGGGGGCACCTCGCTCTCCGGCGGCCGCGGCTCGGTCTGGGGCACCGTGCTCGGCTGCCTCATCATCGGCGTCCTCAACAACGGCCTTTTCCTCCTCAACGTCTCGCCCTTCTGGCAACAGGTCATCAAGGGCCTGGTCATCCTCCTGGCCGTGGCCATCGACAAGCTGAACACCCGCAACCGCGAATCCTGATGAAAAAACTCTCGGTCCTCGATGCGATCTTCCTCAGGTGGAACCCGGCCTCCGGACGGGTTGTCCCGGGCGCGCATTCCCCAAACCCGTCCAGAGGCCGGGTTCCACCCTCGCAATCCACCTTCGGCAATGCGCTGGCCATCTTCGTGGGCGCAGCCCTCTGGCTTGTCCCCGTGCCCGCCGCCCACGCCGATGGCGGCGCGCTCGCCGGCCACCGGCATCGCGTCATCGTCTCCACCGACATCGGCGGCACCGACTTCGACGACTTCCAATCGATGGTGCATCTGCTGCTCTATGCGGATGTTCTGGATATCGAGGGATTGATCTCATCGCCCTATGGCGCGGGCCGGAAGGAGCACATCCTTCAGGTCATTGATCTCTACGCGCGCGACTATCCTCGTCTCCGCACGCACACCGACCGTTATCCGCCCCCCGATGCCCTCCGCGCCATCACCAAGCAGGGCGAGACCGAGACCGCCCCCTATGCCGGCGTGCGCCGCGCGACCGAAGGCTCCGACTGGATCGTGCGCTGCGCACGCCGCGACGACCCGCGGCCTCTCCATGTGCTGGTCTGGGGCGGCATCGAGGACCTCGCGCAGGCCCTGCACGATGCGCCGGACATCCTGCCGAAACTGCGCGTGTATTACATCGGCGGCCCGAACAAGAAGTGGAGCCCCGACGCCTACCACTACCTCGCGACGCACCATCCCGCGCTCTGGCTGATCGAGTCCAACTCGACCTACTACGGCTGGTTTGTCGGCGGCAACCAGGCGGGCGACCTCGGTGCCGAAAATTTCGCCGAAGCCCATGCCGCCGGCCGAGGCGCCCTCGGCGAGTTCTTCGCCCACGGCATCAGCTTCGAGGGCCGGAAACGCTCCGCCCTGAAGATGGGCGACACCCCCACGGTCGCGTGGCTGTTGCGCGGCGATCCGGCGATGCCCTTCCAGCCCGGCTGGGGCGGAAGCTATGTGCGTGCCTGGGCCCGACCCTACGCGCTTTTTGACCGGCTCACGACCGCCGCCGACCGCATCGAGCACTGCGGCATCCTTGAACTCGCCCTCCCGCTGGGCGAGGGCGCCCCGGCCCAGCCGGAGGCCCGGATGGTGATCGAGAACCAATCCTTGGTCGGCCACGCCGATGCCGCCGGGGCCATCCGTTTCCGCTTCTGCCCGAAGGAGGCCAAGATCTACCGCTACACGATCCGGGGCAACGTGCCCGCACTCGAGGGCCGGACCGGCGAGATCACGGTGGTGCCTCCTTCGCTGACGAACGCCCTGCAACCCGATCCCACCCGGCCGAACTGGTGGACCGACGATCCCACGCCGGACCTGATCGAGGGCCCGCATCGCGGCGCCCGCACCATCAACGCGTGGCGCGAGGGATTCCTGCGCGACTTCGCCGCGCGACTTGAACGCTGCCGCCCAACCGGGCCCGACGGCAAACCCCGGTGACGCGCCCCGCCCGCCCCGCGAAATGAAAAATCCCCCAGCAGTCCGCCGAATAAGCTCCCGCCCATGAAACTCCCCTCCCGCCTCCTCCTCGTGCTCCTCGCTTGCTGCCTGCCCGTGCTCGCCGCCGTGGAGAAGCCCCGCGTCTTCGTCCTGACCGACATCGAGAACGAGCCCGACGACGCCATGTCGATGGTGCGGTTCCTGACCTATGCGAACCAGTTCGACGTCGAGGGTCTCATCGCAACCACCTCGACTCACCAGAAAAACCGGGTCGCCCCGCAGCGCATCCGGCAGATCGTCTCGGCTTATGGCCAGGTGCGCGACAACCTGGAAAAGCACGAAGCCGGATTCCCGACCGGGGACTTCCTGCTCGCCCGCGTCAGCGAGGGTCTCCCGGTCTACGGCCTCACCGGGGTGGGCGAAGGCAAGGACTCACCGGGCTCCGCGCTGCTGATCCAGGCCGTCGACCGCGACGACCCGCGTCCGCTGTGGGTGCCGGTCTGGGGCGGCCCCAGCGTGCTGGCGCAGGCCCTGTGGAAGGTCCGGACCTCGCGCTCATCCGAGGCGCTGGCGAAGTTCGTGGGCAAGCTCCGCGTCTACACCATTTCCGACCAGGACGATACCGGCCCCTGGCTGCGCCGGGAGTTTCCCGGGTTGTGCTACATCACCAGTCCGGGATTCAACGCTGGCGGCGCCTACCACCATGCCACCTGGAGCGGCATCAGTGGCGATTACTTCCACGCCCGCAGCGACGGCGCCGACTTCACCCTCGTCACCAACGAATGGCTCGACCAGCACATCCGCCGCAAGGGGCCGCTCGGCGCCGAGTATCCCCGGTGGGATTATCTGATGGAGGGCGATACCCCGAGTTTCCTCGGCCTGGTCAACAACGGCCTCAACGCCCCCGAGCAGCCCGACTGGGGCGGCTGGGGCGGCCGTTACGAACTCTACACGCCGCGCCGGCAGAAATGGCATCTTTTCGCGGAAACGCGCCCGATCTGGACCGACGCCGACGACGAGGTGATGGGCACCGACGGCCGCTGGCACGACGACAATCACGCGACCATCTGGCGCTGGCGCGCCGCTTACCAAAATGATTTTGCCGCCCGCATGGACTGGACCGTCAAGGCTTACAACGAGGCCAACCACCCGCCCGTGCCGAAGCTGGGCCATGCCGCGCGCCTGACCGCCAAGCCCGGCCAGCGCATCGACCTCAGCGCCGAGGGCACGACCGATCCGGATGGTGACGCCGTGTCCTTCGATTGGTTCTATTACCATGAGGCGGGCACGTTCCCGATGTCCAACGCCCGATCCGGCCAGCCGCTCGAGATCAAGAACAGCGACCAGCCCAAGGCCTGGTTTACGGTGCCAACCAGCCGGGTGATGCCACCCGGCACCGGCACGATGCATATCATCCTCGCCGTCACCGACCACGGCACTCCGCGGCTCACGCGTTACCAGCGCGTGCTCGTCGACGTAGTGCCCTGATCCCGGTTGCCGCCCCGCCAATCCGCCAGCCCAAACAATCATTTCATCCGGCCCGGTTCTTCGGCAGCCTGGGTGAAAATCAGGAATAATTATCTTATGCCCATGAAATCCGCTCGATGGTTCGCGCTTCTCCTTTTGTCCGCCTGCCTCAGTGCCGACGAACTCCGCCCGCAGGCCGAGGCCGCCCTCGCGAAAGGGGTCGCTTTCTTTCAGACAATCAATGCGCACGGCGGCTACGTCTATGCCGTGACACCGGACTTGTCGCAGCGTTGGGGCGAAGGCCCGAAGGACGCGGACACGATCGAGGTGCAGCCCCCGGGCACGCCCGCCGTCGGCCAAGCTTATCTGCGCGCCTATCAGGCGACGGGGAACCCGCAGGCGCTCGCGGCCGCGCGGGAAGCGGCGGACGCACTTATCCGCGGGCAGAACAAGCACGGCGGTTGGGACCATACCATCAACTTCGCCAACCTGGGCAACGAGACGGTCAGCTTCGATGACAACCAAAGCCAGTCGGCGGTCAGTTTTCTGCTGGCGCTGAACGGCGTGGTGCAGGACGAGCGCCTCGCCGCGGCCACCCGGCGGGCGCTGGACATGATGCTCAAGACCCAGCTGACGAACGGCGGCTGGCCCCATATCAGTCACGACACGACTTACACCCGCCGGTGACGAAGACAACGATGGCATTCCCAATAAATGGGAGGAAGACAACGTTCCCTACACGAATCCTTTCGTCAGCGACGCCACGCAAGATCCCGATCTTGATGGTTTGACCAATATTGTGGAATACAATCTCGGTAAGAATCCTGGCACATATGATCAAGGCACGAGCACACTTGGCGGTGCAGTGCCCGCGGGTTGGACCACTATTGCGGCGGCTGATTTGAGCATCCCGACCACGCTCGCGGTTGGCAGCACAGCCGGCACGCTCTCTGTCGATAAATCAGGTGCCGCCAATTATTCGGTTCCGCTCTGGGTCTCTCCCGGTGTGGCCGGCATACAGCCTCAGCTTTCTCTTAACTATTCGAGCCAAGCGGGCAACGGCATGGCCGGCTTCGGTTGGTCGCTAGGTGGGGTTTCTGCCATCAACCGAGGGCCCACGACTCTGACCGTGGACGGGTATATCGACGGCGTGGATTTCGATGGCAATGACCAGTTTTATCTCGATGGCCAGCGGCTGATATTGGTGAACGGCGTTCACGGACAAAATGGTGCTGAATATCGCACCGAGTTGGAGTCCTTTACCAAGGTCGTCGCTTACGGTGGATCGGGAGGTAACCCGGCGTATTTCAAGGCCTGGACGAAGGCCGGCCTGATCATCGAATTTGGCAATGGTAACGAATCAGCCTTCCAGGCCTCGGCTTGGATCGCGCCTATATCCTGGCACGTCAGCAAGATTTCCGACACGAGCGGAAATTACATGACCTTCATCTATGAGCAGAACACCACGACAGGTGAACACCGTCTCGTTCGCATCGATTACCCAGGCGGAAATTCCGTAGGACTTGATTACGAGGACCGGCCGGATGTTGGTAGCGGGTTCGCAGTCGGCGCGCCGATCGCCAGTCTCAAGCGGCTCTGGCGGATCCGTTCAATGCACGGCGCGACGGCCGCTCGCACCTACACGCTCGCCTACACCTCAACGCCGTTTACCAGCCGCTCGATGCTGACTTCGCTTACAGAAGCCGGGGCTTACGGCCAATCTTATGCTCCTCTGGTTTTCGACTACGAAGACAATAACGAGGGTTGGGATGAAAATAGCGACTTCGTCCCGGAGTATTACCTGGCCGACAACTCCAACTCCGGGCGACCCGCTGGCTCGGGCTTCATCGATCTGAACGGTGACGGTCGGACGGATTTCGTAGTTCGACGTGATGGCACCGGCGGTTTCTCTGGCGCCTATCTCAACACCGGCTCTAGCTGGTCTGCTGATAGCAACTACCTGCTGCCGTATCCCATGGCGAATACAGCCAATGATTACGACCAAGGTGGCCGATTTGCCGACGTGAATAGTGATGGCTTGGTGGATTACATCTACCGCAAGTATGCCTACGGGGGGGCAGAGAGTAATGAAGCATGGCTAAATCCCGGCACGGCAGGTAATCCCGGCACAGGTTGGATGCAGTCCACCACTTGGCGGGCTCCTGCGCTGGTCTATCAGGACGGTTCCATCGATGATTACCCGCGCCGTGGCGCCAAGTTCCTTGATCTCAATGGCGATGGCCGGGTTGATTTCGTTGGCCATCTGACCGGACCCAGCGGCTTGGTCAACCTCGCGGTCTATCTCAACAATGGGAATGGCTGGAATGCCCTGAATTCCAACTACAGTTCACCGCCCGGCTTACCGAGCTGGGTGGTCAACAGCTTCGCTAAGTATAAACCACGGTTCATCGATCTCAATGGTGACGGGCTGCCGGATCTCACGGTCAACTACGTCTATGGCTCGGACATCCTGCAAAAGACGTGGCTGAACAATGGCAATGGCTGGACCGAATCAGCTGCCTATCTTTTGCCCCAGCCCATTGCAGACAACGTTAACGCATCTCTCGGGGCAGAATTTGTTGACGCCAATGGAGATGGTCTGCCGGATCTGCTCTGGTATCGTGAAACCGCCGGCACTTCACAGCGCGGCGTGGCGCTTAATACAGGAACCGGCTGGAACGTGCCGGCATCCGGCACTGACCTCTTTGACCGCTATGCGCCGCCGCACCCTCTAGCGCGGGACGGATTCTCAAACGCTGGATCTACGTTTAGTGATTTAAATGCGGATGGCATGCCTGATTATGTTTATAGTCGTCAGTTCACGGGCCTGAGCATCGAAAGGTCAGTGGACTACGGCACTTCACACAACTGGGCTTATGCTGGACTCAATGCCGACCACGAATTGCCTTATCTGTTGCTTCAGCCTGGTATCACGCAAACAGGGGCGGATTTCGTGGACCTGGATGGCGATGGAGTGGTGGATGCCGTCTGGCGGCGTAAACACGCCTCGGGTTCGCCCGTTGAATTTGCCAGCGCGCAGATCAATCGCGCCAATCCAATCAATGGTCGCCTGAAAAAGGTGACCAATGGCCTCGGAGTGGAAGCAAGCATCGCCTACAAGCCACTCACGGACAGTTCGGTTTATACCAAGGGTTCCGGTGGCCCAGCCGACTCCGTCAATCTGATCGGCCCGATGTATGTCGTCTCCACGCTCACTCATGATGACGGTGCCGGTGGCACCTATCCCGTCAAATACACCTACGCTGGCTTACGGTCAGACCGGCTACGTGGTTCGCTCGGCTTCGCCTCGATGACCGTTACGGATGACCGCAAGACTGTTACGGTTGACCGCGAGAACATCGTTTCGACCACCACCTTCAAGCAGGCGTATCCCTACATTGGTATGCCAGAGAATCGGTCGACAACCTGCGGAAGCGTCACCCTAAAGGAGCAGGCAATCACCTATGATACAAAACCCTACAACAACAACCAGACAAGATTCGTCTTTGCGCGGACCACCACGGAAATTACCCGCGATCTCAATGGCGCCTTACTCAGCACCGTAACCACATCAATTCCCGAACCGGATCCATTGGATCCGGATACCATCGATGAGTTCGGAAACATCGAAAAGCTCATCGTGGACAGTGGAAACGGTTTCACCAAGACCACCAAAAGCGAATACACCAACGATGAGACGAACTGGTTTCTGGGTCGGTTGACCTCATCTTCCGTCACGTCCACCGCTCCCGGCGCCGACGACATCACGCGCAAGTCTGGATTTACTTATTGGCCAGCGACCGGATTGCTAAAGGAAGAGATTGTGGAGCCGGATGATACCACGCTGCAGCTCAAGCTCACCACCACCTATAGCTACGATGCGCACGGGAACAAAGAGACGGTGGCGGTATCAGGCGCCATCGTGACGGTTACAAATACCGCAGGCGATCTCAGCGCGTCTGGAACGGTTACCCGGACGACGACTATCCATTATGATGCGGAAGGTCGCTTTCCGGAATACACGGAAAATGCAGTGGAGCATCGAGAGTATTACACCTACGATCCCAACCTTGGAACACTCGGCTCCATCACTGGACCAAACAACTTCACCACCTCCTGGCAGATTGACAGCTTCGGGCGCAAAATTCAGGAAACACGGGCCGACGGAACTACGACCGACATCCGCTACAAATGGGCCTCGTCTGCGGCTCCGACAGGTGCCAAATACCTGATCGAGACTGAAAGTTACGTGGGTGCAAATCCAGTCTCCGTGCCCACGCTCTCTTTCTACGACAAGTTCGGTCGGGCCTTCTCTACCCCGTCCATCAACGGCGACGGTTTCCTTGTCTGGCAGGAAACGGAGTTCGACAGATACGGTCGGACCTCCCGCACGTCGAATCCGCATTTCACCGGATATCCCGTTTATTGGTCCGGCACCAGTTCGTTCGATGATCTGGATCGTCCGACTACCATATATGCCCCAGACGATGCCGTGCCTGGCGGGTTAGTCTTTACCAATATCAACTACGACGGATTGACGGTGAAAACGACTGACCCGAAGGACCGAGTGACCAAGACGGTGAAGAATTCCCAGGGCTGGACCATGGAGATAATTCGCAATTATGGAATCGACGACACGGCTCTTGACTACAGTAGGGTTGGTTACACTTACGACGCCCTCGGCAATCTCACCCAGACCGACGCGGCAGAGGTAATTACCACGTTAACTTACGATCTTCGTGGTCGCAAGGTATCGATGACCGACGCCGACATGGGCACCTGGCGTTATCGTTACAATATCTTTGGCGAACTCATCTGGCAGCGTGACGCCAAGATCCTCACGCCACAGGTATCGTGCTTGAGCGACATAATGGTTCTGATGGCAGAGGTAATGCCATGATGATCGAGCTATTTCAGCCTGACTCTCCCTTGTTACGAACGCTAGCCATCCACCTGAAGTCAGGGGGGGATGTTTGGTTCAACGGCTGCTTCGGTGTGCCATTCTTCAACTCAAACCCGGAATATGTTGCAGGATTGAAAAACACGTTTGGTGGTGCCACAGTTTATGCAGCTCCTGGCTACCAGGCGGCCTTCCGTTACGGACTTGCATCTCAATCTCGAATGAAAGGCACAGCAGACAACCCCATACGTTACTTTGACTACAAACCCTATTAGAGTTCTTTTTGTCTACGTAGCGGCATTCACCGGCTCCCTGATTGCGCAGCCGGTGATCGACAATACGTCTTCCGGCGGTGTGACTTCAGTCAAGTCGCTGCACGCCAGCGCTGAATCCTTGGAGAATCTTACGGACGATGATCGGCAGGCATACATTGAGGCACTTGATTATATTCGATCAGTTGTGAGCAGCCTGAAAGCGCTGAGCTCGGAAGAAAAAGAGAAACTCGTTGTGCTGCTTTGTGCGAGGAGGTCGCCCAGGGAGATTATCGTGGTGGGTAATCTACTTCGTGTTTTGGCCCTGAACAAAGCAGCGGATGCTGAATTCACCCAACGCTTGGCCAAGGAGCAGCCGCAATATCGTGCATCTCTCGCGGCAGAAGCATCCGAGCGGACAGCTTGGGCGTTCGACGCAGTTAGACGGTATTTGGAGGCGAAGCCGTCCACCCCCATAGAAGTGAAACCCACAAGCCAACCAAACGGTGAGGACCAGCGTGCCAAAGAGAAGTAAGTCGTTGTTGGGCGATGCCTATTGGCGGTGAGCCGATTAGCCCGGCCTTGGGCAAATGTGTGCGTATGTCTAGCTCACCTGGCCTGAAGATTCCGTTTCAGTAGTGGTAGCGGAGTAGTGGTCGAGTGGTGGCGTAGCGAGACTCTAACGATTTTCGTTAGGTAAGCGTCCGGCGGATTTGAACCCACGCGCCAACCATAGCGGGCGAAGTGCCAAGTGCCAACTTCGCGGCCATTTTAGAATAATCGTCACTGAGCAGCTTCTCGCCTACCAACCCTCTGTTTTTTCAAGAGATAATCTCGGCTACATCTCACTGAACACCCCAATGGCTTGCCCGCCTCGTGCCACTTGTCCCTGTTAACCATCCTGAATCCCGCGGCCGCTTTAATCCGCGATGAAGTTGTGTCCGTCAAGTTCTGCAAAAGGGGATCGGTGGTTGGAGGGAGTGGTGGCTTAAAAGT
>JAQSDJ010000237.1 GCA_029945855.1 Lacunisphaera sp.
CCGGCTCGCCCGCGAGGCCGTGCCGCGCCATGAAGTCGGCGAGGTGTTCCGGCCGGATCGCCAGCGAAAGCGGCGCGGGCGAAGCTTTCGCTTCCAGACTGACGATCACCCGCGGCAGCATGGCGTGGGGATGCGCCAGCACGGTGTGGTTCACCGGCGCGTCGCTCGCGTCGGTCACGAAGCCGGCGGCGCGAAAGGCCGGCTCGTGGTTCGCCGAGACGATGAAGTGGTCCGTCCACTCGAAGAACTCGGTTCCGGTCTCGTCGTGCAGGCGCTGCGCGAGCCGCGCGGCCGCAGCGTTTTTCGCGAGAAAGGCGTCGATGTGCGTCGCGAGCAGGGCCTCCGCCTCGTAGGCGAGCGGCCAGTTAAAATCAGCAGGGGCGGACAGCGCGGTCATGGCGTGGGAATGACGCTTATGACATAAATCGGCCCGCCCGGGATGTCCAAGCCTGTTCCGCTCGCCCGAAAGGATGAAACCGCCGCCGACCCCGACTCAATCGGGTGGAGCCCGACCTCCGGGCGGGCTTGCGCACGACCGGCCTGCCCCAACCCGCCCGGAGGTCGGGTTCCACCTCAAGCTCGCCAAGCGTTCATCCGGCCGCTACCAAAACCTTTCACACTCATGACTGCCGTTGTCTCCACCGCCCGCCCTGAGCCTGTCGAACGGGCCGACCTGACGTCACTGGCCGTCCGCCTCACGGGCGAACTGCACTTCGACCGCACGATGCGGGCGATCTACGCGACCGACGCGTCGGAATACCAGGAGTTTCCCGTCGCCGTCGCGCTGCCGAAGACGGAAGCCGACCTGCGCGAGCTCCTCACCTTTGCGCACCAACACCGTCTCGGCCTGATCGCCCGGGGCGCCGGCACCTCGCTCGCCGGCCAGGTCGTGGGCGGCGGCATGGTCGTCGATGTGGGCCGGCACCTCACCAAGATCATCGCCTTCGACGCCGCGACGCGCCGCGTGCGCGTGCAGCCGGGCGTCATCCGCAACGAGCTCAACCTTTACCTCAAGCCGCACGGCTTTTTCTTCACCCCAGAGACCTCCACGGCCAACCGCGCGATGATCGGCGGCATGGTCGGCAACAACTCCTGCGGCGCCAATTCCATCGTCCACGGCGCCGTCCGCGAACACCTCGTCTCCACACGCGGCTTCCTCAGCGACGGCTCCGAGGTCACCTTCGGTCCGCTCACCGCCGCGGAGTTCACCGCCAAATGCGCCGGCCCCGACACCCTCGAGACGAGGATCTACCGCACCGTGCGCGACGTGCTGGGCGACGCCCGGAACCGGCAGCTCATCCGCGACAATTATCCGAAGCCCACCGTCACGCGCCGCAACACCGGCTACGCGCTCGATATGCTGATGGACTGCCAGGTCTTCGACCCGGCCTCCCCCAAACCCTTCAATCTCTGCCAGCTGATCGCCGGTTCCGAGGGCACGCTCTTCCTCGGCGTGGAGTTCGAGCTCAACGTCGAGCCACTGCCGCCCCCGGGCGCGCTGCTCTGTGCGCATTTCAAGGACATCCAGGACTCGCTGCACGCCACGCTCATCGCGATGCGCCACCGGCCCTTCGGCTGCGAGCTGATCGACCGCCACATCCTCGAGTGCACCAAGGCCAACCTCGAGCAGGCGAAGAACCGCTTCTTCGTGCAGGGCGATCCCGGCGCCGTGCTCGTCATCGAGGTCCGCCACGCCGACCGCGCCGTCATCGAGGCGACGACACGAACGATGGAGTCGGAGATGCGCGCCGCCGGCCTCGGCTACGCCTTCCCCGTGCTCTGGGGCGCCGACTGCGACAAGGTCTGGGACCTGCGCCGCGCCGGCCAGGGCCTCATGATGAACATCCCCGGCGACGCCAAGCCCCGCGAGGTGGTCGAGGACACGGCGGTCGCCGTCGAGGACCTGCCGGCCTACATCGCCGAGTTCGACCAGCTGATGCGCGGGAAATACGGCATCAGCAGCGTCTACTACGCCCACGCCGGCGCCGGCGAGCTGCACACCCGCCCGCTCTTCGACCTCAAGACGCCCGAGGGCCTGAAGTTCTTCCGCGGCATCGCCACCGACGTCGCCGCCCTGGTGAAGAAATACCGCGGCTCGCTCTCCGGCGAGCACGGCGACGGCCGCCTGCGCGGCGAGTTCATCCCGTTCATGGTCGGCCCCGAGTGCTACGCGCTGATGCGCCGGGTGAAGGAGACCTTCGACCCGCACGGCCTGCTCAACCCCGGCAAGATCATCGACACGCCGCCGATGGACACCTCCTTGCGCCACGGTCACGACCACCCGGTGCCGGTGATCAAGACCATTTTCAACTTCCGCGCCGCGCAGGGCGTGCTCCGCGCGGCCGAGAAATGCAACGGCGTCGGCGAGTGCCGCAAGACCCACCTCATGGGCGGCACGATGTGCCCGAGCTACATGGCCACGCGCAACGAGAAGGACACCACCCGCGCCCGCGCCAACATGCTCCGCCAGGTCCTCACCGACTCGCGCGAGGGGATGAACGCCTGGGACAGCGAACAGGTGAAGGAGGTCATGGACCTCTGTCTCTCCTGCAAGGCCTGCAAGTCCGAGTGCCCGTCCAACGTCGACGTCGCCCGCCTCAAGGCCGAGTGGCAGCAGCATTATTACGACGCCCACCACGTGCCCCTGCGCACCCTGCTGGTGGCCAACTTCGCGAAGTCCATGCGCCTGGCCGCCCTGGCTCCTGCGGTCTACAACTGGGTGGTCACCAATCCGGCCCTCTCGTATCTGATCAAGCGCTTCGCCCGCTTCTCGACCCGGCGCAGCCTGCCCACGATCCATGCGACCACGCTCGCCGCCTGGCACGCGAAAAATGCGAACAAGGTGGGTGGAGCCCGTCCTCCGGACGGGCTTTCAGGATCCACGAACACCAAAAACCTGTCCGGAGGACAGGTTCCACCGCTATTCCCCAACGGCCGCGTCTTCCTCTTCTGTGACGAGTTCACGAACTACAACGACGTGCCCATGGGCATCAAGGCCGTGCAGCTGCTCAACCGGCTCGGCTACGAGGTCGTGATCCCGGAACATCTCGAAAGCGGGCGGGCGCACCTCTCGAAGGGCCTCATCCGGCAGGCTCAAAAAATCGCCATCCGCAACGTTGAGCTGTTGCAGGATGTCGTCACCGCGCAGACTCCGCTACTCGGCCTCGAGCCGTCCTGCATCCTCGCCTTCCGCGACGAATACCCCGACCTCGTGCCGGACCGCCTGCTCGACGCAGCCAACGCCCTTGCGAAGAATGCGCTGCAGATCGACGAATTCATCGCGCGCGAGGCCGACGCCGGCCGCATCAGCCGCGCGGCGTTCAAGCCCGGGACCCTCGCCATCAAGCTGCACGGCCAATGCCTCCAGAAGGCGCTGTCGTCGGTTGCACCCACGGTGAAGATGCTCGAGCTGCCCGCCGGCTACAAGGTGACGGTCATCCCCTCCGGCTGCTGCGGCATGGCCGGCTCCTTCGGCTACGAGGAGGAACACTTCGACATCTCCCAGCAGATCGGCGAGCTCGTGGTCTTCCCCGCCGTGCGCTCGACCCCGGCCGACACCCTCGTCGCCGCCCCCGGCACCAGCTGCCGCCACCAGATCAAGGACGGCACCGGCCGCGTCGCACTGCATCCCATCGAGATTCTGTTTGATGCGCTGGTGTAGGTATCGTTCCCGTTCTCCCGATTTCTACCGACCATCCGGCTTGTGCAGTGAGAATGAGAAGGATTACGAGAATGAGAACGATCAGACCCATGACCCGCCCCATGACTTCCTTCCTATATCGCCAAGCCTCCCGGCCGTGGTAGGCTGCCGGCCCGATGTCACCTCCGACCACCGCTGAAGCCCACCGCACCGGCAGCTATTATGGCGCCTTTGCCTATGCGGTGGTCATCCTGACGTGCTACGCGACCTTTTTCACCACCCGGCAGTTCTTTGCCTCGGAGTGGATGGTGCCCGTGGTATTTGGCCTCGGCGCCATTTATGCGGCCTTGGGCGTGCTCGGGGGCAGCATTCTCTTCTGCCGCGCCCGGCTGATGTATGCGGTCTATTATCTGCTCCAGTGCGGGCTGCTGACCCTGGTGGTTTTTCTCAGTCCGGTCCGCGGTTTCCTCGGCATTTTGGTCCTGCCGGTGGTCAGCCAGGCGATTTTCGATCTCCGCGCCCGCGAGGCCGTGCTGGTCGGGGCCTACCTTTTCGCCATCAACATTGCGGTCTGGGCCATTCCCTATGGCTGGGACAGCGGGTTGCAGGCGGTCGTCAATTACTCGGCGGCCTTCGCCTTCACCATCGTCTTCACCATCATCACCAAGCAGGCCCTCAACGCCCGCGAACGCGAGGAGACGCTGCGCCACGAGGTCGAGGCCTCGCACGAGAAGCTCCGGATCTACGCCGCCCAGGCCGAGGACCTCGCCACCACCCGCGAGCGCAACCGCGTCGCCCGCGAGATCCACGACGGCGTCGGCCACTACCTTACCGTGGTCAAGACCCAGCTCGATGCGGCCGCCGCCATTTTGCCCACCCAGCCGGACCGGGCCCTCGCCGCCATCACCCAGGCCGCCAAGCTCACCAGCGACGCGCTCGATGACGTCCGCCGCTCGGTCGGCGCGTTGCGCACGGACACCGGCCGCCCGCCGCTGCCTGAGGCCCTGCGGGAACTGGCGGCCCATGGCGAGCCGGTCCCCACCCTCACCGTCGAAGGCTCGCCCCGTCCGCTGCCGCCGGGCGTCGAACACGCCCTCTACCGCGCGGCGCAGGAGGGCCTCACCAACATCCGCAAGCACGCGCGCGCCACCAGCGCCCTGATGCGCCTCGATTTCCGCACCCCGCAGCGCGTCGTGCTCGAACTCGCCGACAACGGCGTCGGCGCGACCCCCGCCGCGGGCGAGACCGGTTTCGGCCTGCGCGGCCTGCGCGAACGCATCGCGCTGCTCGGCGGCACGGTCGATACGGGCAACCGCCTCGAAGGCGGCTTCGCCCTCCGCGTGGAGGTGCCGGCGTGAGCGGTATTTCTTATTGTAGGGCGGGATCGCCTGATCCCGCCTTGAGCGAGGCGGGGGCAGCGACCCCGCCCTACAGTTCCCGATGAAAAAACTTCGCCTCATGCTGGTCGACGACCAGTCGCTCTTCCGCGAGGCGCTGCGCACGCTGCTGGCGCTCCAGCCCGACTTCGAGATCGCCGCCGAGGCCGAGAACGGTGAACGGGCCCTGGCCCTGGCCAAAGCTCACCGGCCCGACGTCATCCTCATGGACCTGCGCATGCCGGTCATGGGCGGGGTCGAGGCCACGCGCCGCGTGCTGGCCGCCGTGCCCGCCACCCGCGTGGTCGTCCTCACCACCTTCGAGGAGGACGAGGAGATCTTCGAGGCGATGAGGGCCGGCGCGCTGGGTTATCTGCTTAAAGCCTGTTCGGCGGACAAGCTCTGCGAATCCGTCCGCGCCGCCGCCAAGGGCACGTCCGTCCTCGAGCCCTCGGTCGCCGCGCGGATGATGGCCGAGCTGAACCGCCTCTCCGCGCAGAACGGCAAGCGTCCGGCGCAGACCCTCGCCGACCCGTTGTCCGAGCGCGAGCTGGCCGTGCTGAAGCTGCTCACCGACGGTTGCAGCAACAAGGAGATCGGTGCGCGCCTGAACATCACCGAGGGCACGGTGAAGAACCACATGACGAACGTCCTCGGCAAACTCGGCGTGCTCGACCGCACCCAGGCCGCCCTCCGCGCGAGGGAGATGGGGCTGATCTGAGGCTGATCGTTCTCGTTCTCCGACTCGTTCTCTTTCTCGACCTTCCGAGAACGAGAAAGATTACGATTAAGAGAACGATTGGCGCATGCCCCCGGGTCACCCCCGGCCATGACCCCGAGGGTGACTTCCGGGCGATGCGGCGGACGGCGCGATCCGGTATCTTCAGGACGCAATGACCCGCCTCCTCACCGAACTGACCGCCGCCTGCCGCCACCTGCGCCGGGCCCCCGGCTTTGCGCTGCTCGCCATCGCCCTGCTCGCGCTCGGCATCGGCGCCAACGTCGCGATCTTTTCCATCTTCCAGTCCATCATCCTGCGCCCTCTGCCCTACCCGGAGCAGGCGCGCCTCGTCGGCTTCAAGTCCCTCCACGCCGCCAAGGCCCTCGCCCAACCCGCCCTCTCGCTCACGGATTTTCGCGACTTCAAGGAGCGCGTCTCATCCTACACCGCCCTCGCCGCGTTCCGCCCCGATTTCGCCGGCTACGCGCCGCAGGGCGCCGATCCCGTCCAGCTCGTCTGCGGCAAGGTCACCGAGGAATTCTTTCCCGTCTTCCGCGTGGCGCCGCGGCTCGGCCGCACGTTTCAGCCCGATGAATTCAGCCTCGGCGCGGCCCGCACCGTGGTCCTCAGCACGGTGGCTTGGCGCAGGCATTTCGCGGAGCGCACCGACGTGGTCGGGCAAACCGTCCTGCTCGACAACGAGCCGGCCACGATCATCGGCGTCATGCCGGAGGAATTCCGCGAGCCGGAGTTCGCCGACGTCTGGCTGCCCTTCCCGGTTGAGGCGCCGGAGAACCTCGTGCGCGACTCGCGCTTCTGGGCGACGGTCGGCCGGCTCAAGCCCGGCGCCACGCTCGGCACGGCGCAGGCCGAGGCCGCGACCATCGCCACGACGCTGGCAGCGGAATATCCCGCCACCAACCGCGGCTGGAGCGTCGCCCTCCAGCCGCTGCTGGAGATGCGCGTCAGCGGGCTGCGTTCGTCGCTGCTGCTGCTGGTCGGCGCGGTCGGGCTCGTGCTGCTCATCGCCTGTGTCAACCTCGCCAACCTGATGCTCGCCCGCGGCGTCGCCCGCCTGCAGGAGCTGGCCGTGCGCCTCGCGCTCGGTGCCACGCCGCAGACTCTCGCGCGCACCATCGTGTTCGAGAGCCTGTTGCTCTCGCTGATCGGCGGCGCGGCGGGCATCGCGCTCGCCGCCATCGGCCTGCCGGCCCTCGCCAGCCAGTTGCCGCCGGGCCTGGTGCCGCGCTCGTCCGCCATCAGCGTGGACGGCACCGCGCTGCTTTTTGCCGTCGCCGTCTCCGGGCTCACCGGCCTGGTCTTCGGCCTGCTGCCCGCGTGGCAGGTGCGGCGGGCCAACGTGAACGAGCTGCTCAAGTCCGGCGGCTCCCGCGGCGCCTCGAGCCGGTTCGCCGGCCGGGTGCAGGGCGCCCTCATCGCCGGCCAGGTGGCGCTGACGCTCGTCGTGCTCACCGGCGCCGGCCTGCTCATGAAGAGCCTGCTCACCCTCCAGCGCACCGCCCCCGGCTTCAACCCGGCGCAGCTGCTCACGCTGCGCATCTCGCCGCCACAGTCGCGCTGGGACAACTTCACGCAGCTCGGCGACTATTACGAGCGCCTGCTGGCCGAGGTGCGCCGCGAGCCGGGCGTCACCGGCGTCACGCTCAACAGCAGCGCCCCGCTCTCGGGCATCACCCTGCGCTACCCGTTCTGGGTCGAGGGCCGGCCCGCCGAGGAGGGCAACGCCGACGAGGCCGTGTTCAATTCCATCAGCAACGACTACTTCGCGACCCTGCAGGTGCCGCTGGTGCGCGGGCGGACCTTCACCGACGCCGATGACGCCAAGGCCGCGGGCAACCGCCCTGTCTGCATCATCAACCAGACCATGGCCCGGCGGCTCTTCGGCGACGCCGATCCCATCGGCCAACGCATCCGCACGCTGCCCTGGATGGTGCGCGGCTGGCGCGAGGTGGTCGGCGTGGTCGGCGACGTGAAGCAGAACACGCAGGCGGACGACGCCACGCCGCAGCTTTACGTCCCGTCGCGGCAATCGCCGTGGTTCTTCACCACCGTGGTGGTTCGCGCCAACGGCACGAGCGCCGCCGCGATCCAGAACGCGCTGCGCCGCGCCGACCCGACGCTCACGATGAGCGTCAGCACGATGGAGGAGCAGATCGCGCGCGCCGCCACGCAGCCGCGGCTGCGCACCGCGCTGTTCGGGCTGTTCGCGGCGATCGCGCTCGGGCTGTCGGCCTTCGGGATCTACGCCAGCATGTCCTTCACCGTCGGCCAGCGCACCCGCGAGATCGGGGTGCGGATGGCGCTCGGCGCCGCGCCGGCCGGCATCCTCGGCTGGGTGCTCGGCCGCGCCGCGCTGCTGGCCGGTGCCGGGATCGTCGCCGGCTTCATCGGCGCGCTCGGCCTCACGCAATTGCTGCGCGGCGCGCTCTACGGCGTCTCGCCCACCGACCCGCTCGTGCTCGGCGCCCTGCTGCTGATCCTCCCCGCCGTCGCGGTCGCCGCCGCCTTCCTCCCCGCCCTCCGCGCCGCCCGCCTGAACCCGACCCAGGCGCTGCAGCAGGAATGAAACCCTCCTGTGGGGGGGGGGGGGGGGGGGGCGAGCTTGCTCGCGCCACCCACCGCCTGCGCGAGCAACCTCGCCGCCCACTCAACCCAATCCAATCCCAATCATGAAAACCAAATCCCTCCTCGCGGCTTTCGCCGCTGTTGTCCTTACCACGATCGCCACCGCGCAAACAGCCGCGCCGGCCGAGGCGGCCGCGCTGCACCGGCAGAGCATCGAGCGGCTCCAACAGAAGAACACCAAGGAGGCCGTCGAGTTCGCTGAGCAGGCCACGAAGGCGGATCCCACCAAGGCGGAGTATTTCTCCCAGCTGGGCATGGCCCTCGGCCAGCGCATGGGCGAGATCGGCTTCATGCAGCAAGCGATGATGTCCGGCAAACTGAAGAAGGCCTTCGAGCAGTCCGTCGCGCTCGACCCCCAGCATGTCGCCGGGCTCATCGGGCTGGCCCGCTACTACACCAACGCCCCGGAGATCGCCGGCGGCAGCTTGGTGAAAGCGGCGGAATACGCGACCCGCGTGCAGCAGCTCAACCCGTTCCTCGGGGAACTCGAACGGGCCAACATCGCGAACAAGGACGAGCAATACGCCGAGGCGCTCGCCCACTACGAGGTCGCGACCAAACTGAAGCCCGACCACGCCGGCGGGCAGTTCGGTTGCGGCCGGATGCTCGCGAAACTCGGCCGCAAGGATGAGGCCCGCGCCCGTTTCGAGGCGGCGCTGAAGCTCAACCCGAACTTCGAGGCCGCGAAGAAGGCCCTCGCCGAGCTCGACCAGCCGGCGGGGTGAGCGGATCTCAAGTTGGAGCCACGGCGACCCCGCCGTGGTTTCCGACCCCATCCGCAGCGAGGTCGCTGCGGCTCCAGGACTGGGCGCACCCTATTCTGCTGCCTTTCTTTTCGTGAATTTTTGTGCCTTTTTGTGGCCAACAAAAACGCCCATGAACATCGACTATCCCGCCCGTCGCGCCCGCATCGCCCCCCAGCTCGGCCTGACCGATGAAATCCTGCTCGTCGGGGCCGGCCATCCGATCCCGAAGCCCGAGATCAGCGACGCCCTGCTGCCCTTCATCGCCCACCAGGAATATTATTACCTGACCGGCCTGGCCGACACCGCCGGCGCCGTCATCGCCTATGATCCGAAATCGGGCTGGGTTTCGTTCGTGCCCGAGGTGACCGAAGGTGAGCGCGTGTGGGAAGGCCGCACGCAGCAAGCCGGCGAACTGCTCGGCGGGCTCCCCGCCTGGCTTGCCGCGCGCAAGGGACGGAAGATCGTCGCGCTCGGCGCGCCGGTGCCGGGCGTCGCCACCGACGAGAAGCGCACCGCCGAGGTGCGCGAGGCCTACAAGCATTCGCGCCGGCCGAAGGAACCGGCCGAGGTCGACCTGATGAAACGCTGCGCCGTGGCGACCGCCGCCGGCTACGCGGCCATCCAACCGCTGCTCCAGCCCGGCGTCAGTGAACGGAAGCTGCAGATCGAGCTCGAGGCGGAGTATTTCCGCCACGGCCCACAGGTGACCGGCTACGACAGCATCGTGGGCATCGGCGCGCAGAGCGCCGTGCTGCACGGCTCGCCCTCGCCCGACCGCATCGCACGCGATGGCGACTTCATCCTCATCGATTCCGGCGCGCAGCTCGATCGCTACGTGATCGACGTCACCCGCACCTACGCGGCGGGCAAGCCCACGGCGTTCCAGCGCGACCTCCACCAGGCCGTGCTTGCGGCCGAGATCCGCGGCTGCGAGCGCTGCCGGCCCGGGGCGGAGTGGAAGGACATCCATTTCGGCGCGGCGGTGGACATGGTCGGCAGCCTGGTCGCCATGGGCGTCATGAAGGGCGACCCCGTGTCGCTGGTGGAACAGGAGGCGCACGCGCTGTTTTTCCCGCATGGTATCGGGCACATGCTCGGGCTCGGCGTGCGCGACGCCAGCGGCCTCGAGCCCGGCCGCACCAAGGACCCGCGCCCGTCTCTCCGCAGCCTGCGCATGGACCTCATTCTGCGCCCGGGCTACATCGTGACGGTCGAACCCGGCCTGTATTTCATCCCCGCCCTCCTCAACGACCCGGCCCGCCGCGCGAAATACCGCGACGCCGTGAACTGGCCACTGGTGGACACCCTCGCCGGCCTCGGCGGAGTGCGCATCGAGGACAACATCCTCGTGACCGACGGCGCCCCGGTGAACCTGACCGCGGCGATCCCGAAGGGAATCTGAGGGCCGTAACTGTTCTTGGAGGCGGGACGACCTGTCCCGCGAGGCATCAGCATCGCCGCTGACAACCCGCGGGACTGGTAGTCCCGCCTCCATTCCCGCCGCAAGTTTCAGTTCGACAAAGCCGCCGCGGCTCCTTCTGTTCCCGGCATGGCCACGCCTGAGAAAAAATCCTTTTCCATCGTTTCCCTCGTCATCGACCTGGTGCTCGTGGCGGTCGCTTTCGTCATTTTCTACTGGCTCGTCGAGTCCCACGTGCCGTCCAACAATCCCACGATGATCCACCTCTGGGGCGGCCTCGCCGCCGGCTGCATGGCCGGCGTGTTCTGGCTCGCCTGGCAGATGCTGAAGGTCGTCTACCGCTTCCAGCGCGACACGCGGAAGTAAGCGGGGAGGAGTTATTCTAGTAGGGGCGCCGCTTGGGCGCCCGTCAGGGTTACATCCGCCGCCCGGGCGTCGTCAAGCGACGCCCCTACGGTTCGACCGGACAATTTCGATTGGGGCCGGCGCCCGCTCAGGCCTCGTCCTGGTGGCGGCGCCTGATCTGCGCGGAGACGAAGATGGCGATCTCGTAGAGCACGACCAGCGGCAGGGCGAACAGGCACTGGTTGATCGGGTCGGGCGTCGGCGTGACCACGGCCGCGATCACGAAGATGACGACGATGGCGTGCCGGCGGTATTTGCGGAGCGTCGCGACCTCGACGATCCCCATGTAGACCGCGAGGACGACGAGCAGTGGAAACTCGAAGGCCGCGCCCATGCCGAGCACGAGCCACATCAGCAGGCTGTAATATTTGTCGGCCGTCCACAGCACGGTGTAGCCGAGCATCTGGTTGAGCTCGTAGGCCACGCGGATGGTGCTCGGCGTGAGCAGGAAATACCCAAAGGCCGCGCCGCCGAGGAAGAGCACGAACGCCGCGGCGCAGGTCGGCAGCAGCACCTTCAGCTCGCGCTTGGTCAGCGCCGGAGCGATGAACTGACCGACGAAAAACAGGACGAACGGCAGCGACATCACCAGGCCGCCGATGAGGCAGATGTCGATGATCACGCTGAACACCCCCATCGGGCTGTTGGTCACCAGATTGGTGTTCATCTCGGGGTAGTCGGCCCGGACCCGTTCCAGCGGCCAGATCAACAGGTGCGAGGCCCGGTCGAGCTGGTAGGCGATGATCGTCACGAAGATGCCGAAGACCACGAGGCTCTTGATGATCGTCATGCGCAGCTCCTCGAGGTGCTCGAAGAAGCCCATCGCCTTGCGCGCCGGCGGCGGGTTGGCGGCCTCATAGGGGTCGCCCACATCATCAACGTCCACTGGTGGTATCTCGCTCAAGCCCTGACCTAGAAACAACTTTCCCCCACCCCGGCAATCCCCGTATTTTCCTCGCCGGCCGGACCTTGGAGGGAACAGGGGGAATCTGTAGGGCGGGATCGCCTGATCCCGCCTCGAATGCGAT
>JAQSDJ010000238.1 GCA_029945855.1 Lacunisphaera sp.
CGACGTGTCGGGCATAAAGCCCGACCTACAAGCAGCCACTTCGCCACGGCGACGCTGCCTTTGACCAGCATCCGGGGGGCGCTAGGACTGCGGGGCCATTCCCATGACTGACACCCTGACCATCCACTGGCCCTATCTCCTCGCCGCCCTGGGCATGCTCTGGCTCCCGCGCAAATGGCTGCGTTCGGGCAAGTCGATCCTCAAGCGGCGCCGCAAGCCCGATGGCGCGCTCGAGCGCCTGGCCGGCATGGGCGCCCGCGACCCGGAGGACCGGTCGGTGCAGCCGGGCAAGGAGTTCACCAATTTCCGCAATTACATCGATTTCTTCCGCGCCCTGGCCGGCGGCTACTGCCTCGCCCAGTATGGCTTCACCGCCGAGGGGGAGGACGCGGGCCAGACCGTGTTCCTCGTGCAGTCGCTCGTGCTGCTGGTCGCGGTGTTGATCCAGACCATCCGCCATGACGGGCGGTTGAGCTTCTACGCGGCGATCTTCTTTTTCGTGGGGATGAACGTCGGCATCAACGGGCACTACACCGGGCTGTTCGCGTTCGCCCTGACGCTCGCCATCAATCCCGTGATTCCCAACCCGCGGATGTTTCTCGCGGCCTATGGCCTGCTGCTGCTGCCGTTCGGTCTGGTCTTCAACGCGGACTACCGCCTGCTGGCGGTGGATGTCTGCCTCGTCCTGCTGGTGCCCCTGCTCAGTCTGCTGACGAAGCGGCCGGTCGTCATCTACTCGCGCAAGCACAAGTCCGCCGCCACCTGATGCCGGAGTCACCCGCATGGCGCCATTGGGTCGAGGCCGCGCGCCTGCGGACGCTGCCGGCGGCGGTCATCCCCGTCCTGGTGGGCACGGCGCTCGCGGCGGCCCACGGCGCAGCCGGCTATGCGCCGGCGGCGATCTGCCTCGCGTTTGCCCTGCTGGTGCAGGTCGGCACGAATTTTTCGAACGATTACTATGACTTCGTCAAGGGCGCCGACACGGCCGCGCGGGTCGGTCCGCGCCGGGCGGTCGCCGCCGGGCTGATTCCCGCCGCCACCATGCGGGCCGCCATGGGGGTGGTGTTCGCCGCGGCGTTTCTGGTCGGGCTGCTCCTGCTCCGGTCCGGTGGCTGGATCCTGCTGCCCATCGGGCTCGCGTGCATCCTGTGCGGCCTCGCCTACACTGGCGGGCCATTCCCGCTCGGCTACCACGGGCTGGGGGACTTGTTCGTCTTCCTTTTCTTCGGCCTCGTGGCGGTGGCCACGACCTTCTACGTGCAGGCCGGCTACGTGACGCCGGATGTGACCTCTTGCGCCGCCGCGATCGGGCTGCTGGCGGCAAACATCCTCGTGCCGAACAATTATCGCGACATGGAGACCGACGCCACCGCGGGCAAGAAAACGCTCGTCGTGCGTTTCGGTCGGAAATTTGCCGTGTGGCAATACGGTCTGTCCGTGACCGTGGCCCTGCTTTGTCCGCATGCCCTGCTCTTGTATGGTTATGCCTGGCCGGTGTTGCTCCCGGTGCTGCTCACCCCGTGGGCGGTGTGGCTCACTTTGCGGCTGGCGGCCTCGCGCGAGCCGCAGGCGCAGATCCGGCTGCTCGGGCAAACGGCCCTGTTCCTGGCGGCGTTCGGGATGCTGCTGGGTGCGGGGGTGGTGTTGGGGAGGTAGGGCGAGTCCTCCGGACGAGCCGCTTTATTTGACACCATTCCCGGCGGCCCGGCTCGTCCGGAGGACTCGCCCTACCAAATAAAAGGGCGGGATCAGCGATCCCGCCCTGCAATGAAAAATGGGTGCGGCCTCAGATCTTCCCGGCGAGCTTCGTCTTGAGGGTCGCCTTGTCCATCATGCCGACGAACTGGTCGATCTTCTGGCCGTCCTTGAAGAGCAGCATGGTCGGGATGGCACGCACGCCGAACTGCGCGGCGAGGTCGCCGTTGTCGTCGACGTTGACCTTGGCGATCTTCAGCTTGCCCTCGAGCTCGGTGGCGAGCTCCTCGAGGATCGGGGCGATGGCCTTGCACGGGCCGCACCACGGGGCCCAGAAGTCCACGAGCACGGGCGTGGCACCGGCGACCCCGGCGGTGAAATTGGTGGTGTCGAGTTGGGCGATTTTGTCGGACATGGCGGTGGAGTTAAGTTGCCGGCGGTGAAAAGGCAAGTCGGGTCAATTGTAGGCGGCCCGCTCGCCGTCGCACCAGAGGCGCGAGCAAGCTCGCTGGCCCACCGTCCTCAGCGCGGGGTGGACTTGTGGATGATCTCGGCCAGCTCCTGCGGCTCGACGGCCTCCAGAGGCTTGCCGCGGGTCTTCAGTTCCTCGAAGGTCTTGATGAAGGTCTCCGTCACGCGGCCATGGGTCTCGTCGGAACCGCCGACGATGGTGAATTTATCGGCGCGGGTCAGGCGCTTGTGGCCGTCCTGGTTGTCGAGGCCGATGCCCAGCAGGTGGGCGGGCTTAGGTTTGCGGCGGCGGGAGACCTTCTTCATCTTGCTGGGGCGTGACCGTGGTCGGGTCGGCCGGTGTTTCAAGTGCTTTTTCCTCCACCGCGGTGCAGATGATGTCGTCGAAGGCCGCGGTCTGCTCCAGCGTCAGCTTGTTCAGGCGGGTCAGCTCGAGCACCGCGAGGAAGGTCGCCACCAGGCGGCGCAGGGAGATTTTCTCGGGGAAAAGCTGGGAGAAGGCGAAGGACTTCCGCGTCTTGATCTGCTCGAGCACATATTCCATCTGGTCGGAGACGGTGACCTGCTCGGCGTGGATCTGGCCGACGACGAGCTTCTCGGCCAGGCGGCGGAGGACGAGGTTGAACGAGTTCCAGAGGTCGATCCGGTCGACATGCTTCAGGGCGCGCTCGGAGTTCGGGGCGAAGGCCGAGGCGGGGCGCGGCAGCATGTTCTGGGCGTCGAGCGACATCTGGCCGAGCTGGCCGGCGGCCTCCTTGAATTTCTTGTATTGGAGGAGCTGGTGGACGAGTTCCCAGCGCGGGTCGAGGTCGTCCTCGTCGGCGTTGGGGTCGACGGCCTGCTGGTGCTTGGGCAGGAGCATCCGGCTTTTGATCTCCATCAACGTCGCGGCCATCACGAAGAACTCGCCGGCCACCTCGACCTGGAGCTCCTTCAGCGTGTAGATGACCTCGAGGTATTGCTTGGTCACCGAGGCGATCGGGATGTCGTAGATATCCAGCTCGTTCTTCCGGAGGAGGAAGAGGAGCAGGTCCAACGGGCCCTCGAACACGGGGAGTTTGATGCGATAATCGGCTTCGGCAACCACGGGCCGAGTCGAGGGGGCGGGGGGCCGGCCTGCAACCGGAAAAAACAAAAGCTGTCTGCGGTGCCGGCGCCGGCCGGCATCCGGGACCGGCCTAATCCACGTCGACGGCCTTGCCGGCCTCGCGTTTGTCGAAGCTGCGGAAGGCGAACATGGTCTCGCTGTCGATGATGCCTTCGGTCTTCAGCAGCCCGTCGGTGATGACATATTCGATCATGTCGACGGACTTGCACTCGATGATGACCAGCAGGTCATGCCGGCCGGAGATGGAATAGACATCCGTGACCGAGGGGATCTCGAGGATCTTTTCCGCGGTGCCGGTGACTTTTTTGGGGTCGATCTTGAGGAGGACGATTGCGGTGGCCATGGGGTAGGGACGGCATTTAGCCCCAGAATCCGACCCGCTTCAACGCCGGATATCCGGGCCGGGCGGCTAGCAGCGCGGCGTTAGCCCGATGATAGGCGGGGTAATCGGCCGGGGGCGGCCGCCCCGGCGCGGCGGCTAATGCCGGGGATAAGGGGGCGCGCCAAAGCACCGATTCCGAAAATTCCACTTGAACCGGCGCGCCGGCTGAGGACGCTAGGGGCAGATGTCCTACGCCGCCTATCTGCCCTTCCTCGTTCAGGTTGTGCTCGCCGCCGTGATCACCGCGGTCGTCATCGCGATCAGCCACCTCCTCGGCCAGCGGTTCCGGCCCAATGCGATCAAGGACACCGCCTATGAGTGCGGCGTGCCGGGCGACGGCAACACGCACACGCGCTTCTCGGTCAAGTTCTACGTGACGGCGATGCTCTTCATCCTCTTCGACATCGAGGTGGTGTTCCTCATCCCGTGGACCTTCGTCTACCGTGATTTCCTGGCGAACAACATCGCCATCCTCTCCCCGATGCTGTTCTTCCTCTTCGTGCTCGTCCTCGGCCTGTTCTACGAGGTGAAGAAGGGCGCGCTGGAATGGGAAAAATGAGTTTCTTTCACAGGAGCCAACGGAGAAAACCGAGGTAATCAGAAACGAGAAAACTTGATTCCTGGCTTCGGAATAATCCCAGCTCCGTTCACTCCGTTTCTTCCTGTAAGATCCTTATCCGTGTTCATCCGTGCCATCCGTGGTGCATGAATTGAAAACATTTAGACAGTGAGACTCGACAAATACATTTCCCGCAGCCGCGTCATCGATCTTGGCAGCGCCGACATGGAGGGCGCGCTGGCCGAGCTGCTCAACCTGACGGTCGACCGCTTTCCCGACCTGAACAAGGACTCGCTGCTGAAGGGCCTGCTGCGCCGCGAGGACACGATGACGACCTACCTCGGCCTCGGGGTCGCCCTCCCGCACGTCCGCGTGAAGATGGGCCGCCGCTACATCCTGGCCATCGGCCGCAGCCATTACGGCATCCGTTACGACGGCGCGATGGAGAGCGAGCCGGTGCGCCTGGTGATCATGCTGATCGCCGACGAGAAGGCCCGCGACTATCTCCAGGTCCTCGCCGCGCTCGCCCGCCTGCTGCAGGAGCCGGACTTCGTCAACGGCCTCGTGCAGGCGCCGGACCTCGGGGTGCTTTACGACCGCCTGTTCGCCGGGTTCGGCGGCATCGCGGCCAAACCCGTGGCGGCGGCGCCCAGCCGGGTCAATGGCGTGGTGCTGCGCGAGGCCGAGAAGATCGCCCAGGGCAGCCGTTGCACCAAGCTCATGGTCTTCGGCGACGCTTTCGCCGGCACCTTCGAGTCGCCCAAGTGGAAGACCACGCTCAAGACCATCCTCGTCACCCGCAACCTGACCGAGGCCGGCGACCATCCGGCGCGGTTCGATGAGACGATCCAGGTGCGCTCCTTTTCCAGCCAGCGCATGGCCCAGCTGCGCAGCGCGGTGCTCGTCGGCCTCACGCGCGGCCTCGTCACCTTCAACGACCGCATCTGCTGCGTGGGCGGCCTCGCGGGCAGCAACCAGTTCGATACGATCGTGGTCGTGGACGTGGAGAAAGAATTCCAGACGCTGCTCTCCGGTCACGCGGACCTGCTGCCGGCGGACGTGAAGCCCGAGGTGCTCGAACGCGTCATCGCCGTGGCCACGGAACTCGCGGTGGAGGGTCGCGAGGGTCGCCCGGTCGGCTGCCTATTTGTCGTCGGCGACATCAAGAAGGTGGAGAAGCTGACCAAGCCGCTCGTGCTCAATCCGTTTTACGGCTACAAGGAGGAAGACCGGAACATTCTCAATCCCTTCATGGACGAGACGATCAAGGAATTTTCCTCCATCGACGGGGCCTTCGTCATCCGGGGCGACGGGGTGGTGGAGGCGGCGGGCGCGCTTATCCAGGCGCCTGATAGCAATCATGCACTCCCCAGCGGTCTCGGCTCACGCCATGCGGCGGCGGCGGCCGTCTCGGTCGCGGCCGATTGCATCGCCCTCGTGGTTTCGTCCAGCTCGGGGCAGGTGATGCTCTTCCGCCGCGGGGTGATGATGCCGCTGACGGAACGAAGGTAAGCGGCTGGCGCCTCGGTCATTGGGCATGTAGTGCGGAATTTAGGATTCCTCCTTTTCGACATCGCAGGAGACAAGATCAACAATGGGGCTCTACATTGTTAACTTTTAGATTGCACGTCACCGGGTGGGGCCTTTCTTTCGACCCTTTCCAACCCATTTAAGCCATGCAAGAAACCGTCACCCTGGAATGCACCGAAGCCCGCAAAGAGGGCAAGCCGCCGTCCCGCTATCTTACGAAGCGGAACAAGAAAACCGTCACCGAGCGCATCGAGAAGAAGAAATACAATCCCTTCCTCAAGCGCCACACGCTCCACAAGGAGATCAAGTAAGCCGCTCGCTTACGCCTCTTTATATCGGCCGGTCCTCGTGACCGGCCTTTTTTATGGGCATCGGCTTCCTGCTGTTGGAGGCGGGACTACCAGTCCCGCGGGTTGCCGGTGGCGATATCTCGCGGGACTGGTAGTCCCGCCTCCATACGCCCTCCGGAGCTTACTTCTTCACGAACGGCACGGCCTGGGTGCCGGCGGGACTCGTGGACAGTTGGGCCCGGCGCGCGGCGCGCCAGCTGTCCCGGTGCTTGCGGATCCAATCCAGCAGCGCCCGCTCAAAACCAATGTCGTAACCGAGCCGCTCCGACTCAATCCACTTGTGCTTCAGAATCTCCTCCCGCTCAGCCAGGAATTCCTGGTAAAGGCTCGATTGCTTGACGAACTCGCGGCTGCCGTTGGTCTCTGTGGTGGTGGTCATCGTCATGGCAGGCGTGAGTAAACTCAGCGACAGAGGGAGATTGTCCCCAAAATGGTCATCGGCTGGTGTTGGCCCGGCTGCAGTGTCATGCGAGAAACACCCTAGATGTGTCCCGGTGTCCGTGTCAACCCGTGTGCGGGCCGGCTTGTGGCATACATCGTGATGGCGGCCTAGACTTTCAATTTCTTCAGCAAACCGCCGGCAATCTCGCGAAAAACCTCCGCCGGGCGGCTGTCGGGCGAATTGACCACGACCGGATGGCCGGTGTCGCCGCCGGCGCGGATCTCGGAGAAGAGCGGCACCTGGCCGAGCAACTCCGTGCCGAGGAGCTCGGCGATGGTCGCGCCGCCGCCTTCGCCGAAGAGCAGCTGACGATTGCCGTTGGCGTCCTCGAACCAGCTCATGTTCTCGGCGACGCCAAGGAGCGGGACGTTGACCTTCTGGAACATCAGGCCGCCCTTGCGCGCCACGTTGGTGGCGGCGGCCTGCGGCGTGGTGACGAGGATGGCGCCGTCGAGCGGCAGGGTCTGGACGAGGGAAAGCTGGGCATCGCCGGTGCCGGGCGGCAGGTCGATCAGGAGCACGTCGAGTTCGCCCCATTTCACGTTTTGGACGAACTGCTGGATGGTCTTCATGATCATCGGGCCGCGCCAGATGACCGGGGTGTTGTCGTCGACCAGAAAGCCCATCGACATGACCTTCACGCCGAAGCGCTCGAGCGGGACGAGCGCCTCGCCGTCGATCTCGGGCCGGCCTTGCAGGCCCATCATCAGGGGAACGGACGGGCCGTAGATGTCACAGTCCATCAAGCCCACGCGGCCGGGGCGGCCGCGCTGTTCGAGCAGTTGGGCGAGGGCGCAGGCGAGGTTGACCGCAAAGGTGGACTTGCCGACGCCGCCCTTGCCGGAGGCGATCGCGACCGAATGCTTGAGACCGGCGGGGGCGGTGCCGCCACCGATGTTCGACTGGCCGGGGGCGGCCGGGGCCTTCGCGGCGGAGACGGCGAGCTCGATGATCACGTCCTTCACGCCCGGTTGGGCGCGGAGGCACTGCTCGATGTCGGCCTTCAACTGCAGCGGCACCTTCGGGTCCGAGGTGGTGATGGCGAGCGCGACCTTGGCGGTGCCCTCGGCGAAGACCGCCGAGCGCACGAGGCCGAAAGACACGATATCCCGACTGAAACCGGGATACTTGACTTGCTTGAGGGCTTCCTTGATCGAATCGGTCGTCATGCGTGGTGTGAAAATGGCTTGGAAAACAGGGCGCTTTGACCTTGTGAGTAGGTTGCCGGGAGTAAAACAAAAACCGGCCCCGAACTTTTCTCATTAATTACCGTCCCACTCTCATGCAGAACGCCTTTCGCCTCCTCCTCGGCCTCGCCCTCGTGACGCCCCTGCTCGCCCAGCGCGACATCGGGGTCGTCAACGTCGATTCTGACGTCTCGACCATCGCTCTCAACGTGCTCTCGGCCACGCCGGAGCTCCAGAACCTCGCCCTTCAGGCCTTCAACACCCACGGCCGCGACCGGCTCGTCGCGAGTGGCGCCGCCTACAGTGTGACGTTCGCCCCCGTCGGCGCCAACCAGGTCACCGTCACCATCACCAAGGGCTCCGCCGGCACGCCGGTCGCGAGCGAGACCGTCACCGGCTCGAACCTGCGCAACGCCCTGCTGCGCGCCGCCGACGTCGCCGTCCAGAAGACCAGCGGCCTGCGCGGCTACTTCGCCGGCAAGCTGGCCTTCGTCGGCGAGAAGACCGGCCGGACCGAGATCTACACCTCCGACCTGTTCTTTGGCGACGTCCTGAAGTGGACCAACGACGGCAAGCAGGTGATGACCCCGCGCTGGGCGCCCGACGGCTCGAAGATCGTCTTCACCAGCTATCGCACGACCTTTCCCGACATCTATGTGCTCGAGCTGAACAACCGCCGCATTTCCCTGCTCGCGAGCTTCAAGGGCACGAACAGCGGCGGTCGCTACAGCCCCAACGGTGCGCAGGTCGCCATGGTGCTTTCCGGCGAGGGCAACGCCGAGGTCTACGTCGGCAACGCGCAGGGCCGGCAGATCCGCCGCCTCACCAACAACCAGGCGGTCGAGGCCTCGCCCGCGTGGTCGCCCGACGGTTCGCGCCTCCTGTTTGTCTCCGACAGCGCCGGCGGTCCGCAGCTTTACCTGATGTCCGCGGGCGGCGGCGCCCCGACGCGCCTCGCCACCAATATTTCCGGGTATTGCGCCGAGCCGGACTGGAGCGCCGGCAACCCGAACAAGATCGCCTTCACCGCCAAGATGGGGAGCAAATACCAGATCGGCGTCTTCGACCTGTCCGCCCGCGTCAGCAAGATCGTCACCAAGGCGCCGACCGACGCCATCGAGGCCGTTTGGTTGGCTGACGGCCGCCACATCGTCTGCACGTTCCGTGGCGCCAACACCCGCAGCCTCTACCTGGTCGACACCGAGTCCAGCAAGGCCACGCGCCTGAGCCCGACCTCGTTCGGCAATGCCCTGGGTGCGGCGTATCTCGCGCCGTGAGTTTGGAGCCGAACGACACACCCCGGCGCTTTGCGCCACCCCTCTTGCTAGAGGGGATCTTCGTCAGCGTGGGTTGGGGTCCCCTCTATGAAGAGGGGTGCCCGGCAGGGCGGGGTGTGTGGGGAAGATCGGCCCTGACATGAAACTCCTCTTCATCGGCGACATCGTCGGCAAGCCGGGGCGCGAGATCGTCACCGCCCTCGTGCCGCAGATCCGCGCCGAGCGGGGCATCGATTTTGTCATCGCCAACGGCGAGAACGCGGCCGCCGGCGCCGGGATCACCGGGTCCATCTGCAAGACCCTCCTCGAGGCCGGCGTCGACGTCATCACGCTGGGCGACCACGTCTGGGACCAGAAGGGTTTCGAGCACGAGATCGCCACTTTCGACCGCGTGTGCCGTCCGGCGAACCTGCCGGTGTCCAACCCGGGCCGCGACCATGTCATCGTGGAGAAAAACGGTTTCCGGCTGCTCGTCTGCACCGTGCTCGGCCGCAGTTTCATGGGTGCGAAGGCCGACTGCCCGTTTCTCGGCGCCGATGCCTTGTTGAAGAAACTTGCCGGACAGTTCGATGGTGCGCTGGTCGAGATCCACGCCGAGGCGACCTCCGAAAAACAGGCGCTGGGCTGGCATCTGGACGGCCGGGTGACGGCCGTGCTCGGCACGCACACCCACGTGGCCACGGCCGACGCCTCGCTGCTGCGGCAGCAGACGGCCTTCCTCTGCGATGTCGGCATGACCGGCCCGCACGAGTCGGTGCTCGGTCGCGAAATCGAGCCGGTGGTCGGGCGTTTCCTCGACGGCCGGCCGCGGCGTTTCGAGGTGGCCACGGGCGATGTGCGGCTGTCCGCGGCATTGGTGGAGTTCACTCCCACCGGCCGCGCCGAACGCATCGAGTGGCTGAGCCTGAAGCAGGGCTGACGGCCGTCGTCTGCGTGGCTGCGGCATCCAGCCGCAGTTTTCACCGGCTGGAAGCCGGTGCCACATAGGACACATCCGCCCGGACATTTATTCGTGCCATTTCGGGCGTTTCGTGGGTAATTCTTCCCCATGGTCAAAAGCTCCGGCACCTATCAAGGCGAATACAACTGCCAGCTCACGCACGGCCCCTCGGGCGCGAAGTTCGAGACCGACGCGCCGAAGGACAATCACGGCCGCGGTCAGGCGTTTTCCCCGACCGACCTGACGGTCGCGTCGTTCGCGTCCTGCATGGTCACGACGATGGCCATCGCGGCGAAGACGAAACTCGGCTTCGACATCCCCGGCGTGCGCTGGGAGGTCACGAAGGAAATGTCGCTCGACGCCCCGCGCCGCATCGAGCGCATCGTGACGCAGATCTGGCTGCCGTTCCCGAAGTCCAAGGACCCCGGCGGCGTGCTGGAGCGGGCCGCGCTGAACTGCCCGGTGCATCACAGCCTGCACCCGTCCATCGGCAAGCCGGTGACGTTTCACTGGCTGGGGTAGAATGTAGGGGCGTCCCTTGAGGACGCCCGCGGGCGGCGGCGAGCGCCGCCCCTACGGCCCGTCCGCCCGGATGACCGGCTTCGCCTCGCCGAAACGGTAGGTGCCGTTGAAGATCAGTTCGTGGCCGTCCGCCATGATGCGGATCTTGAATTTGCCGGACACGGCGTCCGCGGGATCGGCCCGGCCGGTCACCGGGCGCGGCTTGTTCTTGTGGTTGGTGGCCTCGCCCGTGAATTCGGTCCGCTCGCTCCGGGCCATGCTCGCCAGGTTGGCGTCGCTCAAGGTGATGGTGATCCGCCCGGTTTCGCCCCAGAAAAACCACGGCCAGACCTTGGCCTCGTAGGTCGTGGTGAGGGTCGACCCGTCGCGCACGAACGGCTCCGTGGTGAGCGTAATGCTGCCGACGTAGATGGAGGTCTTCATCGGCGCGACCATCACGCGGTCCCAACCGGTGAGGACGGGCACCGCCGGCTCCGCGGCGTGGAGGGAAGCCAGCAGGCAGAACAGCGGGAGCGAAATAAACCGGCACAGTCTCATCGGCCTTACCATGGGGGCGGCGGCGCCGTGCGCAAACGGGAACTGGCGGGCCCGGCTGGGGCGCTCACCCCACATTTCGCGTTGCCAAGACCGGCGCCGGGCCGTTGCTTCGCCCTCTATGGCAAAGCAGGCACAAGCCACCTGGGGCGGTCGTTTCTCGGCGGGCCCCGCCGAGCTGATGCTGCGTTTCAGCGAATCCATTTCCTTCGACCACCGGCTGGCGCCGTTTGATATCGCCGGCAGCAAGGCCCACTCCGCCATGTTGGCGAAGGTCGGGCTCATCACCCGGCCGGAACGCGCGGCCATCCACCGCGGGCTCGACGCCATCGGCCGGGAGATCGCAGGGGGCAGGTTCAAGTGGCGGACCCAACTCGAGGACGTGCACATGAACATCGAGCAGGCGCTGACGCAGCGCGTGCCCGCCGCCGCCAAGCTGCACACCGCCCGCAGCCGCAACGACCAGGTCGCGACCGACCTGCGGCTCTACTTCAAGGCCGCCTGCGCGGAGATCATCGGCCACCTCACCGCCGCGCAGCGCGCGATCCTGCGCCTCGCGGACAAGAACCGCGACGTGCTCATTCCCGGCTACACCCACCTGCAGCGGGCCCAGCCGGTGTTCCTCGCGCACCACCTTTTCACCTACCTCGAGATGCTGGCGCGCGACGCCGGGCGTTTTGCCGCCGTGGCGGACCACGCCAACTGGTGCCCGCTCGGGGGGGGGGGCCCGGGCGCCCTCGCCGGCACGACTTTGCCCATCGACCGCGAGTTCACGGCGCGGGCGCTGGGCTTCGTCGACGCCGCGGGCCGGCCGCGCGTGACGCGGAACAGCATGGACGCGGTCAGCGACCGCGACACCTATATCGAGTTCGCCACCGCGTGCGCGCTCGCGGGCGTGCATTTCTCCCGCATCGCCGAGGACCTCATCCTGTGGGCGAGCCAGG
>JAQSDJ010000239.1 GCA_029945855.1 Lacunisphaera sp.
AACCCGTCCTCCGGACGGGTTGTTGGACGCAAGCCAAGGCAAACCGGTCACGGAGGACCGGTTCCACCCACGTCAACGGCATGATCCAGCCTCCGATTTCAGGAGTTCAAGGTTCGACGTTCCGCGTTGAACGTTGAAAGTTTTGCCGCGCCGCGGCGCGTCACTTCGTCTTCATCACCCAGACGCCGTCCCATTTCTCGCCGGGCGGATGGGCCTGGAGGTATTTGCAGCGGTCGATGTAGGTCTGGCTGAGCCTGTCGCCGGGATGCAGCGCGAGCGCCTCCGCGAAGCCCTTGATCGCGCGGTCGAAATCACCCTTGCGGTAGTGGGCCAGCGCGCTGCGGAACTGGTTCACCGTGTCAGACAGGTTCGGGAAGGTCTCCTCGGTGTGGAATTCCAGCACCTCATAGACGCTGATCGGCTCGGTCTTGCCCTTGACGATGACCCGGTCGATCTCGCGCGAGCGGTAGGTGCCCTTGAGCTTCCGGTGGGTGAACTCGCTGATGAGGATCTGGGCGGAGTATTCCTTGCACGCGCTCTCGAGCCGCGAGGCGAGGTTCACGCCGTCGCCGATGACGGTGTAATCCATGCGCTTGGGCGCGCCGATGTTGCCCGAGACGATGGTGTCGGTGTTGAGCCCGACGCCCATGAGGATGGGCTTCTGGCCGCGGGCCTGGCGGCAGGCGTTGAGCGCGCGCAGCTCGGTGATCATGGCGATGGCGGCGCGCAGCGCCCGGTCGGGGTCGTCCCCGTGCGGGATCGGGATGCCGAACTCGGCCATGATCGCGTCGCCGATGAACTTGTCGAGCATGCCGCCCTCCTGCGTGATGCAGTGCACCATCAGGGTGAAATACTCGTTGAGCAGGGCGACGGTGCCCTGGGCACCGAGCTCCTCGGTGAGCGTGGTGAAGGAGCGGATGTCGGAAAAAAGCACCGTGGCCTCCACGCTCTGGCCGCCGAGCGCCTCGCCGCCGCCGGCGAGCAGCCGGTCCGCCAGGCCGGGGTCCATGTAGCGCGCCATGGTGGACTTCATGCGCTTCTCGTTGCTGATGTTCTCGATCATCAGGAGCGAGCCGACGCGCTTGCCCTTGAGGCTGATGAGGGGCTGGAGCGTGAGATTGACGCTGAGCTTCTCGCCGCGCGCCTCCAGTTCGGCGTCCATGAGCAGGTCGCCCTTGGCGCCGTCGGCCTCGAGCGCCTTGAGCCGCGGGACGAGCCAGGCGTTGGCGCCGGTGAAGAACTCGGCGGCGGGCTTGCCCAGCACGTCGGCTTCGCGCGCCTTGAAGATGCGGTAGCCGGCGGCGTTGCAGGTGTGAATGCGGCCCTCATCGTTGAGGGTGATGACGCCGTTCGACATGCTCTCCAGCATCGACTGGTTGTAGTTGCGCATGTTCTGGACGTCGTCGAAGAGCTTGGCGTTCTCCAGGGCGATGGACACCTGCGCGGTGAAGGCCTTGAGGCGCGCCTCGTCCTCGGGGGTGAAGGGGCCGCCGCGCTTGTTCAGCGCCTGGGTGACACCGATGACCTTCCCGGTCTTGTTCACGACCGGCACGCAGAGGATGGAGCGCGTGAAATAGCCGGTCCGCTTGTCGAAGGCGGGATTGAAGCGCAGGTCGGCGTAGGCGTGCGGGATGTTGATCGTCTTGCCCGACTGGAAGACGGCGCCCGCGATGCCCGCGGTGTTGGGCAGCTTGATCTGGACGGCGGTGAGTCCCTCGCCCACCTCGGACCAGAGCTCCTTCGACTTCTCGTCGTTGAGGAAGAGCGTCGAGCGGTCGGCCTTGAGCATGCGCGTGGCCTCGCTCATCACCCGGCGCAGCAGCACGGACAGCTCGAGCGAGCTGGTGATGTCGGCCACCAGGTCGAGGAACTCCATCTCCTGCTGGCGCGTCTTCTTCATCCGCTCGATGTATTGCGTGTTCTGCAGGGCCGAGGCGGCCTGCAGCGCCATGGCCCCGAGCAGGTCGAGGTCCTGGGCGGTGAAGCGGCCGGAGCGCTTGTTCAGCGTCTGCACGACGCCGATGGTCTCGCCGCGCGCGGTCTTGATCGGCGCGCAGAGGATGGAGCGGGTCTTGAAGCCCGTCTTCTCGTCCACGTCGCGGTCGAAGCGCGGGTCGGCGTAGGCGTCGTGGACGATCAGGCCCTGCCCGCTCTGGAATACCGCGCCGGCGATGCCCTCGGTGTTGAGCAGCCGGATCTCGCGGTTGAAGGTGCCCTGCGCCACGCGGGAGTAGAGCTCGCCGGTGGCGGCGTCGTTGAGAAAGAGCGAGCCGCGCTCGGCGTCGGTCTCGTTGGCCGTGACTTCGACCAGCGTCGTGAGCAGCTCGTCGAGGTCGTCGATGGCCGCGACCCGCTGCGTGAGTTTGATCAGCATCTCGCTGCGGCGCAGCCGCCCGCGCAGGCTCGCCATCGTTTCGCGTCCGGGGCCGCGCTCCGGTGCGGACGGGGTCGGGACTTCAGTTTCCATGTTTTTTCTCCCATTGGGCCCGGAGGGCCGAGATTGTCTCGTGCAATTGCCGCAGTTCGTCCTGCTGGGTCTTGTGTTGCTGGGCGAGGCCGCCCTTGTGGTCGAACAGCTCGCGCTCCAGCTGGTCGCGCAGGGTCTGGATGGTGAGGTGCAGCTGGCGGGCCTCGTCGTGGCCGGCCGCCACCGCGGCCTGCACGTCCGCCTCGCGGGCGGCCTGCTGGGCCTGCAGTTCGTCACGCAGGGTGGCGATCGTCGTGCGGAGGACGCGGATCTCGTCGGCGCCGGCGGCCACCGCCAGTTGCACCGTGCCGGCCTGGCCGGCCTCCGTCTCCTCCAGCTTCACGCGGAGGGCCGCCACCGTGTCCTTCAGCTGCCGGATCTGGCGCTGGGCTTCCAGCAGCTCCTCGCTGCGCGCGGGAGTAGCGTCGGTTTGACCTGTTTGGCTGGCCCGGTCCACAGGCGGTCAGTTTTCGGCCGGCACCCGCGGGCCGCAAGCCGAGAATGGGGCGGAGAAAGACGCGAAGTCCTCGCGGGCGGGGTCGCCCGCACTCCATTACCTGGAGCCACGGCGCCGTGGTTGTCTTGCTACAGCAGATCCGCCGCGAGCTCGGCGAGCTTGGAGCGCTCGCCCTTCGACAGCTTCACATGCGCGGCGAGCGCGTGGCCCTTCATCCGGTTGTGGCAATAGACCAGGCCGTTGCTACGCGAGTCGACGTAGGGGTTGTCGATCTGCGCCGGATCGCCGATGAGGACGAGCTTGGAGCTTTCGGATATGCGCGTGATGACGGTCTTCACCTCGTGGGGCGTGAGCTGTTGCGCCTCGTCGAGGATGAAGAAGCGGCGGGCGATGGAACGGCCGCGGATGAAGCACAGGGCCTCGATCTCGACGACGCCGTTCTTGATCAGGCGCTCGTAGGGCTTGAGGGGCGGGATCCCGCCGTTGCCCCCGCCATTGCCGTTGCCGTTGCCATGGCCGCTGTGCACGGCGGACATCTGGTGCAGCACGTCGTCGTGCTTCTTCTTTTTCTTACCGGTCTTCTTGCTGACAAACTGCGGCTCCTTCTGCGGCTTGGAGGGCATGAGCACCTCGAGCGCGTCGTGGTAGGGCTGCAGCCACGGCTTCATCTTCTCCTCCATCGTGCCGGGGAGGAAGCCGATGTCCTTGCCGAGCGCGATCACCGGGCGGGAAATGGAGAGGCCGTCGTAAAGGGAGTTCTCGTTGGTGGTCTGGAAGAGCGCGCACGCGGTGGAAAGGAGCGTCTTGCCCGTGCCGGCCTTGCCGAAGCAGGTGACGAGCGCGATACTGTCGTCCATCAGGGCGTCGACGAAGAACTGTTGCTCGAGGTTGCGGGGGCGGATGGGGATGCCGCCGGGGGCCTTGACGAAATCGGGGATCTGCAGGCGGCGCAGCAGGCCGTTGCCATAATAGCGGCCGGGCATCGTCTTGCCCTCCGGCGTCATCAGCAGGCAATACTCGTTGAGGTAGAGCTTGGCGGCGACGTCCTCGGCCAGCTCGAGTTGCCCCTCGGAGCAGAAGCGCTGCATCTCGTAGACATCGAGCGTGAGCGTCTGGTAGTCGCCCTCGTCGGTGTCCGCCTCGGGCACCTTGTCGTTGAGGTAGTCCTGCGCCTCGAGCCCGACGGCCCGGGCCTTGAGCTGCACGTTGACGTCCTTGGTGACGAGGATGGTCGGCGGCGGGAAGGTTTCCTGGACGAAGAGCGCGCTGGCGATGATGCGGTTGTCCTTCTTGGTGAAGTCGGACAGGACGGCCCGCAGGCGCTGCATGGCGGGCGAGGACCAGTTGTTCTCGACGAGATAGCGGTTGATGATGACCGAGAGGGTGCCGCCGCTCTGCAGCTTCACGCCCTCGTGCATGGAGCGGGAGTCCGGCAGGAGCTCCTGGAGGATGCGGTGCACGCGGCGGGCGTTGCGGCCGCGCTCGGTGGACTGCTCGCTTTTAATCGCATCGAGCTCCTCGAGGACCTCGACCGGGATGGCCAGGTTGTTGTCCTCGAACTTGAAGATCGACTGTGGGTCATGCAGCAGAACGTTCGTATCAAGAACGTAGGTTTTCACCCTGACCTCGACGGAATGCTGCGGTTGAACTTGAACCCCGCTGATTGTGGTTTCCATCACGTGGATAACTTGTGAATAACCAATGCATCCGCTTGGCGGCTTTGTAAATGCAGTAATCGCAAATTTGTGAAAAATCCACGTGACGGCCGGTCCTCACGGCTTGGCGCCCGCCGCCTTCCGCGGTTTGGGCGGCGGCCCCCAGAGGCGGATGATGTGCTCGGCGAGGTTCAGCAGGCTCACGCGGTGCAACCCGCCGGCGCTCAGCTCCCGCAGACTCGGCACATGGGGACTGCGCTCGATAAAATGCTCCCATAATTCGCGCTCCAGCGTCCGCGCCGTCTCGCCCGGCGGCGCGGACAACCGCGTCAGCTCCACCACCTTGGCCTGCCAATGGCGGCGCTCATCCGGCTGGTTTTGCCAGTAGTTAAAGAGGGTTTGTTCGTATCGATTAAGGCTCATGGTGAGGGAGGTTTGCCGGCCAAGCTGGCATTGCATTTGAACATACAGCTGCTAAGGATGTCAGAGCACGCTAACCTCACACCCCATATGTGGCAAAAGTTTAAAGAACAAATCCCGGCGGTTATTTTGACCGCCATTCTTATTATCGGTGCAGCTTTCTGGTTCTACCAGACGACTGTAAAGGAAATGGCGGCCAAGCAGCAGGCCGAGATCACGGCCCTGCGCGAGCAGACCAACGCGGAGATGAAAGCCTCCGCCGAGGAGACCCGGCGGCATATCGAGTCGGTCAACCAGCTCCTCAAGGACGCGATCTCCAAGCGCGCCGCCGACGTCTTCATGACGGACGAGGAAGTGGCCAAGCTCAACGAGCAGAAGGTGAACCAGCTCGCCGAGGCCATCGCCAAGAAGGTCATGCCCTACGGCGCGAACATCCCGAAGACCGCCGAGGAGGCCGAGCAGCTCCAGAACGAGCAGGTCGACAAGGTCGGCAGCCGCCTCGCCGAGAAGATCTCCCCCATCCTCTCCGAGATGTCCAAGGACCAGAATCTCACCCGCGAGTCCATCAACGCCTACAGCCAGCGCATTTCCGACCAGATCAGCGGCGTGCTGACCTCCGAGATGTCCCGCAACCAGCAGCTGAACACCCAGCTCCTCGCCTCGCAGGCCGTCGCCCAGGACGCCATGAAGCTCTCCCACGAGATCACCGCGCTCTACCTGAGCTCCTTCAAGGACCAGTCGCTCATCACCCGCATCCTCTCGCTGCCCGCCAACATCGTGCGCGACGCGGCCAACATGAGCATCGTCAACAGTTCCGAACGCAAGAAGATGGAGGAGCGCCTGATCAACGACATGAACACCCTCGACAAGCGCCTGCAGGATGTCGAAGCCGCCTCGCCCAAGAAGTAATCCGGCTCACATCGTTTTTCCAAGGCCGCGCCCTCCAGCGCGGCCTTATTATTTGCCAGGCCGGGCGAGAGGGGCTTTATGCCCCGACGGTCAGATCGCATGTTCCCTCCCCTCAAAGTCACGCCCGACACCGCCCGCCGCTTCATGCGCCGCGCCTTGTTGCTCGATGCGCCCGTGCCGGACATCGCCACCGCCCTCGCCCACCACGGCTATGTCCAGATCGACCCCATCAACATCGCCGGGCGCATGCACGACCACATCCTGCGCCCCCGGGTGGCCGGCTATGCCGAGGGCGGCCTGATGCGCCACCTCCATGGGGCTGATGGCGCACTGCCCGCCGCCCGGCGCACCGCTTTCGAGCACCACCTCCCCACGGCCAACACCCTCGTAGCCTTCACCTTGGACGCCTGGCCGCACCTGCTCACGGTCATGCGGTCCCGGACCAGACGCAACGGCGCGTGGTCCGGCCGGCTCTCCCCGCGCCAAAAGGCGCTGGTGCCGCAGCTGCTGGCCGAGATCACCGCGCGCGGGCCCTTGAGTTCGGAAGATTTCGCCGGCACCGGCCGGTCCCGCCACGTCTGGGGCGCCGCCACCCAGGCCAAGACCGCCCTGCAGAAGCTCTTTTTTCATGGCCGCCTGCTCATCGCCCGCCGCGGCGACGCCAACCGCCGCTTCTACGACCTTCCCGAACGCGTCCTGCCTCCCCAGGTGCTGGCCCTGCCGGAGCCCCCGGCCGCGGAGACCGCCCGCTGGGAAATCCTCCTCAAGTTCCGCCAACGCCGCCTCGTCCTCCTCAAACGCGGCGAGCTGCCGCTTGTGGAAGACCTCGTGCAAGCCATCCACGTGGACGATTGCCCGCCGCTCCATTGCCTCCGCGAGGACCTGCCCATCCTCGAAGCCTGTCATTCTGAGTGCAGCGAACAATCCACGGCCACGCCCGTGCTGTTGGCCCCGCTCGATCCCCTCATCTACGACCGCCGCGTCACCTCCGCCCTCTGGCAGTTCGATTACACCTGGGAGGCCTACACGCCGCCGTCCAAGCGCCGGCGCGGCTACTACGCCCTGCCGGTCCTCGCCGGCACCGCGATCGTTGGTCACGTCGACCCGAAGGCCGACCGCCCTGCGCGCAAGCTCCGCCTCATGGCCCGCACCGTGAAACGCGGCCACAAGCTAGCTCCCGCGCTCGACGAACTCGCCCGCTGGCTCGGACTGCGCCGCTGATTTCTTTTTGCCAACCGGGCCACCCCGGATTTACCGCCTAATTTCAGGCCGATTTATTTCCGCTGCGGGCTTGCCGGATCGGAATACGTGCACCCACACTCCGCGCCCTCTCGTGGACGACCTTCATCTCACGCTCAAAACCACCTTCGGCTACAGCGCCTTCCGGCCGCTGCAGCGCGAGATCATCGAGGCCGCCCTCGCCGACCGCGACGTGTTCGCGCTCCTGCCCACCGGCGGCGGCAAATCCCTCTGCTTCCAGCTGCCGGCCTTGCAACGCTCCGGCCTGACCGTCGTGGTCTCCCCTCTCATCGCCCTGATGAAGGACCAGGTCGACCAGCTGCAGGCCGCCGGCGTCGCGGCCACCTACCTGAACTCCACGGTCGACGCCGACGAGTCACGCTCGCGTTTGCGCGGCCTGCACCGCGGGGAGTGGCGCCTCCTCTACGTCGCCCCCGAGCGCCTCATGCTCGACAACTGGCAGGAGAACCTGAAGGCATGGAACGTCACCGCCCTCGCCATCGACGAGGCCCATTGCGTCTCCGAGTGGGGCCACGACTTCCGCCCCGAATACCGCCAGCTGGCAAAGCTCCGCGACCTGCTGCCCGCCGTGCCCGTGATGGCGCTCACCGCCACCGCGACCGACCGCGTGCGCGCCGATATCATCAAGCACCTCAAGCTGCGCGACCCGGCCACCTTCGTCGCCAGCTTCAACCGCCCCAATCTCTCCTACCGCGTCATCCCGAAGGACCAGCCGTTGAAACAGATCGTCGGCTTCGTCCACCAGCGCGAGACCGAGAGCGGCATCATCTACTGCGCCAGCCGCGCCACCGCCGAGCGTGTGGCCGAGACGCTGGCGGGCAAAGGCTACGCCGCCCGCCCCTACCACGCCGGCCTCGATGCCGCCGAGCGCTCCCGCAACCAGGAGCTCTTCCTCCGCGACGAGACCCGCATCATCTGCGCCACCATCGCCTTCGGCATGGGCATCAACAAGCCCAACGTCCGCTGGGTCATCCACCACGACCTCCCGAAGAACATCGAGGGCTATTATCAGGAAACCGGCCGCGCCGGACGCGACGGCCTCCCGGGCGACTGCCTGCTCCTCTTCAGCGCCGGTGACATCGCCAAGCAGACGCATTTCCTCGACGAGATCACCGACGAGCACGAACAGCAGGTCGCCCGCGCCCAGTTACGTCAGATCGTGCACTACGCCGAGAGCGCCGGCTGCCGCCGGGCGGAACTGCTCGCCTATTTCGGCGAGACGTTTCCCTCGGACAACTGCGGCGCCTGCGACAACTGCCTCGAGCCGCGCGAGACCTACGACGGCACGATCGTCGCGCAAAAGCTGCTCTCCTGCGTCTACCGCATCCAGCAGAACAGCCGCTTCAGCGTCGGCCTGAACCACCTCATCGAGGTGCTCACCGGCGCCGACACCGACAAGATCCGCCGCTGGGGCCACGACCGGCTCACCACCTATGGCATCGGCCAGGATCTCTCGCGCCCGGCCTGGGCCGCCATCGGCCGCGAACTCATGCGCCTCGGCCACCTCACCGTCGCCGAGGGCGAGTTCGCCACCCTGGAGCTCACCGAAACCGGCATGGAACTGCTTCGCTCCCGCTCGCCCATCACCCTCACCAAACCGATGAACCTGCCGAAGGCGAAACGGGTTGTCCGTCGCGAGGGCGACATCGCCTGCGATGAGATTCTCTTCGAGCGCCTGCGCACCCTGCGCAAGCGCCTCGCCGACGAGCGGAAGGTCCCCGCCTACATCGTCTTTGGCGACACCACGCTCCGCCAGATGGCCCGCGAATATCCCACCAAGGTCGGCGCGATGGAAGGCATCTCGGGCCTCGGCGAAAAGAAGCGCGCCGAGTTCGGCGAGCTCTTCGCCGCCGCCATCGCCGAATTCCTCGAGACCAACCCGCGCATCACGTTCGGGGAGTGAGGTTCGCCCTGGAGGGGCGTCGCTGCTCGGCGCCCGCGCGAGCGCTTAACCGGGCTGGAGGCGGGACTACCAGTCCCGCGGATAGCAGGCTGCGTTTCCCGTGCCGCGGGGGACTGGTCGCCCCGCCTCCAAGCTGCATGAATATTCCCCTATTCAGTTGCACCGCCTTTGAAGCAGCGCAGTAGTAAGCATTGATGCCGCATCCCTCCCCCCGCGCCCTGCCCGAGAACGACGGGCTGGCCTTTGTCGGCGAACGCATGGCCCAGACGGCCTGCATTCCGCCAAAAATGGCCGAACGGATGCTCGGCACGGGGAATCCGCACGGCAAACCCAACTCCGATGTCCTCCGCCGGCTCGTGACCGCCACCGATCCGCGGCACCCCAGTCTCCTCTGGCAGATCGATTTCCCGCCGAACATGGGCGAGCGCGAGGCCTCGCTCTACGAGCACCCCTTCCACCAGCTCTACCGCAGCGTGCGGCCTGACCGCGACGGCTGGTGGATCAACCGGCACGCCGACTCCCGCCTGCGCACTGCCTTGGCCCGGCGCGAACGTTTCCTCGCCACGCCGGTCGGGGCCGAACCGCCCGCGTTCACCTGGTTCGACTCCACCATCATCCCCGATGACACCCTCGTCGCCGTGGCCCGCGACGACGATTTCACCCACGGCATCCTGCAATCGCGGCCCTTCGCCCTGTGGTGGCGCCAGTATCATTCCCGCCGCACCCCGACGCTGGCCCTGAAGACCTTTCCCTTCCCCTGGCCGCCCGCCACGGGCCTGAGCGCCCTCACCGCCGCGCAGGAGGAACACCGCCACGCCATCGCCCGCGCCGCCCGCGGCCCCGACCTGGAACAACTCAATGCCGCCGTCGCCGCCGCCTACGACTGGCCCGCCGGCCTGCCCGACGACGAGCTCCTCACCCGCCTCGGCGACCTGAACCGGGCGCGCTCGGATAATTTGTAATACAATGTGTTACAAATTATCCGCCCCTCACGGCTGCTCGCCGACGAATTTCCACCCGCTGGCGTAATCGCGCGGCAGTTTCAGCCCGAGCAGGCGCGCGCGCACCATCTCGATCGGCATGATGCCGCCCTGGAGCACGCGGTCGTGGAAATCCTTCTCCTTCATTTTCCCGGTCGTCACGAGATCGGCATAGAGCGCGCGCAGCTGGATCGCGCCCAGCATGTAGCCGGCCTGGTAGAGCGGGGAATAATCCCCGTTGAACGAGCGGCGCACCTCGCCCGTCGCCGTGTGGCGGTCGTGGCCGACCGTGTCCACGAGGAAGTCGATGCACTCCTGCGGCGTCCATTTGCCGAGGTGGAAATTGAGCGAGAAGATGATCCGCGCGCAGCGGTGCGTCCGCCAGAACAGGGCGCCGGCCCGGTCCATCGGCGCCGTGAAGAAGCCCAGGTCCCACAGGTGGAACTCCCACCAAAGCGCCCAGCCCTCGACGTAGAACGGCGTGTAATAGAGGTCGCGGTGCGGATTGAAGCGGTCGGCATACCATCCCTGCAGGTGGTGGCCGGGGATCAGTTCGTGATGCACCGTCGCGCGGCAGAAGTGCCGGTTGTTGGCCCGCAGACTGTCGAGCTTGTCCGCGTGGTCCATCGTGTCCGTGGGGAACGACACGATGATGCGGTCGCCGCCGAGGAAGAACGGCGCGACCTTCTGCCGCTCGGGTGACATCATCGTCATCGTCCAGTCGTCGATCGCGTGCGGCGGGATGGTCAGCAGGTCGCGTTTTTGCAGGAAATCCACCGCCTCGTAGGCGAGCCCGGCGATGAACTCCGGCTGCCGGCCCGGAGGCAGGTAATCCTGCTTGGTCTTCTCCAAGGCGGCCTTCCAGTCGTCACCGAGGCCCATTTCCTGGGAAACCTTCCGCCACTCGGCCTGGCACCAGGCAAGTTCCTTTTCCGCCACCGCGATCAGCCCGGCCGGCGTGTAGGGGATCATCTCGCGCGCCAGGTCGAGCTTGAGCCCCTCGGCGCCGATCGGGTCGCCGATGATCGGCTCGTCCTCGCCGGCCTTCACCCCGACGATCTTCTCCCGCAGGAATTTCGCATGATCGTCGAGCGCGGCCGCGGCCTTTTTGTTCGGCTCCCGCGTCCACCAGCCAAACTCCGGGTCGTAGCCGTCGTAGAACTCGAACCAATTCTTCAATGTCTTGCCCAGTGCGTCGAGCCGGTGGGCCGCGCGCAGGGCCGCGATCTTGCCGGGCTTGGCGCCGTCGCCCTCCAGCGCCTGCTTGGCCGCCTCGACGTCTGCGCGGATCCCGGCGAGCACCGCGGCCGCCGCCTTCGGCTCCACTGGGGAAAAATCGCGGCGCTTCTCCTGCAATCCCGCGATCGCCTCGGCCAAGCCCATGAACGGCTTCATCTCCGCTCCGCGCTGCTCCTCCCGGTCCAGCAGCCCGAGCTGGTAGCGCAGGTTGAGCCGCAGCAGATGCCAGTCGATGCGCCCCTCGACCCCCAGCGGGTCATAGGGCATTTTTTCCAGCCGCGCCTCCCAGGCCCGGTAAAACTCCCGCAGCCGCCGCACCTGCAGCGCCGCGCCGGGCACCGAGTAGACCTGGAGGAGCCCGTCTCGATCCAGTCGGAAGCGCTCGACCAGTTCGCGCAGCTCGCTGGACGACGACGGCGCCAGCGCGGCGAACTCGGGCACATAGAGCGCGGCGTCGCGTTGCGCCTGCGCCGGCTGGCCATGGCGGAAATCCTCCGCGCCAAACACCACCCTACACAATAAAAGGAAACCAATGATCCGGCCGGTCGGGAGTTTCATGGGATGCGCGAGTTTCCGCAGCACGCGCGGGCCGGCAAGCGCGGAGTGGTGGTGGGCCAGCTGTAGGGGGGGGGCGGGG
>JAQSDJ010000240.1 GCA_029945855.1 Lacunisphaera sp.
AACCGAGCCACTTTTCTCCGCTCAGCTCATCCGCTGCTGTGGGACGGCTCTGATCCTGAAAGCCGGTTTTCACTTGTCAGGTGAATGCCAAGCCCGGGGTCTTCCCTGGCAAAATTCAGTGCAATCCTTGTTTGCCTCTGGGTGCTCTGTGTCCAACTGCATTTTCTAGGTTCAGGGACTGCTGAAACAGGACCATTTTTGGAGGCAGGGTATTGGTGTGCATTCGCGTCATTCGCGGGCAGCTGCATGGTGCCAACGGCTCCGGGCCGGTTTGTGCAGGCGTCATTCACCCCGGAGAATCCATTAGACATCCTGTGGCCGGTATGGAAAGAAGATGGCCTTTCCCCGCATGGCCTCCGTCGAATCCAAGCTTCGCGATCTCCTGGAACTGGCGCAGACCGTCCTCGACGACCTGCCGGTGGGGCTGCTCGTGCTCTCCGCCCACGGCCGGCCGTTGTGGTTCAACCGCGAGGCCGAGATTGTCTGCGCGGTCTGGAACCGCACGCCGCTGCGCCGCGACGCCCTGCCGCTGAAGCGCGCTGATTTTTCCGTCCCCGCGGCCCTCTGGGCGGAATGCGAGCAACTCCTCCAGGTGGCGGCCGCGCATGAACGCACCGAGCCGCGCATCGTCAGCGAGGCCGACCGCGGCCTGCATGCCCTCATCCGCCTGCAGCACCGGCGGACGGGTCCGCCGGCCTGTTTTCTGCAGCTCGACTATCGCCGGCCCCGCGGCGACCGGGAGCATCCGCTGTCCCCGACCGCGCTCAGCCTGATGTCGCACCTGACGTTTCGCGAGCGCGAGGTGGCCCTGCGCATCCGCGACGGCCTGACGACGGACGAGATCGCCAAGGAACTCCGCCGGAGCAAGCTCACGATCAAGACGCAGCTCGCCGGCATTTTCCGGAAGCTCGGCGTCGCCAACCGCTCCCGCGTGACGGCGATGCTGAACCGGTGAAGCAACTGGAGCGTATTCAAGAATACGATGGCCGTTTCTGTAGGTCGGGCTTTACGCCCGACACGTCGGGGATGAACCCCGGCCTACACGACGATCAGGGCTACACTTCAATTCAAACCGCTGGATGGGTTGACATCAGCCGATGGGCTGGGCGTGGGCCAGCGGGCTTGCTCGCGTCTCCTGCGCCCGCCAGCGGGCCGCCCACTACTTCAACGCGGCGGCGATGCGGGCGAGGGCCTGTTCGACGTTGGCGCGGGAATTGAAGGCGCTGATGCGCACGTGGCCTTCGCCGCACTTGCCGAAACCGGCGCCGGGGGTCGTCACGACCTGCGCCTTACTGAGCAGCAGGTCGAAGAACTCCCACGAGTCGCGGCCGGTGTTGACCCAGATGTAGGGGGCGTTGTCGCCGCCGATGCAGCTCAGGCCGAGCTGCGTCACCGCCTCGCGGATGAGCTTGGCGTTGCCGAGGTAGAAATCGGTGAGGCCGCGCGTCTGGGCCTGGCCCTCGGGCGTGTAGACCGCGGCGGCGGCCTTCTGCACGGGGTAGGAGACGCCGTTGAACTTCGTCGTGTGGCGGCGGTTCCAGAGCGCGTGGACGGCGTGCTCGGCGCCGGAGGCGTCGCGGGCCTGGAGGTTCTTCGGGACGACCGTGTAGGCGCAGCGCAGGCCGGTGAAGCCGGCGAGCTTCGAGTAGCTGCGGAACTCGATGGCGACGTCGCGGGCGCCCTCGATCTCGTAAATGGAGCGCGGGATGCCGGGCGTGCGGATGTAGGACTCGTAGGCGGCGTCGTAGAGGATGATCGCGTGGTGCTGCTTTGCGTAGGCGACCCACGCGGCGAGCTGGATCTTGGTCGCGACGGCGCCGGTCGGGTTGTTGGGGAAGCAGAGGTAGACCAGGTCGGCGGGCGTGGCGGGCGGGGCCGGCACGTAGCCGTTGGCTGCGGTCGAATCGAGGTAGGTGATGCCGGGGTAGCGGCCGTCGAGGTTGGCGCCGGTGCGGCCGGCCATGACGTTGGTGTCGACGTAGACGGGATAGACCGGGTCGGGGATGGCGAGGCGGGTGTCGGCGGCGAAGATCTCCTGGATGTTGCCGACGTCGCACTTCGAGCCGTCGCTGACGAAGATCTCGTCGGGCTCGACCTGGGCGCCGTGGGCGGCAAAATCGTGCTGCGAGATGGCCTCGCGCAAAAAGGCGTAGCCCTGCTCGGGGCCGTAGCCCTTGAAGGTGGCGCGGTGGGCCATCTCGTCGGTGGCGGCATGCAGCGCCGCGATGCAGACCGGCGGGAGCGGCTCGGTGACGTCGCCGATGCCGAGGCGGATGACGGGCTTGTCCGGATTCGCGGCGACATAGGCGTTCACGCGCTTGGCGATGTCGGCGAAAAGGTAGCTGGCCTTGAGCTTGGTGTAGTTTTCGTTGATGCGGATCATGGGAGAGAGAGTAGTGAGTAGCGGGTAGCGAGTAGCGGGTAGGAGGCGAGCGAGAATGTCAGGACCAAACGAGTTATCTGCGGAGCAAGGAGGCGCTCATTCAACGTGGGTTGTTTTCATGCTCGCTACTCGCTCCTGGTTGCACGCTGCTGCCGGGCGAATGCGAGGCTTGATAAAGCTAACGGGTTATGGATAGTTCAAGCCGATTAGGGCCATGCAAAAACACGAAAAGATCGGCGCCATGCAGGAAGCGGTCCGCGCGCTCAAGGCGGACGGCAAGCGAATCGCCTACGTGCCCACGATGGGGGCGTTGCACGCGGGCCACGCCAGCCTCATCCGGCTGGCCCGGGAGAAGGCGGACACGGTTGTCGTGTCCGTGTTCGTGAATCCGCTGCAGTTCGGCCCCAGCGAGGATTTCGCGAAATACCCCCGCACGCCGTCGGCCGATGCCGCATTGTGTGAGAAAGAAAGGGTGGATCTGTTGTTCATGCCTTCGGCGGAGGAGATGTTTCCCCGCGGATTTTCGACCCACCTGCACGAGGAGGCGGTCAGCAAACCCCTGTGCGGCATCGTGCGCCCGGCCCTGTTCCGCGGCGTGCTCACGGGCTGGCTGAAACTGTTCAACATTGTGCGGCCGGACGTGCTGGTGATGGGCGAGAAGGACGCCCAGCAGGTGGCGGTCGTGCGCAAGGCGGCGGCCGACCTGCTGCTGCCGATCGAGATCATGACCGGCCCGGTCGTCCGCGAGGCCGACGGCCTGGCGGTGAGCGCGCGCAACAATTACCTGACGCCGACGCAACGCGAGGAGGCTTTGGCGGTGTTCGCGGCCCTGCGCAAGGCGAAGGAAATGGTGGATGCCGGCGTCAAAAGCGCCGACCGGCTCGTGGCCGAGGTCACCCATCTCATCGCCGCGAAGCGCCGGTTGCGGGTCATCTACATTTCGGTCGTGGACCGGAACACCATGGAGCAGTTGCGCGAGATCACCTCCGGCCAGTGCCTGCTCGCGATTTCCTACTGGGTCGACGAGGTGCGGCTGACCGACAACATGGCGTTGTGAGCGGGTTGTGGCGCTGAGGTAGGTCGGGCTTTACGCCCGACGGGATGGGGTGATGTCGGGCATAAACCCGACCAACAGGGAGCCGTGTTTCGGCCTGTGAATAACTTGTCAGTTCGCGCGCATTTTCACTCGGTGGCGAGGCCAGCGTGAATCTGTGAACAGCCGGTGGAAATCCGGCGGATGGACACCGCGGCCGTCGGCGATAAGCGTGGATGATACTGGGATGACAAGGTTTTCTTCCAAGCCCGGGTGTGAACAGCCCGCCTAAGGTTCTGGGGCGAAGTAAATAAGGGAGGGTTGCGTCAATCCGGGCCTGAACTATACCGGGCGACAGCGAGGAAAACGCCGGATTTCGTCGTCCACCCCGGCTGCGCGACCGAGCCAGGTCGCCGGCCGCCGACGGGGGTGTCGGGTGTGTTACGGTCAGGCGACAGGCGGCTGTGAAGAAGAATGCCGCGATCTCGAGGACTGACGGCGACTGCGGGGTTGTATTTTACGTCCATCTTTGTGACGACTGGGGTGTTGTGAGCGCCACGATTCCAGACAAACCCCGCATTGCCATCATCGGTTCCGGTGCCCTCGGGTGCTACTACGGTGCCCGCCTCGTCAAGGCCGGCAACGACGTGCACTTCCTCGTGCGCACCGGGCGCGCCGCCATCATGGCCCGGGGCATCCGGGTGAAAACGCCGACGGAGCGCTTCCACCTCAAGAAGGTCCAGACGCACGCCACGACCACCGAGATCGGTCCCTGTGACCTGGTCATCGTCAGCGTGAAAGCCACGGCCAACTCCGCCCTGGCGAAGCTCCTGCCGCCGCTCATGGGGCCCGACACCATCGTGCTCACGCTGCAGAACGGCCTCGGCGTCGAGGAACCCGTGGCCGAGGTGGTGGGCGGCGAGCACGTGCTCGGCGCGATCTGTTTCATCGGCAGCACCCGCACGGCGCCGGGCGTGATCAACTGTTCCTTTCCCGGCCTGGTGATGCTCGGGGAGTTCGGCCGGCCGGCGCAGGCCCGCACCCGCGAGGTCGCGAAGCTGTTTGAGACGGCCGGCGTCAAATGCGAGGCACAGGACAACCTCGAGGAACTGCGCTGGAAGAAACTCGTGTGGAACGTGCCCTTCAACGGCCTCGCCATCGCCGCCGGTGGCATCACGACCGACGTCATCATGGCCGACGAGGGCCTGCGCCTGCTGGCGCGGCGCCTGATGGAGGAGATCCTCGAGGCGGCGGCTAAGTTCGGCCACGCCATTCCCCGCACCTTCATGGACCTGCAGTTCGACCGCACGGCCAAGCTCGGGAAATACGAGCCTTCCAGCCTGATCGACTATCACGCGGGCCGGGCGATCGAGCTCGAGGAGATCTGGGGCGAGCCGGTGCGCCGCGCGAAGTCCGTGGGCGTGCCCGTGCCGCGGCTCGAGACGCTCTACTGGCTCATCAAGCGCCTGCTCGCCGCACGGAAGACGAAGAAGAAGGCGCGGTAGGATTAAGGTGGAGCGCGTCGTCCCCGACGCGCTTACTTCAACCCGTCCGGAGGCCGGGTTCCACCTGGCCAACTCCGGCATTGCCCCGCCGGCGTTCCGCGGCACGCTCGCCGGAAAATATTCCCATGGCCCAACCTCCGCCGCCCCAGTTCGAGCCGTTCATCCCCGCCTCGGCCGACCTGCCCGAGTTCACCTTCCGGGCCGTGTTCACCGGCGCCCTGCTGGGCCTCGTGTTCGGCGCCTCCTCCCTCTACCTCGTGCTCAAGGTCGGCCTGACCGTCAGCGCGTCGATCCCCGTGGCGGTGATCTCGCTCACGCTCTTCCGCGCCCTGTCGAAGGTCGGAGTGCGCGACGCGACGATCCTCGAGCACAACATCACCCAGACGGCCGGCTCGGCGGGCGAGTCGCTGGCCTTCGGCGTCGGCGCGACGATGCCGGCGATCATGATCCTCGGCTTCGACCTTGAGCTGACGCGCGTCATGTTCGTCGCGGTGCTGGGCGGCCTGCTCGGCATTTTGATGATGATCCCGCTGCGCCGGGCCCTGATCGTGAAGGAGCATGGCATCCTCAAATACCCGGAAGGCACCGCCTGCGCCGCGGTCCTGAAGGCGAGCGTCGACGACGTGTCGCGGGCCGCCGCCTCGCCCTCGGCCAAGGCCGAGATGGCGGCCGCCGAGGCGGCCGGCCTTGGCAAGTCCCCGGGCGCGAAGGTGGTGTTCGCCGGCTTCGCCATCGGCCTGCTCTACAAGACCGTCATGGTGGCCTTCAAGGGCTGGAAGGATATTCCGGAAAAAGTCTTCGGCGCGCCGCTCAAGGGCGGCTCGGTGGGCGCGGAAATCTCGCCCGAACTCGTGGGCGTCGGCTACGTCATCGGCCCGCGCATCGCGGCGATCATGTGCGGTGGCGGCGCCCTGTCGTTCCTGGTGCTGATCCCGCTCATCCGCTTTTTCGGTGAGGGCGTGCCGACCCCCATCGCGCCGGGCACGATCCCGATCGCGGACATGGATCCCTATGGCATCCGCCGCGCCTATGTGCTCTACATCGGCGCCGGCGCGGTGACGGCCGGCGGCATCATCAGCCTGATCAAGGCGCTGCCGACCATCTGGCACAGCGTCGTGGCGGGCCTGCATGACGTGGGGCTGGGTGGGCGAGCGAGCACACCCGCGCCTGATGGGTCAGCGCGGGTGAGCTCGCTGGCCCCCGAGGTGCCCCGGACCGACCGGGAGCTCTCGATGAAATTCCTCGGCGTCGGCATCGTGGTCCTGCTCACCTGCATCGTGCTCGCGAAACCGCTGCAGATGAACCTGCTCGGCGCGCTGCTTATCGTGGTGTTCGGCTTTTTGTTTGTGACCGTGTCGTCGCGGCTCACCGGCGAGATCGGCTCCTCGTCGAACCCGATCTCCGGCATGACGGTGGCGACGCTGCTGTTCGTCTGCCTAATCTTCCTCCTGGTCGGCTGGAACGGCAACACCTACTACGTCACGGCGCTTTCGATCGGCGCGATCGTCTGCATCGCCTCGTCCAACGGCGGCACCACTTCGCAGGACCTGAAGACGGGTTATCTCGTCGGGGCGACGCCCCGCCTGCAGCAGCTGGCGATCCTCATCGGCGCGTTTTCCTCTGCGCTCGTGCTCGGCCCCATCCTCAAGTTCGTCAACGATTCCTCGACGGTCTACGTGCCGGTGGCGCAGGTCGCGCCGGCCGGCCTGACGGTGACGGCGGCCAAGCTGGACGGTGACAAACGGGAGTCGCTCATCGGGCCGCAGGGCCGCGGGGACACCGCGAGTTACCACGTGTGGCAGAAGCGCGACGATGCCGGCGGGCCGCCGGGCAAATACCTGGTGAACGACCAGGGCGCCGCGGTCTGGCTCGTCGACCCGGGCATCAACGGCAACTACGGCGAACGGCCGGACGGATCCAAGGTCCAGAAGTTCGCCGCCCCGCAGGCCCGCCTCGTTTCCTACATCATCATGGGCATCCTCGACCAGAAGCTGCCGTGGGCGCTGGTGATGTTCGGCGTGATGATCGCGGTCGTGCTGCAGATGAGCTTCGTGCCGGCGCTGGCGTTTGCGGTCGGCGTTTATCTGCCGCTCGCGTCGAGCACGCCCATCTTCGTCGGCGGCCTGATCCGCTGGCTCGTGGACCGGCGCACGCGGCAGAAGGCGGCCTACGCGGCGATGACCGAGGAGCAGTTCAGTGCCGAAAGCGACAAGAGCCCCGGCGTGCTGCTGGCCTCCGGCTACATCGCGGGCGGCGCCATCGCCGGCATTTTCCTGGCGATTCTGGCCGGCGCGCTCGACAAGGTTTTCCCCGCCCTGGCGGACCTCCTCGCGCGGTTCGACGGAGCGATGATGGGTTGGGCCGTGGCGCACAATCCGTTCTTCTCCGGGGAATACGCCGACCTGCTGTCGCTGATTCCCTTCGCGGCGATGTGTTTGTTCCTCTTCCTCGTCGCCCGGGAGAAACTGCTGAAACCGGGCCCGAAGACCTAGGCCGTTCGGCCTTATAGGGCCTATTAGTTTATTTATCGCAATCCCGGGGGCATGGTTTATGGCTAGCGGGCGCATGAAAACCATTCGCCTGATCGGTGTCCTGTTTTTCACTTTCGCCGTCGGTTCCGTTTTCGCGCAGTTGGCCCCGGAGTTCATCGGCGTGGATGCACAGCACGTCTATGTGCAGACTGGCAACAACACGGCCGTTCCAGCGACCTACAGTGCCGGGGTCACCGGCCCTTATGCCTTCGTGGTGTCGGTGGAGGGGGACAATGACCTGAGTGATTACCTCCCGATCCCCTCTTTCACCGTGCCGGGCGGCAGCACCTACGCCGGGCCGCTGACCCTGGCCCTGCAAACGGGCAACGACTGGCGGAGGTCGAACTATTACTCGTCATCTCCTTTCGCCGGGGATTTTCCAGCCGGCACCTACACGGTGACGGCCAACGGTCACACTCTGTCGCTCGGTTTGTCCGGCAATCTGTTTCCCTCGGCCCCGGCGGTGAACATCACCGGTGGGTCCGGCACTTGGTCGGGCAGCACGCTGATGGTGAATCCCGGCACCACGCTGTCACTCACCACCGGCTCATTTGCCGGCTTTGATGAGAGCAACGGGGCGTTGTTCAATCACGTTGGATTGTTCATGAATCACAACGGCACCGACGTCGCGGATTTTGAATCGTTCTCTGATGGTGCCGCTCCCTATTTCACTTCCGGCACCGGCAATCCGGATTTCCTCGCGATCACCAACTATACTTTCACCTCCGGCACCTATTTTGTGGAAATGGAATTCAATGCCGTCACGGGCATTGATACGAGCTATACCAATGTGAACTCACTGGCACTCTACACGGCTCGCACCACCTTCAACATCCAGGTCATCCCCGAGCCCTCGACCTATGCGGCGATGTTTGGCGTGGTGGCCTTGGCGGGCGTGATGATGGCGCGTCGTCGTCGGGCGGCGTGAACTGTTTCCCGATGGTTATCCGAAGCCGGGCCCCGCGCCCGGCTTTTTGTATCAGGGCAGGGCGGATCCTCCGGATGAGCCGGGTGCGGCCGACGGCTCGTCGGGGACGACTCGCCCGACCATCATTCCTCGCCGTCGAAGTAATCCACCTCGGTGAGCCGGAAGATCGTCCGCGGCTGGCGGATGCCCCATTTCTTTGAATCAGGATAATGGTAGGTGTCGATCAGCGGATTGTCGGCGATGATGTAGAAAAGCAGCGGCTTTCTGCCGGTGTTGATGAGTTCGTGTGCCTCGCCGGGCGGGTGCATCAGGGCGTCGCCGGCCTTCACCTTGTGTCGTTCTTTGCCAGCACGGACGGTGCCGGTGCCGCTGATGATGACAAACATCTCCCACTGCGCCGAGTGGCTGTGGAACGGGCAGGCGGACTTGCCCGGGGGCACGCGCACCAGCTCGAGATTGAACGGGTGGCCTTTCTTCGGCCAGCCGTTGCGGACGTCACCGATGGCGCCTGAGATGTTCTTGTAGGCTTGCTGGAACCGGCCCTTGGGCGATTTCCAGTGCTCCCACTTCAGCTGGGCGAGGTTGGTCTTTTTCATGGCGGGAACGGCTAATAAACGGAAGCAGAGGTTAACCGCTAATTGCCGCTAATCTTCGCTGATATGTGGTTCATGCCAACAATCTGTTTTGTGGGAGGTAGGGGCCGTTGCCCCCAACGGCCTTGAGGGAAAGGCGCTTGAAGGCAAGCGCCCCTACCGAAGGCGGGGACCACAATGAACATAAAATAATCAGGGGGCTGCCATTAGCGTCAATTAGCGCAGATTAGCGGTTCAAAATCCGGGTTCGTTGATCACGGGATTGGTGAGCGTGCCGATCTTTTCGATCTCGATGCTCACGGTGTCGCCGGGCTTGAGCCAGACCGGCGGTTGGCGCGCGAAGCCCACGCCGTGGGGCGTGCCGGTGAGGATGACCGTGCCGGGCAGCAGCGTCTTGCTGCCGCTCAGGAACGCGATGAGCGTCGGCACGTCGAAGATCATGTCGTTGGTGTTCCAATCCTGCATCACCTCACCGTTGAGCACAGTCTTGATGGTGAGATTGTTCGGGTCGGGGATTTCGTCCCGCGTCACCAGCACCGGACCGAGCGGGCAGAAGGTGTCGAAGCTCTTGCCCTGGCACCACTGGCCGCCGCCACCGTCGCGCTGCCAGTCGCGGGCCGAGACATCGTTGGCGCAGGTGTAGCCGAGGACATAATCCAGGGCGTCGGCTTTGCTGACATTCTTGCAGCGCCGGCCGATGACGATGGCGAGTTCGCATTCGTAGTCGACGCGGGTGCTGGCGAGTTTTTGTGGAATCTCGATCGGGTCGCCGGGGTTTTGGACGCTCGCGGTATTCTTGATGAAAAGAACGGGGTGGGGGGGGGCGGGTTGTTGCTCTCGGCCGCGTGCTTTTTGTAGTTGAGCCCGATGCAGAGCAGGTTGGTCGGCTGCAGCGGGGCGAGGAGCTTGCCGGGTTTCACGACCTGGTCGGTGACGCGGAATTCGCCGAGAATGTCGCCGGTGACGGCGCGGGCCGAACCGTCGGGTTGAAGAGCGGCGTAGGCGGGGCCGGCCGGGGTGAGGTGACGGATGATACGCATGGGAGTGAAAGGAAGAATGAAGAGTAAGGGCGGGTTGGCAAAGACGTCTTTGTGGGTCAGCGAGCTGGCTCGCGCTTAATCTGCACCTGCCACTGCGGGATGCCCGGTGCTTTTCATCAACGCAAATCCTCCGGTTGAATTGGCCACAAAAAGCACAAAGAACGCAAAAAAGGCGAAGGGGTCTGATCCCGGCCTCATTTTGGCAGATGAAGACGAAACACGGCCGCGAGGCCGGTCTTGTCGAGGCGTTTTTCGGCGATGGCGATCATGGCGTCGTAAAATTCGCCAACCGGCTGGTCCGACAAAACTCCGTTCGCGGCCAGGAAGTTCAGCGCGCTGAGCAGGCCGGTGCGCTTGTTGCCATCGATGTAGGGCTGATTTCCCAAAGGTGGAAAGCATAGGCCGCGGCAATCTGGAACAAATCAGATTGTCGGTAGAAATACTCGTGCATGGGTTGCGCGAGCGCGGATTCGAGCGCGTTTTCGTCGCGGACTCCGTCAGCGCCGCCGAATGCCCGCAAGGAAGCTTCGTGAATCAGATCGACGGCCTCCCTCGAAAGGAAGACAGGTTCGTTCATTCGCTGTGGGTCCGATACCCAGAAGCTTGCTTCGGCTTGGTTGGTTGGTCGGGTTTAAGTGTGGATTGCATGACTGGCGGATTAGTTTGCGGTGGTCTTGTCAAATGCCTCGGGGCTTGCCCCGAGGATCTTTACTGCGCCAGTTTTTGCAGAACCTTGCTGTGAACCTGAATCAGTTTGGCGTTGGACGCGCGGACTTTGTCCAGGGCGGCGTAACGAATGCCGGGTTGTGCCGGCGCCGGCGTCGTCTTGGCCGCTTTCCTGGTGGCGTAGGCAGCCTTGGGCTCCTCGATTTTGTGCGGCTTCTTGTTCACGGCGAAACAGCGCGCCACGGGAGGGATGGTGTCAACCGGGGGAGGGGCGTGAACCCATACAGTTCGGGCCAAATCCCACTCCAGCCGATAAGCGGATTTTGGTAGGGGCCGTTGCCTTCAACGGCCTTGTCTCCGAGACGGTTGGGGGCAACCGCCCCTACCTTTCCCTTACTCAGCCGACCTTTTCGCCGGACCGGCTTTGGGGCGGCTTGCGCGCGCCCTTGCGCACAGCGGTTTGGTAGCCGCCTTTCGCCTTATGAACTTGGCGGGCAGAAACCATTCTATCCGGACTTCGTCTTTGTGCGCCGGGAAGGAGAGAACCTGATTGCGGATGTGATCGAGCCCCATGACGACAGCCGGACCGACACCTGGGCGAAGGCTAGGGGTTTGGCTGTGTTTGCTGACAAACACGGGGTTGAGTTCGGTCGTCTCGTGATTGCCCGCAAGAAGGGAACCAAGTGGGAAATGGCGGATTTAAACCGAGCTGATGTGCGGGAGCGTGCGCGTAAGATGCAGTCGAGCGCAGATCTGGAGAGCATGTTTGCGATTTAACCCGCCCTTGGTGGTGCCAGAGGTATGATGGAGGCTCGGATTAAGAGCCGTGACGGGCGGTAAAATGAAAAGCCCCGCCGGAGGGCGGGGCCTGAAGAGTCGGGGCGTAAAGCCCCTCCCACAGGGCCGTTGAGGGTAACGGCCCCTGCCATCACGCCTTCGGCGCCTCGGCGAAAGCCTCCATGTCCACGCACGAGCACACCAAGTTGTGGTCGCCGGAGGCGTTGTCCGCGCGAATTCGCCGAGGCATTGGCGCGTCTCCGTGGGCCGAAATAGAGGGCCTCGCGTCCCGATCCGGTGGGCGCGACCCACCGGGGTCCAAGTGGGTCAGTAATGTGGCGGTTTGGCCAAGACAGGTTTGTAACGTAATACGCACGGCTGTCCGGCTAAGGGCGATGTGCCGTTGCGTAAGTTGCCGGTGGCT
>JAQSDJ010000241.1:0-7289 GCA_029945855.1 Lacunisphaera sp.
GGGCCATATCGAGACATTGCTCGGAGAAGCTGTTCATTAAGGATAAATTCGTGTAAGAGGGTGGAAAAGGAAGGTAAGGTGTCTCGACTTTGAAAAGCCGGGGCAAGAGCGAAGTTACTTGACGATGAGTTTGACGAATTCGGCGTTGGTCTTGGTCTTGCCGAGGCGGGTGACCATGGTGTCGGTGGCTTCCTCGATCTTCTGCTGGACCAGGGCCCGGCGGAAGAAGTGGATGGCCTCCAGCGTCTTCTCGTCGAGGAGCAGCTCCTCCTTGCGGGTGCCGGAGGAGGCGACGTTGACGGCCGGCCAGATGCGCATCTCGGCCGCCTTGCGGTCCAGGACGAGCTCCATGTTGCCGGTGCCCTTGAATTCCTGGAAAATGACGTCGTCCATGCGGCTGCCGGTCTCGACCAGAATGGAGGCGACGATGGTCAACGAACCGCCGTCCTCGGTGTTGCGGGCGGAGGCGAAGAGCTGGCGGGGGCGCTCGAGGGCGCGGACGTCGAGGCCGCCGGTGCCGGTGCGGCCGGAGTTCTTGGCCGTGTTGTGGGCGCGGGCGAGGCGGGTGAGGGAGTCGAGCAGGAGCACGACGTCCTTGCCGGCCTCGACGAGGCGCTTGGCGCGCTCGATGCAGAGGTCGGCCACGCGGATGTGGTTTTCCACCGGGTCGTCGTTGGACGAGGCCCAGACCTCGGCGGGGACGGTGCGCTTGAAGTCGGTGACTTCCTCGGGGCGCTCGTCGACGAGGAGGATCATGACGTGGCACTCGGGGTGGTTCTGCAGCACGCCGAGGGCGATGTCGCGGAGATAGGTGGTCTTGCCGGTGCGGGGCGGGGCGACGATGAGGCCGCGGGTGCCCTTGCCGATGGGGCAGAAGAGGTCCATGACGCGGGTGGTCATGCGGCCGTCCTTCAGCTCGAGCTTGAGCATCTCGTTCGGCGTGATGGTCGTGAGGTTGGCGAATTCGATCGCCTTGCGGCGGGCGTCAACGTCCAGGCCGTCAACCTTCTCGATGAAGCGCACCTTGGGGTTGGGGAAGCGCTCATCGGGGGTCGCGGTGGCGGTGATGATGCTGCCCTGCTGCAGGTGGAAGCGGCGCACCAGCTCGCGCGGCACGAAGGGATCCGTGGGCCGGCGCTTGCCGTGCTTCGCCAGGTCGAGCAACTGCCCGTTGCGGCTGTTGTCGATGTCGAGGATGCCTTCGACGCGAATGGTGTTTTCCGGCGGAGCCGGGGGAGTGGGAGGAGCTGGTGACGCCTCGGGGGCGGCCGGCGAATTGTCTTTATCCATACAAATCAGGTTGTCTGAGCTGCCTAGGCTTGACCGTGCAATCCGTCGGGGGCATTCCATTACCGGAAAGCTTCAACCCCATAAGAGGAGAAACTAGTGACGGACCAAACGATTACCTCGGTGTCTCGCGAAAGCCGGATTTTCAAACCATCGGCTGAATTCAAGAACCAAGCAAACCTTGGCAGCTACGCCACTTACCGTAGGCTCTACACCGAGTCTGTCAACGCTCCAGAAAAATTTTGGGCGCGAATGGCCAACGAACACCTGGTCTGGCGGAAGCCTTTCAAGCAGGTCCTGCAGTGGAAGCCGCCCCATGCCAAGTGGTTCTTGGGAGGCAAGTTAAACGTTACCGAGAACTGCATCGACCGCCACCTCGGCACGGCCCGGGAAAACAAGGCGGCATTAATTTTCGAAGGTGAGCCCGGCGACGTCCGCACGATCACCTACCGGCAGCTGCATTTCCACGTCTGCCGCATGGCGCACATCCTGGAAAACCGCGGCATCAAGGCCGGCGATCGCATCGCGATCTACCTGCCGATGATCCCGGAGGCCGTCATTGCCATGCTCGCCTGCGCACGCGTCGGTGCGGTGCACACCGTCATCTTCGGCGGCTTCAGCGCCGAGGCCATCAAGGACCGCATCAACGACTGCCAGGCGAAACTCGTCATCACCGCCGACGGCGGCTGGCGCCGCGGCAAGGTCATCGAACTCAAGGCCAACGTCGACAAGGCCGTCGAGGGCTCGCCCTGCGTGCAGTCCGTGCTCGTCGTCAAGCGCTGCGGCAATCCCGTCAACATGGTCGAGGGCCGCGACACCTGGTGGCGCGAGGCCTGGGAGGGCGCCCCGAACAAGCACGACGCGAAGGCCTTCGATTCCGAGCATCCGCTCTTCATCCTCTACACCTCCGGCTCGACCGGCAAACCGAAGGGCGTGCTGCACACCAGCGCCGGCTACCTGCTCGGCGCCAAGCTCAGTTCGCACTACGTCTTCGATCTCAAGGACAGCGACCGCTACTTCTGCTCCGCCGACATCGGCTGGATCACCGGCCACAGCTACGTCGTCTACGGCCTGCTCTCGAACGGCTCGACCGTGTTCCTCTACGAGGGCGCGCCCAACCAGCCTGAGCCCGACCGCTTCTGGCAGATGATCGACCGCCACGGCCTCACCATCCTCTACACGGCGCCGACCGCCATCCGCGCCTTCATGCGCTGGGGTGACAACTACGTGCTGCGCCACCGTCTCGACTCGCTCCGCCTGCTCGGCTCCGTCGGCGAGCCCATCAACCCCGAGGCTTGGATGTGGTATCACACGATGATCGGCAAAAAGAAGTGCCCGATCGTCGACACCTGGTGGCAGACCGAGACCGGCTCGATCATGATCACGCCGATCCCCGGCTGCATCCCGACCAAGCCCGGCTCGGCCACGCTGCCGTTCTTCGGCGTCCTGCCCAAGATTGTCGACTCGGACGGGAAGGAAGTGCCGCGCAACCACGGCGGCAAGCTCGCCATCATGAAGCCCTGGCCCTCCATGCTTCGCACCCTCTGGGGCGACGATGAGCGCTTCAAGAAGGCTTATTTCAGCGAGTTCCCCGGCAAGCCGGACATCTACTTCACGGGCGACGGCGCCCGGCAGGACAAGGACGGCTACTTCATGATCGTCGGCCGCATCGACGACGTGCTCAACGTCTCCGGCCACCGCATCGGCACGGCCGAGATCGAGAGCGCGCTCGTCTCGCATCCCGCCGTCGCCGAGGCCGCCGCCGTCGGCCGGCCCGACGAACTCAAGGGCCAGTCGCTCGTGGTTTTCGTCACCCTCAAGTCCACGCACACCGCCAGTGACGAGTTGAAGGAGGCGTTGCGCAACCATGTCGGCAAGGAGATCGGCTCGCTCGCGAAGCCCGACACGATCCGCTTCGCCGCCGGCCTGCCGAAAACCCGCTCGGGCAAGATCATGCGCCGGCTGTTGAAGGAACTCGCCACCAGCGGCTCCATCAAGGGCGACACCACGACACTCGAGGACTTCTCCGTCATCTCCGCCCTGCAGTCGGAAGAATGATGCTCCACCCGGAATAAATGTCCCCGGCTCCCCCAGGGGCCACCGCCAGACGAACAGCGTTCACGCTGCTCGAACTTCTCGCCGTCATCGCGATCATGGCGATCCTCGCCGGCCTCGTGCTCGGGGTGGGGCGGCGCGCCTCCGCGGCGGGCAAGACCGCCCGCGCCCGGGCCGAACTCGCTGCGCTCGCCGCCGCCCTCGAGAGTTACCAGCGCACCTACGGCGACTACCCGCGGACCGACGATGCCGCGAGCCTGCTGCAGTCGCTGATCGGCCGGCGCGGGTTGGCGGGCACGGCGATCAGCGGACGCGCGATTCTCGAACTGGCCCCGTTTGCGACCGCCGGGGCGACCGATCCTTTCAACAGTCCGGCGGCCGAGCTGATTGATCCCTGGGGGCGGCCCTACGTCTATGTCTACAAGGTGCCGGCCGGTGGCTGGATGAATTCCGGATTCATCCTCTATTCCCCCGGCCCCGACGGGAAGGACGCACCGGCGCTGCTGCCGGGCGGCTACGCCGACCCGACGCCGAGGGAGAATGCCGACAACCTCCACGCCAACCGCTAGTGATGAAACGCAGCTTGATGCCTGGCACTTGTCACATGGAACCCATCCGGATAATGGCTTCGCTTTTCGCTTGTAGGGGCGCCGCTTGTCGGCGCCCGCGGGCGGCGTCAAGCGCCGCCCCTACCCAAACTGGCTATTCGGATAGACTCTTGGCACTTCCACGCCGGCGGCGGGGCTTCACCTTGCTCGAACTCCTTTCCGTCATCGCGATCATCGGCCTTCTTGCCGCGCTCATTTTTCCCGGCGTCGGCGCGGCGCGCCGCTCGGCGAACAAGGCGAAGACCAAGGTCCAGTTCAGCCAATGGGCCGCGGCGATCGAGGGCTTTCGCAGCGAATACGGCTATTATCCGGCGCTGCACGGTTCGAACCTCGTCAACCCGCCCGGGCAGGCGACCGATGCGGCGGCGCTGCATCTCTTTCACGACATCCTTGCCGCGAAACGCCGCGACGGTTCCGCGCTGCCCGCCTATACGGCCGGCACCAACAGCCAGTTTCCCGAGGCCCAGAACCGGAAACTGATTTCGTTCCACTTGTTCAGCGATGCGGATCTTACCGGGGCCACCTCGCCGACGCCCAACCTCCTGCGGGATGCCTTTGACCAGACCGAAATCGCCGTGCTCGTGGACCGGAATCTAGACGGGCTGATCAAGGCCGGCAGCGACTTCGCGGCCTTGCCCGCCGTCGGCGGCCTCACGCCTTCCGCGACCGATTTTCCCGCCACCGGTGTCCGCGCCGGCGTGATCTTCTACGCCCCGGCGCCCGGGGCCGACGCCCCAAACCCCGGGTTCATCTTCAGCTGGAAATGAACATGCGACCGGCCGTTGCTCAATTGCCTTGGTGTGGGCGGGGTGACCTCACCCCGCGGCTTGGATGGAGCGATGCAGTTGAAACGCCAATCTTCTCTGCGGAGGTTCGCCGTATTTGGTGGAACCCGTCCTCCGGACGGGTTGTTGAATGTCCACCGGGAAAACCGGTCCGGAGGACCGGTTCCACCCATTTCACCGCACCATTCCGGCATGCCGGCATCTTTGCCTGTGTCCCGCGGGGTGGGGGCACCCCGCCCACAAAAGCCTCCTGCCGGAATCAGTTTCCTGCCACGGCCTTCACCCTCCTCGAACTGCTCGTCGTCGTCGGGCTGATCGCCGCGTTGTCCTTTGTCCTCATCGGCGGTCTCGGTGGCGGAGGCAAATCGGCCGCCTTGCAGTCCGCCCAGGCCGCGCTGGCGAACCTGATCACCGCGGCGCGCGTCAAGGCGATGGCGTCGGGCCAGCCGGCGCGCGTGCTGGTGTGCATCGACCCAAACAGCGCCGCCCAGCCGGGCCGTTACCTGCGCTACGTCGCGCTGCAGGTGCAGGTCGCCGGCACGTGGCAACTGGTGACGGAGGCCTACCTGCCGGACGGCATCTATGTCGTGCCCGGCAATTTCAACAGTATCCCGGCGGGCCTTTTCCCGCCAAACACCTCGACGCCCTGGACCAGGTCGGATGGTTCCGCCCTCCGGTCGACCGTCTTGCGCAGCAGTTCGATCACGACCGAGACAATTGACAACGCGGCGGCCGAGCAATGGGTGAGCTTCAGTCTTTCCGCCGCCGGCACCACGATGCAATCGGGCGACATCATTCTGGCGGCCGGCCGGCGACGCGCGCCGGGTTCCTTTGCCGCGGGGGAATCTCCGGTGGAATTACTGAACCCCGAGCAAGTGCGCGGCGTCAGTCTGAGCAAATACGGCGTGCCGGTGCTGGTCAACAGTCGCGCGAGCTTCTGATGTCCTCGTTCATTAAGTATTCATTTCAAAACCCTGGCTCTTTTGTAGGGGCGCTGCTCGTCGGCGCCCGCGGGCGGCGTCAAGCGCCGCCCCTACACGATGGTTTTGAAATGAACACCAAGCGCGCGGGCTTTTCCCTGATCGAGGTCGTTTTGGCGGCCGGCATCTTCGCCGTGGCCGTCACGGTGATACTCGCCCTGCTGCCGGCCCTGACCAGGCAAAGCGGCGAGTCGGCGGACTCACTCGTCGCCCAAGGTCTGCCCGACCGCCTGCGGGTCGAATTGCAGCGGCTGGCGGTGAATGATTTCAACGGCCTCGCCAACACGATTCCGGTCATGGGCGCACCTCTGGAAAACGGACTGTTGTTCGTCGCATCGCGGGACGGCAGCCGGTTGCACCCGGCCAGCTACCTGCCGCCTGCGACCAGCGGGTTGATCCCGCAGGGGCAGCGCTATTTCGCGGTCGAGGCCTGGCGCTTCAGCCAAGGCACACTCCAATTTGACGGCACGGCCCCGGTGCTTGTGGTCTATGTCCGCGTTTCTTGGCCCGCCTACAATCCGGGCTCGACCGACGCCACTCCGTCGGCGGACCGTAGCCACTTCACTTTCACGGTCGCAATCAACCGATGAACCGCCACGCAACACCACGCGGTTTCACCCTGCTCGAATTGCTCGTTGCGGTGACCATCACCTTGTTGCTGGCCGGCCTCACGCTGATGGTCACCACGGGCACGCTGAACCTCTGGCGGCGCACCCAGGAAACCTTCACCGCCGGCACGCAGGCCAAGCTCGCCCTCGATCTGATCGAGCGCGACCTGCAATCCGCGATATGCCGCCAGGAAGCCAACGGAACGGTCTGGCTCGCGACAGACGTGATCAACGTGCCGGGCACTCTGGCCGGCAACCACGGCTGGAAGACCGTCCCGCTCATGAAGCCGGCCACGGCAGAGAGCCAGCGCCTGGTGCCCGATCCGGTGAACGGGCTTGAGCCCGGCATCGCCGATGCGCGTTTCGGTTTATCCGGGGCGTGGCTCCGTTTCATTGCGGCCACGATTGAGTCGGAAAATGAGCGGGCGTTGCCGCGGGCCATCGCCTACCAGGTCGCCCGCCGGCCCGTCAGCGGTTCCGTCGCGGCGTCGAATCCGGCCGAGGTGCGCTACTCGCTTTTCCGCACCGCGATCAGCAGCCAGACCACCTTTGCCGACGGCTACAATGTGGCGACCGCCTACGCGGCGGCGCTGACCAATCCCGGCACCGGTGACGATGCGCTCGCCACCAATGTGGTCGATTTCGGTGTCTGGCTTTATGTGCGGGATGCCGCCGGTGCCTTGCGGCGGATTTATCCGGCCTACAACGCCGATCGCTCGCATGCCGCCACCGACGCCCTCGCGCCGGGCGACGCCAATCGTTTCCCCGTGGTGGCGGATGTGATGGTGCGCATCCTGACCGACGAGGGAGCGAGAATACTCGACGCCATGGAAAGAGCCAACGGCACCATCACGCGGCCGGGGAATTTTGGCAACGATGCCGAGTGGTGGTGGGCGGTCGTCGAAGCGAATTCCCGCGTCTATGTGCGCCGCGTGGAAGTGAAGGGGAGCGCGCCATGAAACCGGA
>JAQSDJ010000241.1:7299-11726 GCA_029945855.1 Lacunisphaera sp.
CCAGTTGCCCGCGAATGACGCGAATGAACGCGAATCAAGAGTCGCCCAAATACCCGGTTTCTGTGGTCGCTGAACGGTGCGGGAAAACCTCGCGAATAGTTCGGCGGGAACTCTCCGAAATTCGCGTCCATTCGCGCTATTCGCGGGAGGTCTGCCGGATGGAATACGCCCCACCTTTAGGCCCACGAAACACACGAATGACACGAAATAAAGACGCCACCCGCGGGCGCCGACGAGCGGCGCCCCTACCTGAATTCTGGGTAGGGTGGAGGTGGGACTATCAGTCCCGCGGGTTGCCTGATAGTTCCGCCTCCGTTCTTCAAATGCCCCGCGAATCTTTCCTTGGTGGTCAAAAACACCGTCCCGCCCGCCGGCGCGGCTTCGCGCTGATCATCACCCTGGCGCTGCTCGCTCTGCTGGTGCTCGCCGTCATGGCCTTGAGCGCGCTGGTGAAGGTGGGCGGACAAGTTTCCGCCGCCGGCGCCTATCAGATGCAGGCGAGGCAGAATGCGCTGACGGGCCTGAACGTCGGGCTGGGCGAACTGCAGCGGCACGCGGGTGACGACACGCGCATCACCGCAATGGCGGGCATTACGGGCATCGCGGCCAATGCCGGCAACACCACGCGGCATTGGTGCGGAGTGTGGCGGAACGACGGCACGTTCGTCGCTTGGTTGGTTTCCGGGGCGCAGAGTTCGCCCACCGCCGCCCTCCCAAACGGGGTGACGGGCATCGAGCTGGTTTCCGTCGGCAGCGTCGGCGCTCCCGCCGCCAACTCGGAGCATGTCATTGCGGGCAAGATTCCGATTGTCGTGTCCGAGACGCCTGGGACACCCGGCGTCGCCGCGACCATCGGCCACTATGCCTTCCTCGTGAGCGACGAGGGCGTGAAGACACCGGCCTATTCGCCGGCGCCGTTTCCCGTTGTGGCGCCGGTGATCTTTGCCAGCGCCACCAACGCGCAGAGCCGCCTGCGGGACGCGCTGACCGCTTACGCGCCCAATCTGTCCAAGGTGATCTCCTACGAACAACTCGCCGTCCTGCCATCGCCAGCGGCCGCGTTGTCGCCCTCGACGCTGCAGGACAACTTTCACCACGTGACGCTGGCCGGCCGCGCCCTCGGCGGAAATCAACTCCACGGTGGCATGATGAACGTGAACATGAACTCAGCGATCTTCTGGCGCAATTTGCTGCAGACCTACAACACCGTGCCGGGAATTCCTGCGACCATCACGAGCGCCACCGTCTCCGCCCGCGGCACGACCATACAAAACAACCTGCCGGCTTTCGCAACGGCCGGAAAGTCACCCAACGGTCCGTTCACATCAATCACCTCATTCGGCAACTACCTCGCCACAATATTTCCCGCCACGGGCTCACCGACCGCCGCCCAGATCATGCCCGCCGTCGGCCCGATGCTGACCGTGCGCTCCGACACCTTCCGCCTTCGTGCCTACGGCGAAGCCCTGAACCCCGCCGATCCGACAAAGATCGAAGCCACCGCCTATTGCGAAGCCATCGTCCAGCGCACCCCGGACCCGGCGCCGAACGAGCTAGGTCGGAGATTCATCACCCTCTATTTCCGCTGGCTAGGCCCGGATGACATCTAGCAACGTCCGGAATTTGGCGCGGGCTCGTCCTGAATACGACGCAGTGGCGTATGCAAACCCGGCTGATCATGCGGAACACAGCGAAGCCCGGCCCTCCGGCCGGCTAGTGGTCGCGCGTGCGCCACTGCAGGGAAGTCTGGACCGCCTCGAGGAGTTGCAGCGGCGTGAACGGTTTCGCGAGGAACTTGTCCCCGTCCTTCAGCTTTAGGCCTTTGCTGGCCAGTTCAGTGCTGTAGCCGCTCGTGTAGATCACCGGTAATCCGGGCTTGTCCACCGCCAGCTGGGCTGCCAATTCGCGCCCCCCCACGCCGTCCGGCATCACCAGGTCCGTGAGCAACAGGTCGATCGCCGGGCCCTGCCGGCGCCAGATCTCCAGCGCGCTGACCCCGGACGCCGCCTCGATGATCCGATAGCCTTGCTTGGACAGTAGGTTGCGCACGAGCGTGCGCACGGACGTCTCGTCCTCGACCAGCAGGATGGTCTCATGCCCCCGCGGTAGGCTGGCCAGGGCGGCCTTGGGGGCGGCGCTGGCCGGCTCGGCCGCCGTCACCAAGGGCAGATAGACGCGGAACACCGTGCCCCGGCCCACCTCACTGTAGCAATGGATCCAGCCTTGGTGCTGCTGCACGATCCCATAGACGGTGGCCAGGCCAAGCCCGGTGCCCTTGCCGACGTCCTTAGTGGTGAAGAATGGCTCGAAGATGCGGGGCAAGATCTCGGGCGCGATGCCGCAGCCGGTGTCGCTGACGCTGAGGCACATGAACTCGCCGGGTCGTGATTGGGACATCAGCGCCACCATGGAGGCGTCGATGGTCCTGACCTCGGTTTCGATGATCAGGCGGCCGCCCCCGGGCATCGCGTCGCGTGCGTTCACGGCGAGGTTCAGGAGGATCTGCTCCATCATACTCGCGTCCGCGAGGATGGTCGTGGCCTGCGGCGTGGGCTGCAGCTGCATGCGGATGTCCTCGCCCAGGATCCGCTGCAGCATCTTGGTCATCTCGGCCACGACGACGTTCAGATCGAGGTGGACCAGCTGCATGGCCTGCCGGCGGCTGAAGGCGAGCAACTGGCGGGTGAGGTTGGCCGCCCGTTCCGACGAGCGTTTGATCTCGGCGAGCGATTCGCGGCCATCGGCCGACAGGCTCTGATCCAGCCCGAGGAGGCCGGTATGGCCCATGATGGCGGTTAGAATGTTGTTGAAATCGTGGGCCACGCCGCCGGAGAGCTGGCCGATCGCCTCAAGCTTCTGGGTCTGGCGCAACTGCTCCTCCAGCTTGGTGCTGTCGGTGATGTCACGGGCGTTGATGATGACCTTTCCGCCGTCAATCGACTCCTGGAGGCCGCGCCCGATGGCTTCGATCTGGCGCCAGCTCCCGTCGGCGTGCCGCAGGCGCAGGCTGATCGTCAGCTGGGTCTTGTTCTGATACGCCTGCTGCATGGACTTTCGCGCCAGAGCCACGTCGGCGGGGTGCACCAGCGTGAACACATTCAGTCCTGTCAGTTTTTCCGGCGGGTAGCCGAGGACACGCTCGGCCGAGGGGCTTTGGTAGCGGATGACCCCCGCGCGATTCATCACCGTGATCATGTCGGAGGCATTCTCGATCAAGGAACGGAAGCGTTCCTCGCGCTGCCGCAGCTGTGATTCGATGCCTTTTCTCTCGGAAATATCGCTCGCCACGCCGAGGTAGCCCGTGATCCGGTCCTGCGGATCGCGGACCGCGGTGACCACCAGCTGGACGGGGAAGCGCGAGCCGTCCTTGCGGACGAAGGTCCATTCCCGGGCGCCTTGCTGCCCGATCCGGGCCAGATGGACCATGCCTTCGAATCCGCCCACGGTCCGCCCCAGTTGGGCGGATACCTCCGCGGCCAGCGCCTGAGCTTCCTCCGGCAGATGCCAGAGCTCGGGCGTGGCTTGCCCAATCACCTCGGTCGCCGGGTAGCGGAGCATCCGCTCCGCGCCCGTGTTGAAGAGGGTGACCTTGCCCTCGGCATCAGTGGCGATGATCGCGACCTCGGTCGCGGCCGCGAAGACGGACTGGAGGTGCGCGGAGGCGGCCCGCAGGGCGGAGTCGCGTTCGCCGACCGCGTCGAGCATCAGGTTGAAGGACCGGGCCAGGGCGCCCAACTCGTCCTCCTGCTGCACGCGCGCCCGGAGGGCATAGTCGTTGTTCCGCGTGATGCGGTCGGTGGTCTGGACCAGGTCGGCGAGGGGCCCCAGGAAGTTGCGGTGCACGCCGCGCAGGAGCATGATGCCGACCAGCAGCAGCGCGAGCAGCACCGCCCCGAGGGGAATGGCATACTGGGCCAACCGGGCATAGAGGGGCGGAAGGTCGCGCAGGAGATAGAGATGGCCGGTGCCATGTTCCAGTGGTTGCCAGAATGCGACCTGGCCCTGGCTGAACTCTAACCCGCCGGGCTGAGCGACCGGGGGGACCGCCGCGGGGGCGACGTTGGTCCGTCGGTAGGAGGCGAAAAGCAGGCCGGAGCTGTCGTAAACCGCGGCGGCGGCGATTTCCGGCAGGGCCTGCCGGGTCTTGAGGTAATTGGCGGCACTGTCCTTGTCGTCGAAGGCCAGCGGCGCCAGCAACACCTGCCGGAGGATGAAAGCCTCCTGGTTCAACTGCTCGCGCACGCGGGGCCGGAACGTGGTGGCCTCGTAAACCACCGCCGCGGCCACCACCACGAGGAGGGCGCTGACACTGGCCGCCATGATCAGCCAGACCAGCTTTTCCCGGAGGGTGTTTGTGTTCAGACGCGCCATGCTAGTATCCCGTAACGTCTATAATTTCGGATAAAGTCTGAGGAGTTTGATACGAG
>JAQSDJ010000242.1 GCA_029945855.1 Lacunisphaera sp.
AGGATCATGCGGGCGGCGGCGGCGGGGCCCGCCGCCTTCAGGAGGGGACGCCCGACGACGATATATGTCGAGCCTGCGCGCGCGGCCTCGGCGGGGGTCAGGACGCGCTTCTGGTCGTCGCCGCCGGCCTCGCCGGCGGGGCGGATGCCCGGGGTGACGAGCTGCATGTCCGCCGGCAGTTGCCGGCGCAGCAGCGCCACCTCGAGCGGCGAGCAGACGAGGCCGCGCAGGCCGGAGTCGGCGGCGAGCCGGCCAAGGCGGGCGACTTGGTCCGCGGCAGGGGAGGCGACGCCGATCTCGGCGAGGCCGGCGGAGTCCATCGAGGTGAGCACGGTGACGCCGAGCAGGAGCAGGTCGGGGTTGTGCTTGAGCTGGGTCGCGCGGGCGGCGCGCAGCATCTCGCCGCCGCCGGCGGTGTGCAGCGTGAGCATCCGGATGGGCAGGGGGGCGAGTGACTCGACGGTCTTGGCGACGGTGTTCGGGATGTCGTGCAGCTTAAGGTCGAGGAAGACGTGGAAGCCCAGGCCGGCGACCTCGCGCACGTAGTCGGGGCCGTAGGCGGTGAACATCTGCAGGCCGATCTTCACCCAGCGCAGCTGGCCGCGCAAGGAGCGGAGGATCGGCGCGGCCTCTTCGCGCGTGGGGACATCAAGGGCCAAAATCAGATCACAGGACATTGGGGAAACCACGAATGGACACTATTGGACACGAATTGAAGGAAAAAGCAACGGGCCGGGCGAATCCCGGATTAGTGTTTATTCGCGTCCATTCGCGGTTAGGCCTGAAGGGGTGATCACCGAGTTCTCGCCCGCCAAGATCAACCTGTTCCTCGCCGTGACCGGGCGGCGGACGGACGGCTACCATGATCTGGTGTCGGTGGCGGCGCCGCTCGACTTCGGCGACCAGCTGGAAGCCGGGAGCGAGGCGCCGGGCGCGGGCGGCCAGTTCAGCCTGGCGTGTGATGTGCCCGCGGTGCCGCGGGACGGGAGCAACCTGATCCTGAAGGCGGCACAAGCCTTTGCCGCGGCCACGGGCCACTCCGGCCGAGTGCATTTCCAGCTGACCAAGCGCATCCCGCTGGGCGCGGGATTGGGCGGCGGCAGCAGCAACGCCGTGGCGGCGCTGCGGGCCCTGAACCGGCTCGCCGGGGAACCGCTGGGTGAAGCCGCGCTGGCCGGGCTCGCCGCCGGGCTCGGTTCGGATTGCGCGCTGTTTCTCAAGAATGCGCCGGTCGTGATGCGCGGGCGGGGCGAGCAGGTCGAGGCGCTGCCCGCGGCGGCGGCGGTCCGGCTGCGCGGCCGGCGCGTGCTGCTGTTCAAGCCTTCCTTCGGCATTAGCACGCCCTGGGCCTACGACCGCATGGCGCGCGGCGCGCCCGCGCATTACCTGCCGGCGCCGGCAGCCGAAGACCGTCTGGCCGGCTGGCTGCGCGGCGGCGCGCCGGCGGAGGAACTTTTGTTCAACAACATGGAGGGCGTCGCGTTCGCCAAGTATGGAGCGCTGCCCGTGCTGCTCGGAAAACTGCGCGCGGAATCCGGCCTCGCCGCGCGGATGAGCGGCAGCGGCAGCGCGTGCTTCGCGCTCCTGCAGGATGATTTTGTCACGGCCCCGGTGGTGGCACTCATCCGCGAATGCTGGGGTCCGGCGGCCTTCGTGCGGGAGGCCCGGCTGATCGGGTGATTTTTCCGCGGGCGCCGGGCCGGAACACCCGCGGTCAGGTTCCGCCATCCGGCTAATGCCAGCCTAGTTCCGCATTGACCGCACCGCGTGGCGGCTTGTTAATTGCGCAGCCCTCGCGCATGGACCCCAACACCAAAAGCGAACTCGTCATCCAGGGCATAGCCGCCTCCAAAGGCATCGCCTACGGGCAGGTGTTCCTCTACCTGCAGAGCGAGCTGGAAATCCCGCGGTATACGGTTGATCCCGACAAGCGCGTGGCGGAGATCGCCCGCTTCGAGCAGGCGCTGGTCGTCACCCGGCAGCAGATTTCGCAGATCCAGGCGCAGGTGACCAAGAACCTGAGCGAGGAGGAGGCCCTCATCTTCGACGCCCACCAGATGGTGCTCGAGGACCAGGCGCTGATCGGCGAGACCATCCGCGATTTCCAAAAGTCGGGGCTGAACATCGAGACCTGCTTCAACGCGGTCGCCGAGCGCTACATCAAGGCGTTCGCCGAGATCGACGACGAATACCTGCGCGAGCGCGCAGCCGACATCAAGGACGTGGCCAAGCGCGTGCTGCACGTCCTGCTCGGCCAGACCGCGGGCAGCCTGACGCAGCTGGTCGACAAGCGCATCATCGTGGCGCAGGACATCTCGCCGTCGGAGGCGGCCGGGGTCGACCGCAGCGCCGCGCTCGGCATCGTGACCGACGGCGGCAGCCGCACGAGCCACGCCGTCATCGTCGCCCGGTCGATGAAGATCCCCGCGGTCGTCGGGGCGCGCAATCTCACGACCCGGCTCCAGAACGGCGACTGGATCATGGTCGATGGCTACGACGGCGTGGTCATCGTCAACCCGACCGAGCAGACCCTGTTTCGCTACGGCAAGATCGAGAAGGCGCAAAAGTCCTTCGAGTCGCGGCTGATGGCCGTGATCGAGCAGCCGTCCCGCACGCTGGACGGCGTGGACGTGCCGCTCCGCGCCAACATCGAGAAGCCCGACGAGGTCGCGCTGGTGAAGCAATACCGCGGGGAGGGCGTCGGTCTCTACCGCACGGAATATCTCTTTCTGAGCGCCGAGCGCATCCCGACCGAGGAACAGCAGTATGCGGCCTACCGGGAGATCGTCAGCGGCCTCGCGCCCGCGTCGGTCACCATCCGCACGCTCGACGTCGGCGGCGACAAGCCGTTGCCGGGCGACCCGCACCTGATCGGCCCGGAGGCGAATCCCTTCCTGGGGTTCCGCGCGATCCGGATGTGCCTGCAGAATCCGGGGATGTTCAAGAACCAGCTCCGCGCCATCCTGCGCGCCAGCGCACACGGCAAGGTCGAGCTGATGTATCCGATGATCAGCGGCGCGGACGAACTCGACCGCGCCAACGCGCTGCTCGACGAGGCGCGGGCCGAGCTGAAGGAGCGCGGCCAGGCGTTTGACGAGCAACTGCGCGCCGGCACGATGATCGAGATCCCCAGCGCCGCGATCGCGGGCGACGTGCTGGCCGAGAAATGCGACTTCTTCAGCATCGGCACCAACGACCTCATCCAATATCTCCTGGCCATCGACCGCGGCAACAACCGCATCGCCCACCTCTACGACCCGGCGCACCCGGCCGTCATCCGCATCCTCAAGCTGATCGTCGACACCGGCCATGCGAAAAAGATCAAGGTCAGCGTCTGTGGCGAGATGGCGGGCGATCCGCTGTTTGCCCCGCTGTTGCTCGGGCTCGGGGTGGACGAGCTGAGCATGACGCCCACGCTGATGCCCGCGGTGAAGTTCCTGATCCGCGCGATGAAGATGAGCGACGCCCGCGAGCTCGCCGTCGCGGCCCTGGCGCAGACCGATCCGGCCAAGACCTACGCGCTCATCGAGGCCTTCTACAACGAGCGGATGAAAGCGGTTTGAGGCACCGGGGACGGCCGGCCGAAGCCCGGGAAAACCGGGTGCCGACAAGGTGGGTTAGGGGATCAGGGCCCAATGGCATCATCGCGTTTTGGTTTCACCCTAGCCGGAGCGCCCGCATTGGCCGGTAATTACCTAGCATAATCCCTCAGAGGGCTTTGCGTGTGTGAACCGATCGTGAAACCGGCCGATTAGGCGATGCAGGACGTCGGCAGTCTAGACTGTCCGACGCTTCCGCAACATACTTCAACCATGCCCGTGACCATCAATTATTCGGCGATGCAGACCGCCCAGCCCAAGCCCATCCGGGTGCGCTACAAACGTTCCTTGGCGGAGGTGCTCAAGCAGGCCGCGGACAGCGTCGAACGGCGCAACCAGAAACTGAACCTGGGCCGGTTCAATCCGCTGCCGAAGGGGAGGGCGCTCACCCGATTCGAAAAGATTTTCGGACTGTCGGTGGCCGCGGCCTTCAGTCTGGCAATCTGGATTCATGCGCTGCCCGAGCCGGTCAGCGCGCATGCCGGCTATTTCCAGTCGCTCGCATTGACGGGCGGCGGGGGCGCCGCGTCCGTGCAGGCCTTTACCGAATCAGCGGTGCGGTCCTTCGGCGGCGAATGGAAAGCGCCGGCCCTGTTTGCCCGGGCGCATCCGCTGTTCTGGCACCGGCTCCCGGTCACGCATCCCAACGAATTGACGAAGCGGGTGGAAAGGGGCCTTGCCGCCTTGGCCCGGCACGGTGCCGTGATGAGCGTCACGGTTTTCGGCACGCCGGTTTTCGGCACGATGCCCATGGGCGAGAATGCCGCGGCGGTCGTGACCAGCCGTGTCACCGGGCAGGCCGAGCTGGCCGACGGCACGGTCGTCCGGCTCGAGGTGTTGCTGGCGCAGGATGAAAAATCCAAGCAGTGGGGCATCGCGGCCCTTTCGCTGCCTCCGTTCCTGCCATGAAATCCGGTCCCAACCGCTCCTGCTGGTCGCGCCGGTCGCGCGGGGTCACCATCGCCGAGGTGGCGATGGCCGCCATGTTCATGGCCTTGGTGCTCACGACCTCCATCACGACCCTGCAGCGCGCCTTCATCAGCCTGCAGAACGCCCGGGACCTGAACATTGCGTCCCAGGTGCTCCAGAGTGAAATGGAAAAGATGCGGCTGGCCGACTGGAGCATGGTCGAGACGCTGCCCGCGAGCGCCACCCAGGTCGCGTTGGATGCTACCTTCACGGCGAATGCCTTTGTGGGCAACCGCTTCACCCTCACGCGCACGCTCGCGGACCCGAAGACCGGCACGCGCCTGATCACCCTGCGGGTCGACTGGACGGGGGCGGACCGCCGGCCGCTTTCCCGCGAGCTCTCCCTGCGCTATTCGCGCAACGGCCTCTATGATTATTTCTACAGCCAGACCTGAATCCCGGCACGGGGCCGGCTTCACGCTGGTGGAGCTGATGGTCGCCGGTGGAATCGGATCCTTCATCCTGACCGGGGTGCTGTCCGTGGTCCTCATGATGGGTCGCTCCGGGTTGTCCGCCGCGAATTACGCCGACATGGAGGCCCAGTCGCGCCGGGCCGTCGACGAGTTCGCCCAGGATGTGCGCATGGCCTCGAACCTCACCTGGAACAGCGCCACCTCGGTCACGCTGACCGTGCCGGACAACTACGCCGGCACCGGGAACCGCGTGACCTATGCCTATGACAGCGCCGCGGCGGGCCCGACGGCGCGCAGCTTTTACCGCCTGCCCGGCGAGGCCGGTTCCACCGCGACCCGCTATGTGCTGGCCCGCAACGTGACCGCGCTGAATTTCGCCCGTTATACCCGCACCAACGCGGTGGCGACGAGCCAGCTGCTGACCAAGCGCCTGCAACTCACCATGAACCTGCGCACGATCCGGGCGACGACCGTGGACCAGAACACCCTCGTGGTCTCGGCGTCCTATGTCCTGCGCAACAAACCCTCCAATTGAAATGAAGCCGTCCGTCCATCACCGGGGCTCGGTGCTCATCACGTGCCTGCTCTTCAGCATCATCATCGCCATCGCCCTGACGAGCTACCTCCGGCTGGCCAGCAACTCCTACACCCAGGCCGACCGAGCCTTTCTGAACACGACGGCGCTGGCCTTGGCGGAGCAGGGCTTGGAGCAGGGGCTGGAATGCTACAACCTGCTCGATGAAGCCGCCAACCCGGCGGCGGCGTGGACCGGCTGGACCATCAATGGCCCGGTCGCGACGCTGAAAACCTCCAACCTGTCGCTGGATAACCGCGCCATCGGCACGATCCAGGTTTACGTCACCGATTACAACCCGGCCCCGGGCACGTCGCCCAAGCTGGTGGCCAAGGCGACGGTTCTGCCCGCCAGCGGGCTGGGCTTGAGCCGGTTGGTGGAGATCACGCTGAAGCGCCGGACTGTCTTTGCCGGGGGCCTCGTCGCCCGCGAGACGATCACCTTCTCGAACAGCACCGATGTCGCCAGTTGGAATTCCGATCCGGACAACAATCCCGCCACCCCGGCGGTCGGCTACACCAGCGGGGCGATGTCCGCCCACGCCTTCGTGGGCACCCTCAGCGGCGCCCCCGATGCGATCAACACGTCGGGCGGCGACATTTTCGGCCACGTCGGCACCGGGGGCGGCACGGTGGCGCACACCGGCGGGGCGATCCTGACGGACAGTCCGACGGGAACGGGCTGGGATGCGACCCTGGTCGACACGAATTTCTCGAGCAACCTCACCACGCCGGTGGCGCCGCCGCTGCCGGCGACCTACAGCACCATCACGACCAGCATCACCGCCGACACCACCCTGCCGCGCGCGGGCGATCTGCCGGCGGCGGATGGCAAGTATTACTATAACTTCGCCTCCGGCGCCGGGGTGGTGCTCGGGGGCAATGACGAACTGAACGTTGCCGGCAATGTGGTGCTCTACCTGCAGGGCCATGCCGGAGCGACGGCGCTGGCGATCGGCGGCACCGGCAAGATCGACATCGCGAACACGGGCACGCTCGCGATTTACACCAACGGAAACATGGACATCGGCGGGAACGGCATGGCGAACGCCAACGCGAATGCCGCGAGCTGCCTGATCTACGGCACCAACACCGGCACCAGCCAGACCATCACCATGACGGGCAACGCCACCACGGTGACCGCGATCAACGCGCCCAATGCGAACTTCAGCATCACGGGCAGCGGCGAACTCTGGGGTTCGGTGATCGCGCGGACCATCGCGCTCAACGGCAACGCCGCCTTCCGCTACGACGAGGCGCTGCCCAGGTTCATCAACACCACCGGCACCGGCAATCCCTGGGGCGTGGCGAAGTGGCGGGAAATGACGCAGGCCGCGGAGCGGGCGATTTACGCGGCAAATTTCAGTTTCTAGGCGGGCCACGTGCCTGGTGGGCTGGGTGAGTGGACCCCGGCCGCGGCGGAGCGCAGTCCCCGATTATTTGCCACCCTTCACCCCGCTGGCCAGCAGCGTCTCGAAATACGGCTCGTTCTCCTCTCGGGAGACGGCGGTGACCTCGACTTTCTGGAAACCGGCTTTCTTCAAAAAGCCGTGCAGGGCGCTTTCCTTGAAGCCGAGCCAGAGATCGCCGTAGAGCTCGGGGGCCTTCTCGAAATCATGCTCCTTCAGGTCGAGCACGAGGAGCTGGCCGCCGGGCTTCAAAATGCGGAAGGCCTCGTTGACCGCGGTTTGCGGGTGGCTGGCGTGGTGCAGCGCCTGGGAAAGGATGGCGAGGTCCACGGATTTGTCGGGCAGCGGCACCGACTCGATGTCGCCGAGCTTGTAGGTGAGGTTGGCCAGGCCGTTTTTCTTCGCGAGTTCGCTGCCGACCTCGACCATGCGCGGTGAATTGTCGATGCACCAGACGCGCTCGGCGCGGTGGGCGATGAGCTGGGACACGAGGCCTTCGCCGGCGCCGAGGTCGGCGACGGTGATGGCCGGCACGAGGCGGAGGGCGAGATGGCCGATGGCCTCCCAAGTGCGGCCGGGGCAGTAGCCTTTGCCGAGCCGGCCGGCGATGAGGTTGAAATATTGCTCGGAGACGCGACGGCGTTTCTGCAGCGTGCGGTCGAGGTTGTCGCGGTCCTCGGCGGACTCGGGCAGCTCGGCCACGGAGTCGCAGGCGGCGCGGAGCAGCGCGAGTTGCTTCGGGGCGAGGGTGGTCCGGAGCGAATAGAAGGCCTTCTTGCCCTCGCGGCGGTCGTGGACGAAGCCGGCCTGCCGGAGCAGCGCCAGCTGGGAGGAGATGCGCGACTGGGCCATGCCGAGGATTTCCTGCAACTCGGCGACGGACAGTTCCTCCTTCAGGAGCAGCGCCAGCAGGCGCAGCCGGGTGGGATCGGAGAGGATTTTCAGGTAGTCCCAGGAGGTGTTCATCGGGCCCCAGACCTATGGGGAGAATCGGACCGGTTGACAAGAGCGGGGGAGGGAAAGGTCGGTAGGGCGAGTCGTCCCGACGAGCCGAAGCCCCGCGACAGGCTGGGGTCGTGGGCTTGTCGAAACGGCTCATCCAGACGATTCGCCCTGCCCAATAAAAAGCCGCGCGGGGGCGCGGCTTGAAAGACGAAGCCCGTCCGGAGGCCGGGCTCCACCTTGCGAGCTTAGCCTTGCTTGGCGTCCACGTAGCGGACGATGCCCGCGATCTGGTATTCGTGGTTCGTGGTGTCGATGCGCATCTTGACGTGCTCACCGACCTTCTTGCCCATGAGGGCCTGACCGAGCGGGGTCTTGTAGGCGATGCGGTGCGCGTCGGGGTCGCTGTCCCAGGCGCCGAGCACGGAGTAGCGGACGGCCTTGCCGGTCGCGACATCGCGCAGGTCGACCACGGTGCCGACGCTGACCTGGTCGGTTGTGGCCTCGGAGAAGTCGGTGATGCGGGCGCGAGCGAGGTCGCGCTCGAGCTGGGCCTTCTGGCCCATGAGGACGGACTGGTCCTGCTTGGCCATCTTGAACTCGGAGTTTTCCTTGAGATCGCCGTGCTCGCGGGCGACGGAGATGGCCTTGGAGTTTTCCGGGATGCGCTTGGAGACGATTTCCTCGTATTCGACGCGCTTCTTCTCGTAGCTCTCGCGGGAGACGAAGAACTGCTCGTCCTTGGTCTCGGCCTCGCCGGAAACCAGCGACTGGAGGGAGGGGAAGAGCTTGATGAAGCGGGCGAGCAGCGACTTCTTGGTGAGTTCCTCGAAGCCCTGGTTGAGCAGGAGGCTGTTGGCGAGGTCGCGCGCGGTCTCGGTGTCGGCGGTGGCGAGGAGGTCGGAGATGAGGTCGGTGTCGTCGCTCAGGACCTCGCCGAGGGGGATGCGGCGGGTGCCGGCGGACTGGAGGGCCTCGTAGTCGATGGCGAAGAAGATGGCGCCGAGGAGGCGCGGGGTCACGAGCTCGTTGAGGAGCTTGGCGAACTTCTTCGAGTGGCGGTTCTTGATGATCCAGAGGAGGACGGGGGCGCGGAGGTTCTGCTCGGTCTTCCAGCGCTTGAGGGCGGCGGCGAGCTCGTCGCCCTGGCCGTTCTCGAGGAGGAAATTGATGCACTCAGTGGTGAACTTGCCCTGGGAGGTCTTGAGGAGGGCGAAGACGATCTCGCGCCACTCGAGCGGGTGCGTCTCCTTGACGAGGTCGAGGAAGCGGGACTGGAAGTGGACGGGGATCTTGTCGGCGATGGCGGAGAGGCCGCGGACCTCGCGGATGAGCTCGGACTGGGTCGGGCCGGCGATGGCGCCGGCGTGGCCGAGGATCTTGGCGAGCTCGTCGCGGACGAAGGCGCCGTAGAGGCGCTCGGAGGTGTCGAGCTGGTTGCTGTCGCGCACGGCCTCGGTGATGCCGTTGAGGACGGTGCCGAGGGACTGCTTGGCCTCGTCCTTGATGGAGGCGGCGAGGAGGTCCTCGGCGAGGGAGATGCGGCGGCGGGCGGAGCGGGTGTTGGTGAACTCCTCCATGATCTCCGACTCGGCGGAGACGGGCTCGTCGCGCACCACGTAGCAGTCGGTCTTCTTGACCGGGACGCCGACGCGCGGGTCCTTGACGAGCTGCTTCTTGACGTTGGCGAACCAGCGCTTGAATTTTTCCTCGCCGACGACCTGGGTCAGGACGATCTCCAGCTCGATGGCGCTGGCGGCCTTGTTCGGGTAGGCGGAAAGGGTGTCGATGACGAGCTGCACGGGGTCTTCCGTGATGAGCTCCTTGACCTTGGCGGAGTCGGTCTCCTTGCGGGCGAGGATGTGCTTGGCCGGGAGGACGTCCATGCTGCCGACGCAGAAGGCGGGGTCCATGCGGTGGCCTTTCTTGCCCTTGAAATCGATGACGAGCTTTTGGTCGGCGTCGTCGTAGGCCTTGATCTGGCCGAAACCCCAGCTCCGGTGGACCACGTAGGCACCCGGTTCCATGGCTTCGAGTTTGGCTTTGGACGCCTTGAGGGCGGGGTGCTTGCTGAGGGTCGCGGAGATGGCTTCGGAATTCATAATTGCGTATCTAGTCGGTGAACCGATTAGTTGAGTGGATAATGGTAGAAGATGTCAAACAGGGTTTGGTAAAAGCCTCCGGAGCGTCGAAATTCAACTTCGGTGGCTGGGAAGCCGCGGTTGGCCTGACCGAGCGCTGGCTCGCCCGGGCAGAACGGGTGGACACGCTGCTGGAAGGACTTCCAACAGGCCTGGCCGGCCAGGAGCGCGCCCGGGCCCAGCAACTCTTCTACGGGGTGGTCCGCTGGTCGAGCCGCATTGAATCGGCACTGGCCGGCCTGATGGCCCGCCCGCCCCGCACGAAGGTCCGGGCCCTGCTGACGGTGGCCGGATTCGAACTATTGGAGGGCGGAGCCGATTTGACGGCCAAGGTCATCCACCATGCCGTCGAGAAGGCGAAGACCGTCTGCAGCGCCAAGGAGGCAGGTTTGGTCAACGCGGTGGCCCGGAAGCTGGCCCTGCGCCTGGCCGAGAAACCTGCGGATATGGCTACGGAGCTGGCACATCCGGAATGGCTGGTGGCCCGCTGGACGCAGCAGTTCGGCGCCGCCACGACCCGCCTATTGCTCGAATGGAACCAGCAACCTGCGCCGGTTTATGCCCGCTGGCGGATTGAGGCGCCGGTGCCCGAGTTCCTCGCGCCCACAAAATGGCCGGGTTTTTATGAAGTGAAGGCCGGCAAATGGGACGAGGTCCGCCGTCTGGTGGGCGAGAGTGCGCTTTATGTGCAGGATCCCTCGACCCGGCTCTGCATCGAGTTGCTGGCGCCGCAGCCCGGCGAGACCATTTTGGACGCCTGTGCCGCGCCGGGCGGCAAGAGCCTGTTCATCGCCGACCTCATGAAGTCGGGCAAGATCGTGGCGCTCGACGAGCCCGCCGCGCCGGGCAAGACCGACATCCGCCTGGTCCGCCTGAAGGAAAATCTCTCCCGCGCCCCCGCCGGCGTCGAGGTGGCGCTGGTCGAGGCCGACCTGCGCAAGGTGAACACCGTTTTCTACCGCAACCTCAACCTGCCCGAGGAATACGACGCCGTGCTGCTCGACGCCCCGTGCTCCAACACCGGCGTGATGCGCCATCGCATCGACGTGAAGTGGCGGTTGCAGGACGGCGACTTTGCGCGCCACGCCGAGCAGCAGCTCGAGCTGCTCCATGCCGCCGCCCGGCTGGTGAAGTCCGGCGGCCGGCTGGTCTACAGCACCTGCAGCGTGGACGGCCAGGAGAACGAGCAGGTCGTCAAGGCCTTCTTCGACAGCCGCGCCGGCGGGCCGTTCAAGCTGGAGAAAAGCGTCCAGGCCTACCCGTGGAAGGACGGCCATGACGGGGCGGGGGCGTTTCTGCTGAGACGGGCCTGATCATTGGGATGGCCGGGCGGATTTTCTGGAGGAAATCCGTCGCGGCTTGGAAACAGGCCGGTGGCATTGGAACCCACTGATTCGTTAGAGTGCCCGCATGTCGATCCTAGACACCGGGCACTTGGGGGAACCCAGGCGAAGCCTGTTCCGCCGGGGCGGACTGGCGGCTTTGCTGCTCATCGCCCTCGGCGTGGCCCTCGTGAGGTTTGATCCTGACGGCATCAGTTCCGGCTGTGGTCGGTCCGGTCTGGTGGATATCGCGCAAGGCATGGTCGTCGAGGTGCTCCTGCTGGGACCGATGACGACGACGCGGCTTTCGGGGAGTTG